>CALMSP010000296.1 GCA_937872405.1 uncultured Saprospiraceae bacterium | reverse complement strand
CCTACAGGGATTGAATAAAATTTTAAGCTATAATGTCGAGCTTTAGTAGAAGGATAGTTATTGCGCTGGGAATAAGTTGTTGGGTCGGCATGCTGTTGGCGCAAACCAGTAGCCTTAATATTCGTCCTAAAAACAATTCACCCTATTCTCGTTTTGGATTTGGGGATTTAGCCAGCCAATATTACGCTGGGGCAGCCGGTATGGGCGGATTGAGCGCCGCTTTCAATGATCCGTACCATTTGAATATACTCAACCCTGCATCCTTATCGTACTTGCAAGCTACGGCATTCGAGGTGGGCGTCCATGCGCGCTATGCTAATTTGCGCGATAACGACCGGTCGGATAACCTTTGGGGAGGCAACCTGAGCTATATGGCACTGGGCTTTCCCCTACTTAACCCGATCAATCGCGTACTGGATAAAAACGACTCACCTTGGCATTTCGGCATGAATCTATCTTTGCAGCCTTATACCAACATTGGTTACAATATCCAGTCGGACGTAGTGCAAGATGGCGAATTGGGTGCCACTACCAATATTTTCAAGGGTAGCGGTGGCACGTACCGGCTCATGTGGGGCAACGGCGTGCGCTATAAGAACTTAGCGGCAGGTGCTTCGGTAGGATATTTGTTTGGGAAAATGCTCAATAGCCGACGAATCGAGTTTGACAGTTTGCCGAATGCTTACAGCACCGAATTTCTGGATGATATCAGTATAAGAGGTTTGGTGTGGAATGCAGGCATCCAATATACGTTCGAAATAGGCAATAAAGAACGCGCCTCGTCGCGCCTCCGACGCCTAACGATAGGTTTGTATGGTAATTCGGCTACGAATTTCAACTCCAATTCGAGCCGTTTCTATCAACGCAATAACTTTTTTGGCGGTCTTGTAGATACGCTGTTGTTGGAAACAGGGGTGCGCGCTGGGGGCACGTTGCCAGCACAAGTAACTGCCGGCATTATGTACGAACGCGCCAACAAGTTAAAAATTGGTGCAGAGTATAGTGCTACTTCTTGGAGCCAGTATCGCAATGAGGCTCGGCCCGAGGTACTGCTCGACGCCAACCGCTTCGCTTTGGGCTTGGAATACATTCCAGAATTCAATTCTTACAATGATTATTTCAAGCGCGTGCGGTACCGAGTTGGTGCCGTGTACGCCAGCGACCCGCGCCGCATCAATGGCGAACAACTGCAAGAATACTATCTGAGTTTGGGGCTTGGGCTACCGCTCATCATGCCTCGCCAGCAGGTATCGTTCGTCAATATTAGCCTAGAAGGTGGCCGCTTTGGTGCAGCCAACGCCATTCAGGAAAATTTCGTACGCATGACCTTTGGATTCACTTTGAATGATAATACCTGGTTTTTTAAACGTAAATTCAATTAACTATGAAGCTGCTCCGTATTTTGATAGCAACACTGCTTGCAGGCTCGCTGAATGTATCAGCCCAGGCTCAGTGCGGTACTTGGAACAACCTGCCAAATCAGGATGACCTCATTGGCGCGCATTCTGTTTATCGCCAATATTTGAAGGATAAACAGTTAGCCGATATTGAACAACTTGGCGCTGAGGATTTTAAAATCGCTTTTGAAAATTGGAAAAAAACGTATGACGCCTCACCGGCCGCCGACGGCCAACGCGCTACGCATTACGTGGACGGCAGAACCTTCCACATGGTGCTGCACAACAAAACGCAGGACGCCGCTAAACAAAAGGAACATGCCGACATGATCCTGCGTTTGTACGACGAGCAAATACAATGCTACAAAAATGAAGCATTCTTGCTCGGCCGCAAAGCCTACGATATGTTCTACTACTTGCCCTCCTACGGCTTTTCTTTGGAAACCTACAGCATGTTCAAAAAAGCAATCGAAAAAGGAGGCAATAATACTGAGTATATCGTATTCGACCCAGTAGGCCAATTAGTTACGTATTGGTACAAACAAGGCAAAATTAGCAAAGCCGAAGCCATTGAAATGAGTGAAAAACTGACCGCTATTGCCGAACACAACATCAAGAATAACAAGCAATACGGCCAATACTACGAACAAGCCCTAGCCGTCATGGAAAACAATTATGCGCCCATCGCCGATGAGGTGTTCGACTGCGAATATTTCAAGAAGAAGCTTGTCCCTTCTTTCAAGGCAAACCCGGATGATATTGAAGTAGTGAAGTATGTTTACAACAAACTCAAAGCTCAGGGCTGCGACTCGACGGACGTGACGATGAATGAACTGCGCACAAAGTACGAAGCATTAGCCACTGAAATCAATGCCCGCTTAGAGGCCGAACTCCGCCAAAATAATCCTGGCTACGATGCTTCTTTGCTGCAAAGAGAGGGCAAATACGAGCAAGCCGTAACCCGCTACCGCGAAGCGATCGAAAAAGAAACCGATAACGATAAAAAAGCCCAGTTTTATTATAGTATTGCTTACATCCAAACCTGGCAGTTCGGGCAGTACAGTTCCGCACGCGAGAATGCGCGCCGCGCCGCCAGCCTCAAGTCTGGCTGGGGACGTCCCTATATCCTGATCGGCGATATGTACGCACGCACCAGCCGCGATTGTGGCGACGATTGGAACACCCGCTTGGCTATCCTTGCAGCTATTGAAAAATATTCATATGCAAAATCCATTGATAGTGAAGTAAATAGCGACGCTAATGAACGTATTGGGCGCTACAGCAGTTCCTTGCCGGAACTCGGCGAAGGCCACATGCGTGGCATGAAACCTGGCGATAAGGCAACGGTAGGCTGCTGGATCAGCGAAACCGTAACACTGCGCTTCAAGAGCTAAATGAAAAACATGATTTTATTTACGAATTTTAAAATTCGTAAATAAACTGCGTTTCAAAAACATCATAACACAGGCTTCGTTTCAAATAAAGAGACGAAGCCTGCGTTTTTTATAACAAATGCCGTCCGGGCGGCGTTTGATAATGTGAAATTTTGCGACATTTGTAAAAAATCTTGTTATTATGATTTCAAGAATCCTCTCTATCCTATGCGTAGTTACCCTGATCGGATGCACACCAAAAGTTGTTGAGCCAGCAGCGGATACGCCCCCCGTGGCCAAGCCCAAGCCAGCAGATGATAAACTCAGCCCCTGCGCTAAATGGAGCGATCTGTATAATAAGGACGATGTGGAGACCGAATTCGTGTTGTACAGAGATTTTTTGCGCGCTAACGACTGGGCGCAGGCTTTCACCTATTGGCAACGCGTATATGCAGTGGCGCCCGCCGCCGACGGAAAACGCAATACCGTATATAATGATGGCGTCCGGTTTTATGAATATTTTATCACTCAAACCCAGGATTCCAATCTTATAAACACCTACATAGATACCATCTTCATGCTTTATGATGAAATGGAACGCTGCTATCCGGAAGGCAGCTACGCCGATGCGCGTAAGGGTTTTGATTTGTACTACAAATACCCATGGCGTACTTCGCAGATGGAAATTTACACCTTGCTAAAGAAAACAGTGGATCGAGAGAAGAAAGAAACGCCGGATTTTGTATTGAACCCCTTCACGGCGTTATTAGTGGATTTATATTTTGAAGATAAAATCAGCATAGCAGAAGCCCAAAGCTACCAACAGCAAATACGCGACGTGTTAGCTACTGGACTGGCTAAGTGCAAAGAAAAAGAGTGTGAGCGCTGGCGAATTATTGAACAATATGTGCCAGCACGCCTCGATGCCTTTGAAACGGTGCGAGGTTTTTATGATTGTGCTTATTATAAAGCTAAATATTATCAGGATTTTCTGGACAACCCTACTGATTGTGATGTAATCCGTGATGTTTATACCTGGCTGCGTTGGGCCGAGTGCCCCGATACCGATGCGCAGTATCAGGAATTGGTGAAAGCAGGTAATGAAAATTGCCGCGTGACTGTAGCTGGGCCAGTTGCACTGGGTAATGAATGTTTGCAAAATAATAATTATACCTGCGCTATTGAAAACTTTGAAAAAGCAGCGACTGAGGAAAAAGATGCCGTTAAAAAAGCGCGTTATTTGTTGCTAATAGCAAAAATTTACTATGCACACCTGAAGAATTTCTCCCGCGCCCGCCAGTATGCACAACGCGCCGCTGATGTTAATTCCAATTGGGGTGAGCCTTATATTCTCATCGGGCGACTCTATGCATCCAGTGGGCCCTTGTGTGGTCCAGGACGCGGCTGGGACAGCCAAGTGGTCGTTTGGCCTGCTATTGACATGTGGAATCGCGCCAAACAGGTGGATTCAGGTGCAACGGCTGAAGCAAATAAGTGGATCGGGCGATACAGCCAGTACATGCCCAGTGTGGAAGAGGTGTTCCAACGCAACCTCAAAGAAGGCGACAGCTACTACGTTAGCTGTTGGATTCAACAAAGTACAACGATCAGGGCAGCACGATAATGTAATATTCATCCATCTATCGTCGTCTATTATCTAACATCTTCTAAGAGTATGTTTAAAATTCGTTTTTGAAGTCGAAAATGATCAGATTTGGGTTCTCCCGAAGCGTTTTTTGAGCTGCATAGCAGCGCTACGGAGCGAGAAAAAGGCAAAGTGAGGTTCCATAGATGAACATTTGCAGACCAAAGTATGAAATTTAAACATGCTCTAAGAGGCATCTAAGAAAAAATGCGCTCCAGTGCAATGCTTCGAAAAAAGAGTAATGCTGCCAATGCCAGCGCTACGGCATAAGCCAAGAGTAATGTAAGGTTAGCAGTGTAATGCGACGGCACAGTTGCGGCATTATATACAAATTGGGGCAAAGCATCTATATCGGCGCGCCTCATGGGTTCTCCTTTGAATATTTTAGGCAGAAATGCGGCGCGCCATTCATTAGCGAATGCCACTATTTGCTCGCGGTATGACTGATAATGCCTTGAGGAGACCCCGGCAAGCTCATTCAGCCCATCCGATAATAATAGCGCTGGGGAAGCAAGGCGCAAGCGGTCGGTAAAGGCTTGTTGCTCTTTCAATCGTGCTTCATATTGCACCAACAGAGGCGCCATGCGCGCTCGGATAAGGTCTTGTGAGGCGAGATATTTTTTATAAAAAAGATAGGTCTCTGCTTTGTCGGCTTCGGGCATTAGCTCTGGGTGATCGCGATAATAAGATGCCAAAATCGTATCTGCCTGTTTTTCAGCATCAACATTCGTAATACGTAATTCATTGATTAACAGCGCCCTGGAAGGCACAGGGTACAAATTATTGGCTACTTGATTCACTACAGCCGGTAGCAACAGTACCAATACAACCCACACCGCCAGCAATACCACGGCATTCTGACCCGAGGAACGCCCTGCCAAATTGACCAAAGCTGCAATAAAAAACCAGCACAACATGTATGCCAATAATAACATGGTAACACTACCGATTTTGATAGCTTGCGCCCCCACTGGTACACCCGCCAAACCAAGCGCTAACCACAAACTGGCCACGCCGATGGTACCCAAAAGCAGGAATCGGATGATTGCCTTTTGAAAGAGCCATTGCACCACGCTAACTGGTTGCGAAAGTAACAAACGCAGCGATCCTTGCTCTTTTTCAACGGATAATATATTGTAGGAAAATGCAATAATAATCAAAGGCAGTAGGTACACAAAAACGAAACTGAGATCAAAACTGCCAAACAACAACTGCACGGGGCTGGCCAACTCTGTAAAATTGAGCATAGTAGCCTCACCGTATAGCTGGGGGCGCACGGTATGCGCATACAGATCGCTCTGCCCAGTAGCCAGCAGTGCCAACGGCTGCACATCCATCACCGCCACGCGCGGATAGCGATTGCCTATTACGCTGGGGGTCTGGGGTGACTGCCAAGGCGGTAAATCCGTTTTAAGACCTTTTTCCACAGAATCCAACACGCCCAGCATAACCGTGAAAGTGCTATCCGCTTGCATTTGCGTTCGTACAGTACCCTCCTGGCGTTCGGCTACTTTCCGTGCACCATTATAAGCAGCAAATAGGCAAAGTGCAGGCAGCAGTATGCATAGTGTTTGTATCCACGCATTGCGCAGTAGTGATTTGAGTTCAAAGTTGAAATTCAGTTGAAACATAGCCTTTAGATGTCAGATGTTGTTAGTTAAAGACAACGCATTGTGTTATATGTATAAATTTGAAAATCAGTAATTTATAAAATAAAAAATTAAACTATATCCTTCTTACTGCTACCAGCAAACCCAAAAATGATACCGCCAGCCAAGTCAGTAGCGCCAGTAGATTGCTACTATTTTGTTTTAAAATGTCAGATGTAGATGGCGGTGTGTAGTTGAACTCAGGTACCGACTTCCATAGAGCGGGTTCGGCTTTGTAGGCCCAATCGCCGTATTTTGTATTCTCCGCAAAATGCACATTTAAAGCTTCCATCATCTGTAAGCGGTATTTTTCAGCAGCATCTGAGAATTTCCAATGCGATTCGTAGTCAGTATTGGCTAATGCCATAGAAAGGAAGCGCGCTGGTAAGAAAGGAGACAACAGCGCACTACGCCGGTAGATGCGGCTTTGATGGTTGAACTGTTCGCGGAGCGATTCATAATGCTTGAAATAAATTTCTGCTTCGTGTTCTTCACCTTTTTGCATCAAATAGCCATCAAAATTGAACGGTAGTTGTTGCACACTATCTACACCATACTGTGCCAGCGTTTCCGTTTCCAGTTTCTTTGCTGCTTCGCTCCAGGGATCATGCCCACTAAGTCCTACTTGCTTGTCATCCTTGATGGCGGCTTCAAATGCTTGCCGAGTAGGATAAGGGTAGAATCCATCCGCTAAGTTACTTGCCAACTTAGGCATTGCTAGGCACGACAGTATCCATACCGCAAGCATCAGCACCAGCGCCACGCCCGAATTTTTGGCTAAAGCCGATACCATTAAAGTCAGGTTGGTAAAAATGGCATAATACACTAAATACACTACTAATAGAAGCAACAAAGCGCTTGGTTCGAAGCGCCCAAAATCGGATAAGGTAGCCAGTAAAATGCTCGCTAACGCAAACATGAGCACTGTAATAAGCGACACCGGTAGGTACGCCCCCAACCACTTGCCCAATGCCAATTGTGTAGTGGGCACGCCTTGGCTTTTCAGCAAGGAGAGTGTACCTTGCTCGCGTTCGCGCGTGAACGCATTGAATGCCAACAGTATAATCAGTAAAGGAATGATGAATAGCAGAATAAAATCTGGGGTTAGATCGCCAAACCTTGACAGCCCCGTCTGATCTTGCGCCGCCATGTATTGCGCTTCATTGCGGGCGTGTGCCTCCAAGAAAATAGAGATGCCCGCATATTTATCTACACCTTGATCGAGCAGCGACAATGGGTATTTAGGTTTAAAGGCATAGGTGCCGTAGTGTGCTGCCGAATGCGGATTCTTTGCGTCTTGACTTACCCATACGTTGCGCTCGTTTTGACGGGCCTGCTCATGCTGCTCATTCACCGAAAGGTAGTATGCACGGCTTGCTACCATAGCCACCACCAGCAATGCCAGTGTAAGGAGTGCCGCTACTCGAAAGCGCCCTTCGCGTAAGATTTCCCGAAATTCTTTTTGCGCAATTCTCACTATCATAACAAGAGATATTTTTATTTACAAAACAGCTAATGGCTAAATAAAACCTTAATTTCACTACAAAATCATGCACTTTTTATCATATTCACGAACATTTCTGTATCAAGTTGCGCTTAGTTCATGTGTTGTAGGTATAGCTTTTCCAAATCGGTATGATTGATTTCCTCTGTTGTGAGTATTTGCAGTAATTGTCCATTTTTCATGATGCCGATGTGCGTGCCTGTTTCCTTTGCGCGAAATAAGTCATGCGTTGCCATTAAAATAGCCACACCCTGTTTGCTAAGTTTCTGAAGCAACTCCGCGAATTCCTTACTTGCTTTAGGGTCTAAGCCGGAGGTTGGCTCGTCGAGCAGCAGTGCGCGTGATTGCTTAGCCAGGGCAATTGCAATGCCTACTTTCTGGCGCATCCCTTTTGAATACGTGGACATCCGGCGGCGGTGTGCCGCTTCTTGCAGCCCTGCTTCGTTGAGAAAAGTTTTTAGTTGGCTGGAGCTATACTTTTTGCTGGCCAAACCCGAAAAATAGTCGAGATTTTCCATGCCACTAAGATTAGGGTACAGCATTAGATTCTCAGGGATGTAAGCGAGTAGTTGTCTGGTTTTACGCGGTTCGGAAGCGATATTTAAATTATTTATAAGAGCCTGACCTTCAGTTGGTTGGACAAAATTCAGAAAGATATTAATCGTGGTGGTTTTGCCTGCACCGTTGGCTCCTAACAAGCAGAAGATATCGCCAGCATTGACTTGCATATTCAAAGCCTGAACGGCGGCGTGCCCATTGTAGTGTTTGGTAAGACCAATTGCCTCTATCATGGATTTTTCTTAGGTGTTGTGAAAAGTTATATTAATGCAATATTGTTGCAAAAATAAAAACATTTTTGAATTTGCAAGCATTTTAGGCTGGGTTTTGCGTTTTTAAATAAAAAAAGAGTTCTCATGATGCGATATTGGTTTTGCTTGGCACTGATGCTACATATTCACGGCCTCAGCGCACAGGAAATCCTAACTTGGAAACAATTAACGGATGTGAAATTTAAGCCGCAGTATTCCGAAGCTATCGGTATGACGCTGATGCGCCCTGTTTTTGGTGAAGGGCTGCAAGCCTTGGCAGGCAAGGACGTGCAACTTACAGGCTATATCATTCCACTGCACACGGTCAACGCCTTGTACGTGTTATCCAAAAATCCTTATGCATCTTGCTATTTTTGTGGTGGGGCAGGTCCCGAAACTATTGTAGAACTCTGGCTACAGCCAAATGCCGTGCGGCGCTACAAAACGGATGCGCGACTCACATTTCGGGGAGTTCTACATTTGAATGCTGATGATGATCTACACAGCATTTATATTCTTAAAAATGCTATAATTGCTAAGCAATGACTGGGTGATTGGAGCGCGGCCCAGTCATTGCGCTGTTGTTGTATGATTTTTAACTTTTCACTTTGTCTTTGTAGCGAAGCAGCAGGCGCTTGAGTACCTCAACAGCACTATTCACGGAGGCTTCGAAGGTTCGGTTGGTTTGTTTAACGATGAGCAGATCGCCAGGCACGTTGAGACGCACCTCTACAATTTTATCGCGTACCTGACCAGAATTTTCCAATTTGAGCACTACTTGGGCATCAATAATGCGATCGAAATACTGCTCCATTTTTTGCAGCTTCCGTTCAATGAATTCGATCAGTTTTTGATCGGCTTTGAACTGTACGGCTTCGGTGTACACTCTCATAAAACGCTCATTTTAAGGGTTAAAAAAATCAAGCAAAGATGCGCGCTGCCGCGCCCAAATCTTGCCTATTCCTGATGCAACGTTGCTTTTGGGTGCGCCTGCTGATAGATGCGGCGCAGTTTTTCAACGGAATTATGGGTATAAATCTGTGTAGCCGCCAAGTTGGCGTGCCCCAGTAGTTCCTTGATGGCGTTGAGGTCTGCGCCCTGATCGGAAAGGTGGGTAGCGAATGAATGTCGCAATACGTGCGGGCTACGCTGCTCGGCAGTAGTGACTAAGGAGAGGTAGCGGTGCACAATATTGTACACTAACTTCGGGTAAAGCGGCTTGCCTTTGTCGGTAAGTAGCAAATGGTCGGAGTCAGGGTTAGGAAAGGTTGCCTGACGGCATTCGAGGTATTGTTGCAGAAGGCGGCCAAGGCTATTGCTGAAGGGTATAAGGCGTTCTTTATTCCCTTTGCCGCTCACTCGGAGCACCAAGCGCCCAAAATCCACGGATGCTAAGCGCAGGCTGATCAACTCTGCTCGGCGCATGCCGGTGGCATACAGCAACTCAAGTAGGAGGCGATTACGCTGTTCGCTGTAGTCAGCACTCCATTCGGTTTGGTCGAGTAGCAGCGTGATTTCCTGTTCTTGCACAATGGCAGGCAGGCGCTTGCCATGCTTGGGTATTGTAACCTTAAGCATTGGATTTTGCGCAACCAATCCTTCGCGCAGCAGTAGCCGAAAGTAGGTTTTGAGTGCAGATAATTTGCGGCGGATAGAACGCTGTCCAATCTTTTGCGATAGCAGATGCAGTATCCAACCTCGGATATGCAAGTACTCAACTTCGGATGCCGAAGCAAGCGCATAGGTTGTCTTTAAAAAATCGTGAAACTGTACCAGATCTTGCTCGTAAGCGCGTATGGTATGCTCAGAAAATCGCTTTTCGTATCGTATGTACTGCAAAAAAACGTGTTGCTCCATATCTTCACATCAAGCCTGTTTGTAGGGCCGGCTTCATGTTTCAATATTAGAACATTTCGAGGATAAAGTCAAGGGCTGCGTGATCAATTATGATCAAATTTTACAAGCTCCAAGTAATGTTCGGATAAGGAATGTATTCCAAAGCATTACTGCTCAACGTGCTCGCCGTAAGTTTTTTCGCGGTAAATCGCTTTCAATACTTTCGTGCGGCGCTGCACAGAGGGCTTTGTGAAATGCTTGCGGCGGCGCAGTTCTTTCAAGATGCCTGCTCTTTCAAATTTGCGCTTGTATTTTTTGAGCGCCTTGTCAATAGATTCGCTTTCTTTTACATCAATAATCAACATAAAAAGCAGCTTTTGTTAGCTTAATTTAGAGATGAAAAAATGTCCATTTCAAAATGGAATGCAAATTTATGGAAAAAACCGAATTGGTCAATAGTTGATGCGTGATTTTTTTAGTATGATTAGGAATCGTTTTTTTACTAAGCTCCGACCATAGACGGTAAGCGTTTATTCTGTAAATTTGTATCCAACCCCCCGAATAGAAAGGAAATGCCGGGGGTTGTGGGGGTCTTCTTCAAAATATTTGCGGAAGCTCAAGATAAAATTGTCAATAGTTCGGGTGGATGGATAGACGTCGTAGCCCCATACCGACTGTAAAATTTGATGCCTGGATACCACCTCGTTGCGCCGGTCTATGAGTAATTTGAGTAGCATGGCTTCTTTTTTGGTGAGGTCCACTTTGCCATTTGCGCCTTCAGCTTCGTAGGTAGCAAAATTGACGCTATTGACGCCAAACGTGAACAAATCGGGGGTATTGTTAGCTTTTTTGCTGGTGCGTTTGATCAGATTTTGTACCCGCAGCAGCAGTTCTTCCAGTACATAAGGCTTAGTCAGGTAATCGTCGGCACCTTTTTTCAGACCAGTCACCCGATCTTGAGCGGTATCCTTTGCGGTAAGCATTAGAATGGGCACTTCGCGGTTGGTGAGGCGCACCTGCTCGCAAATTTGGAAGCCATCTACTTCGGGCAGCATCACATCCAGCAGTAGCAGGTCGAAATGTTGCTCCTGCACGAAGCGTAGGGCATGCTTGCCGTCGGCAGCTGTTACTACTTCATAGTTTTCTAATTCCAAATTAAGCCGCAGGGTTTCCCGCAGACTTTCTTCGTCTTCAACTAAAAGAATTCTCATCATACGATGTTTTTTAAAAAAATACCAGATTTTTATTTAGTAGTTATGATGTCGTCATGTAATATTTGATGGTCAGCTATTTGTACCGTCATTTTTTCTTTGGGCAATTCGATTCGGAACACCGTGCCACAGGGTACATTGTCCAGTATGTTGATCTGCCCCCGATGGGCTTTCACGATTTGTTCCACGATGTATAACCCTAATCCGGTGCCTTTAGTTTTTCGAGTATCCTCGTTACCTACCCGATAAAATTTTTCAAAAATCTGCTTCTTATCGCGTTCGCTAATGCCAATGCCCTGATCTGCCACTTCAATTATCAAGCTGCCATTGTATTGCTGTAGGCGCACGTCAATGCTTGGCTGCTCTGGAGAGTATTTTACAGCGTTTTCCAACAGATTGATAATCACGGAGGTTAGCCCAGAGCGGTCGGCATAGAGCAGCGTATCGGTGGTTGTCGTATGAAAGTGAAATCGAGCATTGCTGTATTTGACCTGAAGTTTCTGCACCCATTCCTGTAGGAGTTCTGCGAGATCCAGGGGTTCGAGATAAGGTTGATAGGCGGTTTCCAATTTGGCGGACAGCAGCAGGTCTTCTACCAACATGTGCAGGCGTTCGGTTTCATGAAGTCCGGTTTTATTGAGTTTTTCAAATTGTTCGCGTTTTAGTTCGCGCCGAAGCAGTGTTTCAAAAACCAATTTGATAGATGCAATCGGCGACTTGAGTTCATGGGTGATCGAGAGCAGAAAATTGCGCCGCTGACGGGCAGCCATGACCTCTCTATTATACCCTCGATTGATGAGCCAAATGCCAACAATCAAGCTAAATACAAATACTAAGGCCTCGCCCAGAATCATCCACTCCTGACGGCGATAGCTGTGCTCCAATGCCTGATATGCAGGGGTAGCAAAAAATGCTTCATCCGTGCCTACTATGCGCCCTTCGGCGATCATACCAATGCGCAGCAGATCGCGTTTGGCATAGAAGGCATCGCGGTTTTTGGTAAATAGCAGCACTGCCCACCAGGTGAAAGCCAGCAACATGTATGCCATGACGCTGTACGTGAGCAATCGAAGTCGAATATTATTTTTGGAATCCATATAATCCATGCGTATTGTAAGTCCTAAATACATACAAATATAAGCAATTCAACAAAGTAGCAGCCAATGAGTTCTGCTTGCTTGGTACCATGCGATGCCACATTTCTGTGATTTCCGACATTTTATCGAAAAAAACAACGAAGCGTACATTTATTCGTTTTCTTTGTTGACAATGCTATAAAACCCGATGCATCCATGCCGAATCGAGTGTGTTCTGCCGTTAGAAATGGCAAATTATTCAGCCGGAGTATCTAAATTTGTGCATCATTATTATATCTAAATCAAAAAAACATATCGTTATGGCAATATTGGGTGCCCTAATCAAAAGAGGCCTAACGCTGGGAGAGCGGCTGGACCGCCAGCATGTAAGCCCTATTCAACTGCAAACCAGAACTTTGCGACGGCTGCTACGTGCAGCAAGCTATACGGCTTTTGGCAAACACTACGACTTTCGGGACGTCCTGAAATCCGCTAATGTCATCGAAGCCTTTCAGCAGCGTGTACCTATACACAACTATGATAGCATCTACGAGCAGTGGTGGCACCGAGCGCTCGAACAAGAAGAAAATGTAACTTGGCCAGGCAAGGTGCGCTATTTTGCTTTGAGTTCGGGTACTTCTGGCGCGCCCAGCAAACACATACCGGTTACGGACCATATGATACGAGCCATTCGGCGGGGCAGCACGCGCATGTTTTTCAATCTGAATCGCTTTGATATTGATCCCGATTTATTTACCAAAGACATGATGCTGCTGGGCGGCTCCACAAATTTGCAAAACCAAGGTGATTATTTTCTTGGTGATTTGAGTGGTATCAACGCAGGGAAAATTCCTTTTTGGCTACGCCCATTTTACAAACCTGGTACAGAAATTTCAAAAATTAACGATTGGAATGATAAAATAGAAGAAATTGCTAAGCACGCCTCCGAGTGGGATGTCGCTTTTATGGTGGGCATACCCGCTTGGATACAACTGATGATGGAGCGCATTATCGAGTACAATCAGGTACAGCATATTCATCAGGTGTGGCCCAATCTGGCGGTGTATGTGCATGGAGGCGTGCATTTTGAGCCGTACCGCAAAGGTTTTGAAAAATTATTAGGCAAACCCTTGATTTACATGGATTCGTATCTGGCTTCCGAGGGGCTGATATCTTTCCAAAACCGCCCGGACACCCGCTCCATGCGGATGCTGCTGCATAATGGCATTTTCTTTGAATTTGTGCCTTTTACAGAAGAAAATTTTGACGAAGAAGGCCATATCCGGCCCGAAGCGCAGGCGGTTTCTATTGAAGGCGTGGAGGAGGGTATCAATTATGCCCTGCTTATGAGCACTTGCGCAGGCGCCTGGCGCTACCTGATTGGCGATACCGTAAAATTCACAGATAAGGCGCGCGCCGAAATCATCGTCACCGGACGCACCAAGCACTACCTAAGCATCGTGGGCGAGCACCTTTCGGTGGACAATATGAATCAGGCAGTGCGCCATGCAGAAGAACAGCTCAACATTGACATTCGCGAGTTTACAGTATCGGCAGTGCAGGCTGGTAAGTTTTTCGCCCACCGCTGGTACATCGGCTGCGAACCCTTAGTGGATGCGCCGACCCTGGCAGAAGTGATTGACGAGCAATTGAAAGTAGTGAACGACGACTATCGCGTGGAGCGCAATTCGGTTCTACAGCATATTCAGATGGAAGTTATTCTACCAAGTATATTTTATAAATGGCAGGAACATCGTGGCAAACTGGGCGGCCAGAATAAGTTTCCGAGAGTTATGAAAAAAGACCTTTTCAACGAATGGGAACAATTTGTGCGTCAGGCATCCACAGCACAATTCACGTCGGATGAAGTCCCTCATTGAAGGCATTCAGACTGGTTTAATCTTGTGTTTCCTGATCGGGCCAATCTTCTTCACCCTTATTCAAACCGGTGTGGAGCGCGGCTTTCGGGCTGGTGCTATGGTTGGGTTGGGCATATGGGTCAGTGATGCGTTATTTATTCTGGCGTATTATTCTGGGGTATCCTATATCGTGGATTTGCTCACTTGGAAGGACTTTTCGTTATATGTGGGTATTGCCGGCAGCATTATTCTCGCAATATTCGGGCTGTGGGCACTGCTCACCCGACCCGACTTTGCCCAGCCCGCCGATGTAGCGCTTCGCCCTTCGGCGTCTTATTTCTCTCTGTGGCTCAAGGGCTTCTTGATCAATTCCATTAATCCGTTCACAGTTATTTTCTGGTTTACGATGATGAGTACAGCCCTGCTACAGAAAGAGTTGGATCGCTACCACGTATCCCTTTTCTTTATCGGCACGATTGGCACTATAGCGTTCACCGACATGCTAAAAGTGCTGTTAGCCAAACGTATCCGCCGGTGGCTGCGCCCCGACCATATCTTGCTCATGCGCCGCATATCGGGCATTGCCCTCATTCTATTCGGCGTAGTGTTATTTGCACGCACGCTATACGTGATGTGGTAAATGGTTTTTTAATGAAATTTTGAAATATTTACCCGTATCATAGTAAAAACAGAAGTCTCCACTCCCAACATATCCCCACACCAACACAATCAACACATCGCCTTCACCATCCTATTCTTTTCCGATTTCTTGGGTGGTATTGCATAATCGTTTCGCGCAGGTAATCGGTATCTAAATGCGTATAGATTTCGGTGGTCAGAATAGACTCGTGCCCCAGCATATCTTGCACGGCTTTCAGGTCGGCGCCACCTTCTATCAAATGCGTAGCAAAAGAATGCCGAAAAGTGTGCGGACTCACTTGCTTGCCGATGCCAGCCTGTGTCGCGCATTCCTTCACCACCAAAAATACCATCACGCGCGTGAGGCGGCTGCCCCGCCGATTGAGAAATACAATATTTTCAGCCTCTTTTCGGATGCGCGGCAACACCCGACGTACCCCTTCCATATACAAGCGGATATGCTTGATCGCTTCCTCGCCAATGGGTACAATGCGTTCTTTATCCCCTTTGCCAATAACCTTCACGAAGCCAATATCCAAAAATAAATGGCTTAGGCGCAGATTGGTTAGTTCACTTACGCGCAATCCGCAAGCATAAAGCGTTTCCAGCATAGCCCGATTGCGTACACCGTGTGGCGTACTGAGATCAATAGCCGATAGCATGGCTTGAATTTCGTCGTAGGATAACACATCTGGAATGCGGCGTGCCAAGCGTGGCCCTTCGAGCAACTCGGTAGGATCACTATCAAGCTGATCTTCCAGTAGCAGATACTTGTAAAACGTTTTGAGCGCTGATAAAAGCCGTGCTTGCGAACGTTCGCCCAAGCCTAATTCGTTGATCCACAGGATAAAATGCGTCAAGTCTGCCGTTTGTAGTTGCCCAGGGCTGCTATCTATTTGTTGCAACTGCACATATTCCCATAGCTTACCCACGTCGCGCAGGTACGCTTCTATGGTGTTGTGTGCCATCGCACGTTCGAGTAGCAGATGCGCCTTAAAACCCTCAATTTGTTGTTGCCAAAGGCTTTTAACAGATTCAGACACCATAAAAATGACTTGTGGTATGATCGAACATTGGTACTATGTATGCAAGTAAAACTATTCTGTTTGCCTGTTTGCACGGTACATTGCACGCCCCTGTCCAAATGATTTTTCTATCTCTTTACGTATTACCAAGTGCTGCAAAGTGCTATCAAAGGGTTGAAAGAAATTGTCACTTAGCTGTCAAATTCATCAAAGTTAGGCATTCTGATCAAAATTTTTTCTAAAAGTAAAACTATCTTTCAAGAACAGTTGTTACACTAAAAAAAAAGATAGCTAAACTATTAAACATCATTTTAAAATCTTAGTTTTGCACCGAATTAAAACCGAAAGAATATGTCAAACGTTGAATTCACACAAGGCTTCACCCAGTTTGAAGGATTGCTCTACGCTTTCGCATTCAAACTTACGAAAGATGAAGAAGAGGCACAGGACCTGATGCAAGAAACGGCGTACAAGGCATTCAAATACCGCAGCATGTACCAGCCGCATACCAATCTTCGGGCCTGGTTGATGACCATCATGCGCAATACATTCATCAATAGTTATCGCCAGAAGAGACGCCGTCAGACGCTCCAAGATAAAACGGACAACGACTATCTGCTCAATGCAGGTGCTGTTACTGTGCGCAATGCGGGCGAATCCAGCATCACGACAGAGGAAATACAGCAAGTGATTGACCAATTAGAAGATTGGCTAAAAATTCCTTTCCTGATGTATCTGCAAGGCTACAAATATGATGAGATTGCTGCCTCTATGCAAATTCCGCTGGGAACCGTAAAAAGCCGTATTTTCTTTGCGCGCCGTAAGTTACAGGACATTATCACTCAAATGTACGGACACTACTCCATCGAAACTGTTTTGGATTGAACAAAATTCGAGTTTGGCTGTCCTATTAGATAGTAACACTATTTAATCAAAACAAATTCCGGCTTTATGCAATTGCTGGCCATCGAATTGGATATTAACGAAAAACTGTGCCTACGTGATCCGCAGCGTACAGAGCTTGGACGCAAAATACTCAAATACGGTGTGTTGCTGTTAGATGAAATCGGCTATGATCATTTTACTTTCAAAAAATTGGCCGAGCGCATCCGCTCCACGGAGGCTTCTATCTACCGATATTTTGAGAATAAACATATGCTCCTACTGTATCTGGTTAATTGGTACTGGGAGTGGATGAAATTTCGGATCGAATTG
Source organism: uncultured Saprospiraceae bacterium (assembly GCA_937872405.1). Classification (GTDB taxonomy): domain Bacteria; phylum Bacteroidota; class Bacteroidia; order Chitinophagales; family Saprospiraceae; genus JADJNW01. Next base: position 16,488 of record CALMSP010000296.1, on the reverse strand, counting down.
AAGATTATGAATGTGGAAGATGCCAAAGAGCGTCTTCGTATTGCGGTGAGTTCTATGGTGGACACCACCAAGCGAAACGCGAAGGTGGACTTTATTGACGAGGATATTTTACATCGTATAGTGGTAGCGGAAGGGTCGAAAGCCTACCATACCAAAGAAGTGGATGCGCAGAATCGGGAAGGATTTTTTATGTCGTATAAAGCGTTGTGTAAGAAAATAGCAGATTTGGTGCTGGCGGTCAATCCCGATTTTCCGTACCCGCGCGCGCTGGCCAGCAACCTGTTGGAAATGGCAAATAACCATATTTATTTTGCTATGCACTTGCCGCGCCTCACAGATGTGAAGCCGGAGGAAGAAGTACTGAGCCAGGTGGAAGAGTTATTACTTTTTTTTACGTTCCGGATGCTGTTGCCTGATAGCGTACCAGCAAAGTCCAAAAGTACAGCGGTATCCAAAAAAATATACAGGAAAGGCACATCGGCACCCGATATGCAAATCACAGCAGACAATATAACATTATAGTAATGAAAGCAATCGAAATTATTACATTTAAAAACTAAAAACTGATGCAATTATGAAAAAATCAATAGTGAAGGGGCTTTTACTTCTGGCTGCAGTATCCATGTTGGCATCCTGCGCTGTAATCCGCGAAGGTGAAGTCGGCGTAAAGCGCAAATTCGGTAAATTCGATGATCGTCCTTACACGCAGGGGCTGCGCGTGTTCAATCCATTTACTTCCACCATCATAAAGGTGCCCGTGCGCACGGAGAACTTGGAAGTAGCGCTCAACATCCCATCGAAAGAGGGTTTGAATATTCAATCGGAGGTATCCATTCTGTACAATGTGATACCACGCGAAGTGCCCAAACTACTGCGTAACATTGGTCCGGATTACGAGCGCAATGTGATCCTACCGGTATTCCGCTCTGCCGTATCCGATGTAACGGCACGTTTTTTTGCGAAGGATATGCACACCAGTGAGCGGGGCACTATCGAAATCGCTATTCGCGACCAAATGCGCAAGCTATTAGACGGTAAAGGCATAGAAATTGAGGCTGTACTGCTCAAAAGTATTGTACTACCGCGCAACTTAGCACGCGCCATAGAAGAGGTGTTGGAAGCCGAGCAGCAAGCGCAGCGCATGCAATTTGTATTGCTGCAAGAGAAGCAGGAGGCTGACCGTAAGCGTATCCAAGCGGAAGGTGTACGCGATGCACAGAACATTATATCGCAGGGTCTGGATCCATTGCTGCTGCAATTCAAATCCATTGAAGCATTCCTGGAATTAGCCAAGTCGCCCAACACTAAAATTATCATCACAGATGGTGGGCTACCTATACCGGCTATGCTCAAGCTCGACGATGACGCGCCAAGCAGTGGCGGCGGCCGCAATGTAAGTACAACAAGGAACAACTAAGGCGAAGGGTTATATGTATGGCTGGTTGTAGCGCTTGCTACAATCAGCTTTTTTTTGGGTAGGGCATTGATTTTCAGATAAAAATTTTGACTCCCAAAAGTTTACTATAATGTATTGGCGGCCAACTTCTTAGGTGGCTTCTATGTTTCAGAGATTGATTATGCTCAAAAAGTCGTAATACCGTATCATGGAAAATAATACACCCTTTACCCCGCTACAGCGGTTCTTTAGGTTGTTGCAGCTTGATAAGCGGGACATTTACTACGTCTATGTCTATGGGGTGTTCGCTGGTTTGATTAGCCTGAGCCTACCTCTTGGTATTCAGGCAGTTATTGGGCTTATTGCGGGTGGTTCGCTATCTGCTTCGCTCATCCTGTTAGTGGCTGCGGTCACGGTAGCTACGGCCCTATCAGGAGTACTGGTCATCATGCAACTCACAGTGACAGAAACCATCCAACGTCGAATCTTTGCGCGTTCGGCTTTTGAATTTGCGTATCGCATACCACGCTTACGCCTGAGCGCTATGACGCGCGTATATGGCCCCGAATTGGTCAACCGCTTTTTCGATACGCTCACGGTGCAAAAGGGCATTCCCAAAATTCTGATTGACTTATCCACAGCGGCCCTGAGTATCATCTTTGGGCTTATTCTGATTGCATTTTACCATCCATTTTTTGCCTTTTTTGGCTTGTCGCTTATACTGGTGTTGTTTATCATTTTCAGAATAACTGGTCCGCGAGGCCTAAGTACCAGCTTGCGCGAATCAAAATACAAATACGAAGTGGCGCATTGGCTGGAAGAATTGGCGCGCACTATGAACACGTTCAAACTTTGGGGAGACACCCCGCTATCACTCAAAAAAACGGATTATTTAGTCTGTAATTATCTTGATAATCGGCATCAGCATTTTCGCATTTTGCTCACACAATACGGCGCCATCTTAGCTTTCAAAGTAGTTGTAACTGCAAGCCTCTTGTTTTTGGGAAGTTTCTTAGTTATTGATAACCAGATCAATATCGGACAGTTCGTAGCGGCCGAAATCGTAGTGATTTTGATGCTATCGTCGGTAGAAAAACTCATCCTTTCTATGGATGTCATTTATGATATGCTGACGGCCTTAGAGAAGCTGGGCAATGTAACCGATCTGCCATTAGATGAAAACGAAGGGCTGCGTTTTGAAGAAATAGATACGGGTAAAGGCATCATCCTGGAAGTGCGCGACTTGTATTTCAAATATGAAGATGCCGAATCGCCTACCATTGACCACCTCTCGATGTCCGTGGCATCTGGCGAGCGCGTGTGCATCACGGGCTACAATCGCTCGGGCAAATCTACACTCATTCAGATTATCGCAGGCTTGTACGGCGAATTTCAGGGAAGTATCAGCTACAATGGTATCCCGATGCGCAACATTGAGCTATCGAGCTTGCGGCGGCACATCGGCGATTACTGCTCGGAAGAAGACCTTTTCAAAGGAACGGTACTGGAGAATATATCCTTAGGTAATCCAGATATTACAATGGATCAAATCGTGTGGGCAGTAAACTGCATCGGACTAAGCGAATACATTAAGCGCCTACCCAATGGCTACAACACGGTGCTGCTCCCTGGAGGCAAAAATGTGCCGCAGAGTGTACGCACGAAAATTATTCTGGCACGCAGCTTAGCCAAAAAGCCCCGACTGCACGCACTGGAAGGTTTCTGGGCATCTTTAGAGCCGGAAGATCGCGAAGCCATAGCGACCTTTCTGACGGCACCAGAGCACGACTGGACACTGCTGATTGTGAGTGATGATCCGATTATTGCATCCAAATGTGATCGGGTGTTGATTATCAAAGATGGCAAGATCGTGAAAGCTGGCTCCTTCGAAGAAATACAGCAAAGTCCGCATTTCCGAAAGGTTTTCAAAGTGTCGGAAGCCGAGAGCCTACATACTGGAAATGGCAACAGTTAATACATTTTTACACATTTCAAGCACGTTTTTTTAATGATTGAAATCCACCTTATAATTTGTCTTAGCAATGCTTAATATATCCAGAAAATCAGTGTCATCTCACGTTCGGGCAGAAGACTTTCCGGCATTTCGGATGACTGCACTGACCAACGCACACAAGATGTTTACCCGTTGGCTGCTCACGCTGCTGGGGCTGGGTTTATTATTCCTGATGCTTCCTTGGACGCAAAACATTCAAACCAAGGGGGGCGTCACAACCCTACGCCCAGAGCAACGCCCTCAGGTAATACCCTCTCCGATTGATGGGCGAATTGAGCGCTGGTACGTGCGCGAAGGGCAATCGGTGAAGGCCGGCGATACGATTGTGTTTATATCGGAAATTAAGTCGGATTATCTCGATCCCGAACTCGTACCACGCACGGAAGAGCAGGTAAGCGCAAAGACCGGTGCTATTGGTTCGTACCAGGATAAAGTATTTGCCCTACAAAACCAGATCACGACTATGGAGGATCAACTCCGATTCAAGCAGCAACAGCTTCGCCAGAAAATACAACAAGTACAATTCAAAATAGCAGCAGATAGTGCCGATCTGGCACAAGCGCAAGTGCAGGATTCTATCGCCCGCATACAGTACGAGCGCGCGCGCAACCTTTTCGAACAAGGTGTGGACCCCCGCGCTAAGATGGAAGACCGCCAAGCTAAGCTACAGGAAACCTCCAATAAGGTCATAGCATCCGTCAATAAACTCAATTCCAGCCGAGCAGAACTGACGATTACCTACACCGAACTCAGCACCATTCAGGCGGAGTACAGTGAAAAAATTGCCAAAGCACGTTCCGATATTGCCAGTACCTTATCACAACGCTTTGACGCAGAGGCAGATGTGAGCAAGCTCCGCATTCTCTCAAGCAGTTATTCTCGGCGCGCCAGTTTTTATTATATCACAGCGCCGCAGGATTGCTTCATCACAAAAGTGGTCACGCCGGGCATCGGCGAAACCATCAAAGAAGGGGATGCCATTGTGAGCATTATGCCCGCCAATTATGAGCTGGCTGTAGAGCTATACATTACGCCGATGGATTTTCCCTTAGTCAACGTGGATTCTACCATCAATCGGAAAAAGCCGGATGTGCGCTTCATATTCGATGGCTGGCCGGCCTTTATTTTCTCTGGCTGGCCTGGGCAGTCATTTGGTACGTACATCGGCGAAATTGTCGCTATTGACAATGAAATCAGCGACAACGGTCGCTACCGCATTCTGGTGAGTCCTAAACCCGGCACGCGAGAATGGCCGCGCGAACTGCGCGTTGGCGGCGGCGCACAAGGCATCATCTTGCTTAATAATGTGCAACTTTGGTATGAAATATGGCGACAACTCAACGGCTTCCCGCCGGATTATTACAGCGGAAAACTCCCGGAAGACGATATTAAACTCAAAGCCCCAGTGCGATCTCTGAAATAGAGGTTTCTGTAAATGCGTACAAATCGTATCATCATGAAGAAAATTGTGACCCTGCTGTTCGGAATTATGCCGCTGGCGTTCTTGTTGGGGCAAAGCACCGAACCGCCGCGCATTTTTACAGAGAAAGAATATTTACAATGGGTAAAAGCCTGGCATCCATTGGTTAAGCAGGCTAATCTGCTCACAGCGGAAGCGAAGGCTCTTTTAATGGCAGCCCGAGGCGGATTCGATCCGAAGTTATATGCCGATTGGCAGCAGAAATCTTTTGATGGCAAAAATTATTTCTCCATAGGAGAGGGCGGTTTTAAAATTCCAACCTGGTACGGCCTGGAAATAAAAGGTTATTACAACGCAACCAATGGCGTCTTCCTCAATCCAGAGAACAATTTACCAGCCGTGGGGCAAGCCGTGGCTGGTGTGCGCGCTACTTTGGGGCAAGGGCTTTTCATTGACGAACGCCGCGCCGCGCTCCAATCCGCTAAAATATTACAAAATGCCAATGAAGCCGAACGGCAAGATATCATCAACGATATTCTGCTCGACGCTACGCTGGCTTATTGGGACTGGGCAAAAGTCTTTTACGAAATGGAAGTGATCGAGCGGGCGCTGGCTGTGGCGCGTGTGCGTTTGCAAGCAATTGTAGCCAGTTTCAACGAAGGTGATATGGCAGCGGTGGATACGCTCGAAGCCTACATTCAAGTGCAAAACCGCGAATTTGAACTGAACGATGCCCAGTTGGCTTATCGCAATGCCGGACTGATGTTGTCCAATTTTCTATGGTACGAAGATAACATCCCACTCGAAATAACCGACCGACTGCGCCCGCAGTCCTTGACCGAAGAGGATACTCGAATACTACCTCAGCCCGTGCAGGCATTTCTCGAAAATTTTGATGCGGTGCATCCGTTGTTGCGTTTTTATCAGCTCAAAATCAGCCAGTTAGACATTGAGCGCCGGCTGGCTGCCGAATACCTCAAGCCGCAGCTTGATGTGGAATACAACTTGCTCGGTGAGGGTTTCCGATTCGGACAGGTCAGCGGCCCGGATAATGGCACCGGAAGTAATTTGTTATTGCAAAATTATAAATGGGGCGTTAATTTTAGTTTTCCGCTTTTCCTGCGCAAAGAACGCGGTAAGCTCGACCTGACCCGCATCAAGATTCAGGACACGGATTTTACCTTGCAACAAAAGCGCCTTGAGCTGACCAACAAAGTGCGCGATGCCTATAATGAATGGCAAAATACGGCCCGACAGATTACGCTTTATGCAGATATTACCGAAAATTATCGTACCCTTTTTAATGCGGAAACCACCCGCTTTGCCCTCGGCGAAAGTTCGGTGTTCTTAGTAAATATCCGCGAGCAACGCCTCATTGAAGCGCAACTCAAATTCGTAAAATTACAATCGGATTTTTATAAAAATAGAAATAAGGTAAGCTGGGCTGCAGGTCGCTTGGTTTTGCAATAAATTCTAATACCCTTTTTTAAAAAATAAAGACGGATTCATTTTATTGCAATAGACGGATTGCCAGGGCCGATCATCGCTCGCCAAATCACTTTTGGAATGGTGTAAATCGCTCTGGTTCAAACAGTTGCAAATCAACTGCTGGCGCTTGATTCATTAATATATCGGCTACCACACGCCCAGTGCCAGGGCCCAAGCTCATGCCCATCATTGCGTGCCCAGTGGCAAAAGTCAGATTCGCAAAACGCCGCGAGCGCCCGATATAAGGCAGTCCATCTGGCGAACAGGGCCGAAACCCATGCCAAACCGTCTGTAACGAAGGCATATCTACCTGAAAATCAGGATAATACCGAAGGAGCGCCTCCAATATACCAGCTAATCGTGCCCGATTGATTCGGGAAGATAAGTTGCTGATTTCCAATGTGCCACCAATCCGAAGGTCATGTCCCATGGGGGTGATCGCCACGCGCGCTTCGGTAAGAATAGTTGGGTAAGTTGGTTTCGGCGTTAGCTGCGGCAGGGTGATCGAATAGCCCTTGCCATCCTGCATCAAGCATCGGATACCCAGTGTTTTCAGTAGTTTCGCTGACCACGCGCCCGCCGCGAGCACCACTTGTTCGGTTGTGATCGTGTCGCCATTATCCAGTACGAGTTGCCGGATTCGGTTCGCATCCGCTTGTAGGGCCGTCACTGCGCGCCCTGTCAACAATCTGACCCCACTCTGTAACAGCGCAGCTTTCATTTGTGCCATGAATTTCTCAGGATACAAATGCCCATCGCCAGGATAGTACACGCCGCCTGCTATTTGCAGTCGAATATTGGATTCTAAAGCCTGTACCGCCTCAGCCGATAGTACCTGTGCTGCTATTCCCAGAGCATGAGCCTGCTCGGCCACCTCGGCTTCTTCGCGCAGCGTACTTGGATTTTTGCATAGCAACAACAACCCGCGATGCTCCAGATTGAACTGAAAATCAGGCAGTTGCGATAAGTGCGCATACATTTCCTGGCTGTACTGATGAAAATCCCGCAGCACCGGCATAGCCCGCCGTACCTGCTCAGCTGTACACGCCCGATAGAATTGCCACAACCACTCCACCAACTCTAAGCTCAAACGGGGGCGAATATAAAAAGGGCTTTTCGCGCTGAACATCCATCGAATGCCTTGCGACACAACACCTGGCGCGGCCAACGGTACAAAATGACTGGGCACGATCATGCCCGCATTGCCATGCGAACACCCACCGGACAAATCGCTTTTGTCCACTACCGTTACATCGCAGCCGGCTTGTCGCAAATACCAAGCTGTGCATAACCCTACTACCCCACCTCCAATAATGTGTACGTGCATAAGCTAAGGCTTGAAAATCAAATTAATTCATTACAAAAGCATCACAAGGTTGTAAAATTATAATTTTTGGTATTAAAAATTGCATCTAATTTTTGAATGGCATCACCACTATTTACCAGAAAATCTTCCACAATATTGCTCTAAAAACCTATTTTTACATTGAAATAAAGAACCATGTCCACCGTAAGCAACTTCATTGGAGTTCACATTTTCCTTGTTATGATGTCATGTTGTGCCATGTCAGATTCCATTGTGAATATATGGCTTGATCTTTCCAATCAGGAAAAAGAATTTCAGGCGCAGCCCGCCTGGATTACAGCGGAAGTATGGCTGAGGCATTGCTTGGATTATAACGCGGTGGTTACGGGAGGAAATGATTTGTTGCGAGTGCTTGCCCGCCAATCCTCAAACGCCCGACAAGTGACCTTGTTTTTAAGAAATGAAACCACCAAACCAATGACTGTGGGCCTCTACTCGCCCGGCACCGGATGGAAGTTCACATGTTGGGGCTGGGAAGTGGCTGAAGACAAAGCAGATACGGGCTTTGTTTGGAAGGTAGAACCCTCTATGCCCTTGCCACTACCTCGCGAAATGATTTTAGAACCGAAGCGCCTGACGATGGTGCAAATCGCTGATTTGATGCTAACTACAATTCAACCTGACGATGGAAAATATTGAACTTTGGCAGAGCGGTATTCGACCCATGCTTTGGGGTTTATCGGGTATGGCAGTCTATGTAGGCTGGTTGGTCTATTTTTATAGACACTACGAGCCACAATTTTCAGCATGGCTTGGTCGGTGTTTCAATGTATCATTGAGGCTAAATTACCAGGGTTACAAGGCCATAGGAGGCACAGGCTGGCTTCACCGCATCGGAGCTACTGTTTTGGCAGATTTGCTGTTGTTGCTGCTGATGATGATACCGTTTTTTGTGCTGATGATCGTTTGGTGGAGGGTTTTTCATTAGTTTCTCGAAGGGTCAATTACAGCCGTCACCTGCGGTTTCGCAGGCAGGAAAAGCACTTCCAATGTATAGCCAATCGGCAAACGAAAAAAGTACTGATCCTCAGTTTCGTCGTGGTGCTTGGCTACAAAATCAGGGTGAAACTGATAGTAAATCCAGAACATTTCCGGATCGGCGTCCAAATCTGATTCGCGCCCGACTATGGTAGCCCGTGCGCTGTTGCCTCGGCGGTTCAATTGCTGGCGTCGTTGGATGGCGACAAAGGTGTCTTTAAATCCTTTGACGATCATAAAAAGTGACAAAACAAGTGCAACTGCCGTAAAGTAATACAAAAATCCTGCATTTGGGGATTTGTAGAATAGCATGGCAACGAGTAAAAAGCCAAAAAAGCCGCCCAGCAAGGCTCCAGCCAATAATTTGGTTCGATTATCTTTGGGCAAAGCCACAGCATCTACAATCGGGACATGCGAAGGAAAGTTTTTCTCGCAGATAGATTCCATTTTGCAAAAATTAAAAAATCAATCCGTTTATTTCCGGGTTTTCTGGTAAATAGCGAACGGATAATTTGCCCCCCAGCGGCGTATTGAAAACCCGTTTATCCTCTGTAAAGTCAGTATATTTTACCATGAAATCAGGTCGGAATTGGTAATAAACAATGTAAATGTTTGGCTCGTCCTCATACTCCTCCACTTTGTGCCCAACTACAGTAGCCTCAACCTGCACGCCCTGACTATCCAACTTTTTCCGAAGTTGGATGTTAACCACAGCCTGTTTCGTTGTATAGAATACAATACATATCATAGCTACTAACGTTAACACCGTCAGCCAATACCAGATGTTATACTGCATTGGGTTGCTCAAAAGCACATAGGCAAGAAAGCAGATCAGTAGGACTCCGATGAGTAGGCAGCCTGACATGTTTAGGCGTTCGGTTTTCACCTTGTTTAAAGTATCAACCACCTTCATGTTGGGATCGCTATTTTTATCAAAAACGGGTTCCATTGGGTTTTACAGTTTTTATATTTTGACCGATAAAATACTTTTCAAATAATTCACCTCTTCAGCATGACCTTCCACCTCGGCGAACGACAGCGCCGAATCGCCGTTGGCATCGCAGTAGCCTATTTCCGCACCATATTGCACCAGCAGGCGCGCGTTTTCTAAGCGGTTGCGAAAGGCTGCGTGCATCAGCGGAGAAGCCGCGCCTGGTATAGCCGCGTTGACCCTGCCTCTGGCCTTGATGAGGAGTTCCACCGCTCGAGGGCAGTTTCAAGTACTTTCACAGCCGGGCTGCGGTGGGCCAGCGTAGTGATTTTTTCGCCGTCTTTGCTGGGCGATTTGCGCAGCACAAGTCCCTTAGCGGCATGGACGTAAAGTTTTTTCACCGCCGATTCTGTCTTTGCCGTTGCCTGGTCGGCGGTATCGGCGGGCGGACTGTCGGTGGCTGTTGCGTTTTTGTCGGATGGACGGCAAGCCGCAACTGCTACAAAAAATATAGCAAAGAAAAATATGTAGCGCATTGATTGAAAATTTTATTCAAGAACGATCATCTCCAATGTTAATCATTTGATTTTCAGCGTTTTGCTACTCACTTTATGCCTCAGTTATCTCTCATCCAGATGTATGGGTAGATAGATATTCCGCCAGTTGGTTAAAAATGCCTTTGTGCATATTTTGCTGGCGCCAGTGCTAGCTCTTAAAGGCAATATCTGAGCAAGAGCAGGCTGCTGGGCGTGGTCGCCACTTCTTCCGAAAACTGACCGTATGCAGCAGGCGTTGTAGCTTTTAAAGCTGCCCACCACGATGTGAGTTTGGTTTTCAAAAGCAAGGACTTTTCTTTTTTTTTCGATTTTTTTTGATGCTTTACGCGGTCAATACTTAGCTCATTTGCAAACTTTCACAAAACAAAATCTAAAAATGCGACTTTAAGACATCAAGAGATAATTTTTATTATTAAAAAAAAGTAAAGAATGAACCTGAGGAAATTTTTGCTTCTCAGCAGGTGATGATAAATTGAAGAAAGGTCGTCCGGACAGGTCGCGCGTCATCCAGCGGAAGCCGCCAAAGCCCACCAGCACAACAAGTAGAGCAAGCACCCCACGCCGCAATGCTATTTTGAACAGACCTGCCGACCATACATTGAACCCCAAAACAATAAGCACTATGGCGGCTATTGTCGCCACTCCGATGAGCGTCAGCATGGGCCACACGTTGGTGAAAAAACCGGGGTAGCCGATTAGTGCATGCACCGCGAACGTGAGCAGCAGCAGTATCGCCAAACTGGCCACTGCGGACAATAGGAGCAAAAGGGATATGGTTTTCATGTTTGGCTGTGATTTTGTATTACACCTAAAAGTATAGAATCTCCGAAGGCTTGGATAAGGCTAATTGAAAAATTTGTACAAATGCTTACCCTCAATAGCAGCGAAAAAGTGCAGATAGTTGTGGTTGCTTCGTCCATTTGCATGTTAGGAAAGTAGAACGAATAGTTGCTTTCGTACCACTTTTCGGCAGGCGGTAGTTGGAAAGATACTTGCGGTTTATTGCCGCTATATCAGAATGCAAAGATGTGTAAAAAATGAGATAATCTTCAAAAATTAGGCTAGATCAATACCAGTTTTTTATGACCAGTGGATGCTCATATCGAATCTGGACGCCGCCATGCCAACATGACACGGCACCAACGATTTTTGAAACAAGACTATGCCCTTAACCTGCAGGCTGAGAAAAGAAGAATGGACATTCTCGTTGGAGCAAGTTGAGGCGTTACCTGAGCTGCGGCATTTACCAATATGCTGAAAGTGAATATTTAACCTTAAATTAAAGGGTATTTCACAACTTAACTGTCTTGGCATTGTATCTTTGCGCAAAAAATATCCATTATGGGTCTTGCAGAAAAACGCCTCGCCAAACAAATTCAAGAACAGGACATACCTGCTTTTCAATCTGAGATTAGAAATCTGACCGGCTTCGAGCCGCAGCTGGAAATTTTGTGGGACACGTTCACCGCTTTTGATGAGTATCCGCTCACGCGGTTGCAAAACGACATTTTACCGGGATTAGTGGAAGTGCTTCAAAGCATTTGTCGCGATGACATGGGCAAGGAAGCCCTCGCGGGCACTTTGAATACCATTCGCCTCGAAAACACTGACGATTCAGATAGGGTTACGCTCACATTTGAAGCGGGCGTTTTATTCCACAAAATGCAATTAGCGGGTGACACGTATAGCCGTTATTCGGTGGCTCAGATCATTGAGTTGCTTGAGCAAACGTTGTAAGACAGGTGCTTTGAAATAGTTTCGCTCATCAGAGCAGACGCGACATTTCAGACCTACGGAAACGCTCCGTGCTATTGCCAATATACGAATAAAACTTACATCAACACTACCCACGTTTTTTGTCGCTCGACCATTTGGCGTCCATAAGCTAACCATCCATTTGTGACCAATTCGCCTTTCCTGCGTCATAAATTAAAAAATGGAACCCCTTCATGCGCGAAAACTTTTTACACTACCTTTGGCGTACCCGTCGGTTGTCGCCTACTCACTTGCGTAGTACGGAAGGTGAATCTCTCCAGGTGCTGCATCCGGGTACGTACAACACGCACGGCGGCCCCGACTTTACGAATGCTCGTATTCGCATTGGTGATACGGTGTGGGCCGGCAATGTGGAAATGCACCTCCGTGCTTCGGATTGGCTGGCGCACGGGCATCATCACAATCCGGCTTATGACAATGTGATTCTGCATGTGGTGCTAGAAGAAGACCAACCGATTGTACGACTTGGGGGGGCACGTATTCCCTGCTTGGAAGTGGCGCACTTGATTCCGCAGGATTTGAAAGCGAGTTATCTGAAATTGTTGCATAGCGAACACTGGATTCCTTGCCAGCCACTAATTTCGCAGGTTGCTACAGCCACAAAAACGCTCTGGTTAGAACGCTTACTGGTGGAGCGCCTGGAACAAAAAACGCAGCACATTGCACAAGCGCTGGCACACAATCGGCACAACTGGGAAGAGACATTTTACCAGGCCTTGGCGCGCAATTTCGGGTTGCAAATAAATGCTGAACCCTTTGAATTACTAGCAAAGTCTATGCCACTCCTCACATTAGCGAAACACAAAAATAGCTTGTTGCAACTCGAAGCGCTGCTCTTTGGGCAAGCAGGACTGCTTACGCGCGATTTCCAGGACGAATACCCGCGGCAACTACAGCGCGAGTACGTGCATTTGCAGCATAAATACAAACTCACGCCCCTACGCGGCGAAACTTGGCAGTTTATGCGCTTGCGTCCGGCTAATTTCCCCACTATTCGCATCGCCCAATTAGCGACACTCATTTATCAGTCCAATCATTTATTTAGTAAAATGTTGGCTGCTGCTGATGCCACCGAATTGACCCATATGTTTGAGTTAAAACTATCGAACTATTGGCGTACACATTATATTTTCGACAAGGAATCAAAAAGTAGCGATAAAAAATTGGGGCAGAGCACCGTTAATCTACTCATTATCAACACAATAGTACCATTTCTATTTCTATATGGAAAATGGCACGCCGATGCCCGTTATCAGGATAAGGCCCTAACACTGTTAGAAAAATTGCCTCCTGAAAGCAATCATATCATTGTGCAATGGCGGCGCATAGGTATTCCGTCGGCGTCCGCTTATCAGACACAAGCACTGTTGCAACTCAAAAATCAATATTGCGACCAAAAGCGTTGTTTAGAATGTGCAATTGGTCACGCCATTTTACAAAGTGAAAACGCTTGTTAAAAAAGCACTATCTTTGTAATGTCGGAAGCCTAATTATAAAGGTGCTTCAATGTTAAGTTGCAATGGTACAAAATTTGTTAGTTAGAATATTGCTCCTGCCCTTATCCTTGCTATACGGGCTGGGTGTGGCGTTACGTGATTGGTTGTATCGTACTGGGCTGCTGAAAAGCATCCGCTTTGATATACCCGTAATTTCGGTAGGCAATCTTTCGGTGGGCGGCGCAGGCAAAACCCCGCATATCGAATACCTCATTCGACTATTAAAAGATTACATCAACGTAGCCACTTTGAGTCGGGGTTATGGTCGCAAAACGCAGGGCTACATAGAGGTACAGCCCACGATGCCTGCCACCGAGACCGGCGACGAACCGCTGCAATTCAAACGAAAATTTCCAGAAATTGTCGTAACGGTATCCGAAAGCAGAGCTTTTGGCGTGCCCCGCATCATGGCCGACCATCCAGATACGCAGGTCATCCTGTTAGACGACGCCTTTCAGCATCGCGCTGTGACGCCAGGTCTGAACATTCTACTCACCGAATATAGCCACCCCTTTACACAAGACTGGCTGCTGCCGGTTGGTCGCTTACGCGAATGGCGCTCCGCCTATTATCGCAGCGATGTGGTCATCGTGACGAAATGCCCAGCGCACATGTCCGAAGCAGATAAAGCGCGCCTCCTCCGTGACATCAATCCATTTCCGCATCAGCGGGTATTTTTTTCCTGGTACGCTTATGACCGCCCCTATTATCTGTTCAATCCGCGCTATGTTGCTGATTTACAGCAGGACTGGCAGGCTGTTTTGGTATCGGCGATTGCGCGCACCGATTATCTGACCGACTATTTACAGGAAAAATTAGAAGCCGTCACTATTTTAGAATATGAAGACCATCGCCTCTTTACCACCGATGATGTACTGGAAATCAAAAACACTTTCGAGCGGCTGCCCGCAGCACAAAAAATAATACTCACCACCGAAAAGGACGCCGTGCGGCTCGATTTGCATCGGGAATATCTGATAGCGCATCAATTGCCTATATTTGTCTTGCCGGTACAAGTGCGCTTCCATTTTGATGAGGGTGACGCATTCGACCAGTTGATCAAGGATTTTTTATTGAATTTTAAGGTATAACCAACTTCATCCAAATCGCATTGCTATGAAAAAAATACCTTTCTTCGCTTTGTGCTTTTTGATCTTTTACAACGCTTCCGCACAATCATGGCGCACGGTGCAGCAGGCCCTACCGGTGCTGGAAGAACAAACCTTTTACCTCAATAGCCAGACCCGCATTGGCGGCAAGCCTCGCAACGCCATTAAAGTTGTGTTGCCTGAAAATGCCGGGCAATGGTCGTATGCTTTCACCACTTCCAAGCGCGAAGGCGGCGGCGATAACCTCAAACTCCTGAAACAGGTGACGGATTTTATTGGTAAAGGTTTGCTGAGTTCTAATATTGTTGGATTGACCACCAACCTGGCGTATCAAGTGGTGAAGCCCAGCGGCGCAGGCGTGGTGGATGTGTATGTGACCAATGAAAAAGGGCAGGAGCAATTTTTTGCTACCTCCTGGAATGTGTACAGCTACGCAAAACCGGAAGTGATACTGGATGGTTCTCGAGAGAATATAAAGGACGGCACCATTGTAATCAATGACTTGAGCCGCCGCACGGTTTATCTGTGTTTTAATAATCCCAGCGCTACGGAAGGTGTTTACGTCACCGTGGAAGCCATTGCCATCGTAACGGCTGAGCAATATGTGGACGAATGGACGCCCGAAAGCAAAGACCGATTTCATAATACCTGTGCCGAGGCGCTGCGCTACCAACCGCAGGTAGCAAAGGACGTCTGTGATTGTCAGAAAAATAAAATAACCACCCGCTACCACCCCTCAGCTTACGAAGCAATGGGCGAGCAAGAAAAGGCAACGCTTTTGGATAATTTCCTCGAAGAGTGCTTTCTGCTTACCGGGCATAGTGCACTAAGCCCTAAAAATAGAGCGAAAGCCTTGATGGAAGAAATTCGCGGATTAGAACTCGTAAACGACCACCCAGCGCTCACCCGGCGTTATCAGGAATTATTGCAAATTGGCAAAACCGATGCAGATGTGTATTATGGCTTGAGTCGGCACTTGCTATGCATCCGTGACTTGGATAATGCAAAAGCGTATATCACGCAAGGACTCGGCAAGCATCCAAAAGAAGTAGGGCTTTGGCTCAATTTGGCACACCATTATTTGTTTGTTGGCAATTACAACGAAGCCGAATCCATTTACCTGCGCTATCGTGGCGAACGAATCGCCAAAAAACTGCGCTGGGAAGATGTCGTCCAAGCCGATTTCGAGCGCTTTCGGCAGTTAGGTATTGATCCGAATGAGAGCACCCGCATTCAAGAAGTATTGCAATCTTCTTCAAAACGCTGACCATCAGCATTTAAAAAATTATGGAAATATGAAATCAGAAAATATAACCGTGCACAACAATGCCGAGCGCCGTCGTTTTGAAATAGTTATAGATAGGCATATGGCTTTCGCCGAATACATGATTATCGCCAACGAACGAATTATATTTACTCACACCGAAGTGGCGCCCGCATTAGAGGGTAAAGGACTGGCGAGCTTGCTGGCGCACCATGCCTTTGCGTATGCCCGCGCTCACAACCTTCGCATCATGCCCCTTTGTCCGTATATGGCAGGCTACATGAAGCGCCATCCTGAGTATCACGATTTGTTGTTACCTGGTTTTCATCTGGGGTAAAACTGTTTTGCTTTTTTGCTATATGACGCTGATTTAAATGTGCCCCATCTTTGGCAATGCCCGCCGAATAAACCATTTCAGACTCCACTCCAAAAGCTGCCGCTCTGTCCTGAAAGTCGTTGGTTGATGCGTAAACAAGCATTAGTGAGACATTTTTAAAATTATTTTTTAAAAAACAATATAAAATACTTGAGCCAATAAGATTATTGTTGTAAATTTGCATCCGCTTTTAAAAAGAGTACGGCAAAAAGATGCGTATCAACTAAAAAAAAGTGGGGCGAGAGCAATTAGATTTCAAAAATGTTTTATCTTTGCCATCCCAAACGGGAGATATGGAAATGCGGGATTTGATTTGG
>CALMSP010000295.1 GCA_937872405.1 uncultured Saprospiraceae bacterium | reverse complement strand
TGGGGCCGCTGCCAATAATTAGCACGGACTGGATGGAAGTATCTTTTGGCATTTTTTTTTTAGCGCCGTAGGCAACAAGTCGCCGGGCGCTTAAACTTAGCTTTTAACAAGCGGCTTTCCGCCAAATATGAAATTTGAAAATTCGCGCGCAAAGGTAGTTTTTTTTACTAAAAATCAGCTACAGTAAGCATGTTTTTTTGAATAGCAGGAAGGTAGAACCTGCATTTCTTGAGTGCAGGCAGTAGGCTTATATTTGGCTGTTACCTGCTATTTTAAAACAGCACAGAAAACGCAGCATTTGAACTAACTTTTTGATCAAATGTGTTTTTTAAACAGCTCATCGTCAGGTTATTATGTTTTGGATAGACAAGGAATGACCTTAAAGGATGGTTAGTCCACGATATCTACGGAAATCGTTTTAGAATAAAACTCGACATTCGACTTCACATCCAAGCCAATTCTACGATTTGGGAGCGTCCGGCGGCGTACAATGTAAAATTGATTTTTCCCCGGAAAAACGCCTTGTAAATAGGATTTAGGCACCAATATGGAACCTGTCGGAAAAGGTCCAGGTAATAGAATAGAGGCACTGCGGTTTTGCTCATCAGTGAAAAGCAACAAGAGCGATTCGTCATCGGCGATTGGTTCGGCGTCCAGTTCTAACGTAATCCCCTTTGCGCGGCTGGCGATACCTCGCACCGAAAAATTTCGAATCGGGGACATGGTTAAGCCTTGCTGTTGTATATTCCCTTTGGCATCTTTGAACGTAAAAAGAAAATTTGGGGCATAATTAGCCGTACCCTTGTAAGTATAGCGCACACCGCCTTTCGGAAATTCGCGCTGTTCCATCGGTAAACCTTGAAACGATACGCCCCCTTGGGGTGCGAAGTTGCGCGCTGTAGGGAGGGAGTCCCCTTGCATAAAAGAGGCTAAAGCTCGGATTTGCTTTTCGCCTTCGAGATAGCGCACCGAGAAATCCGCGAAAAGCTGTTCGGTGCTTTTATTGTAGCTGTCGTTGCGGCAAGCAACCGCGAATACCACCAATCCGAAACATACGCCAATGTGCCAGCTAATGCGAGCGAAGGCAGAAAAAATTTTACCCAAACGTGTCAGAACGGTCATCTACTTTTTTGGGTGCAAATATATGCGCTTTGGGTAAATTGTGCTATGCTAAAAATATATTTTATTGCTGTCGTGTCATTGGTTTGCCCGTCAAGACTACTTTTTCTGTCAGGTATTATACTAAAAATCTTTTTTGAGGAAGCGTTTTTGCGTAGGACTTCGTTTCTTTGAGGTTCGGAAAATAGACGTTTGTACCAAACAAAGGAATAGAACGCTGGCTGGCAGCAAAATTAATTTGGCTTATTTGTCAGATTGTTTGATACAAACGTCAATTTTTTTTAACATTGCGCAGGAAACCTTACCCTTTGCTTATAGAAATTCTAACATCTAATGCTTATGATGCGATTTTTACTGCTTTTCGCCTTATTGTTCGCTGCTATGGCTTCGATTCAGGCTCAGACTTCACTTACCGGAAAGGTAACGGACGCCGACACAAAAGAATCTATCCTGTTTGGCAATGTTGTACTGTACCGAAATGGCGTATTGATCACCGGTACAGAAACCGATTTTGATGGGAACTTTAATTTTTCCAATATTGACCCCGGCAATTATGATCTGGAGGTACGCTATTTGGGTTATCAGACACAACGGCTCTCTAGTATCCTGGTGCTGGCAGGTAAAGTAAACCGTGCCGACGTGCAAATTAGTGCCGGTGGCGTTGTATTGGATGAGGTAGTGGTAGTAGAGTATAAAGTGCCACTCATCGAGCAGGATAATACCACGTCAGGTGGGATTATTACCAGCGAGCAAATTCGGAATTTACCAACCCGAAACATCAACGCACTGGCGGCTACTACAGCGGGTCTATCTTCCGCGGATGAGGGCGGAGCGATTACGATTCGTGGTTCGCGCTCGAATGCTACAGATTATTATGTAGATGGTATCCGCGTGCAGGGCAATCTAATCCCAGAGTCGGAGATTGAGCAATTGCAGGTTATCACCGGTGGTGTGGAGGCACAATACGGCGATGTAACTGGCGGGATTATTTCCATTACGACCAAAGGCCCATCCAATAAATTTTCCGGCGGGGTTGAAGTGGAATCCTCCAATCTGACGGACCCATACAACAACAGCCTAATTGGTTTCAACTTCACAGGGCCGCTACTGCGCAATGCGCGCAAAGAATCCATTCTTGGCTTTCGTATAGCCGGGCGTATTACCGATCAATTGGATGATGATCCGCCCGCTACGCCAGTATATCGGATTAAACCAGACCGTTTGAGGGAACTTGAAGCCAATCCTATCATTAATATCGGTGGAAACCCCTTCGTGGCAGCTGATTTTATGAAAGCGGATGATGTGGATGCCCTGAGCGCTCGCCCATTTGAGGCTTCCCGCAGATACGATTTGACCGCTAAGATTGACGCCCGCCTTAGCCGCGCAGTGGATTTATCTTTTACCGGTTCGTTAGCGGATAGTAAAAATCAGTTCACACCCGGCGGTTGGCGTGTTTACAATAGCCACAATAATCCCTTTTCGACCCGCACAAATTATCGGGGTATTTTCCGATTGCGGCATCGCCTTGGCGGGGTAGCTACGGGCACACCCACGGGCGAACGCAAGAGTTCATTGATACAGAATGCCTCGTACACGCTACAGTTTGGTTATGAAAAAGACGAGGATTTGCTGGAGGACCAACGCCACCAAGATCGGCTATTTGATTATGGTTACGTTGGTAAGTTTGACATCGAATGGATTCCCACATTCGTGCCTGCGTTCAATCCTGACCTGGGTACGATTTCTTTGCAGCATACCGATTATCGGCAGGTGTTGCGTCGCTACACGCCGGGTACACAGAATCCGGTATTAGCAAACTATAACAACGCCATGAATATTGATTTCAGCGAAGGCTTGAATTCGCAGGTACTCAATTATCAAATCACGGCAGGCGCAGGCGGTGGCAACGTTTTAGGTCGCCAGTCTTTCATAGCCCCAAATGGCTTTATTACAGGGGTTTTCACCAACTCTTGGAATTTCCATACCAACCTTGGCATTGTTTATAATAACTTCCGCCAGCGCGACAACGATATTTACACGTTTAATGCCAACGCTTCCTTCGACCTGATACCTGGGTCTTCTGAGAAAGGACGCCACAGCATCCAGATGGGTATCTGGTATGAGCAGCGTATTAACCGTTCTTACTTGGTCAATCCGCGCAACCTCTGGGACGTGGCACGCCAACAGGCAAATATTCACATCCTTGGTATTCCAGATGATGCGCAGGTCGTAGGTCAAATTGATATACCAGGCTTCCCCAATACACCATTATTAGGCTTGAGTATTGCTCCGGGTGAAGATAGCCGATTTTACCGGCGCATTCGGGAGGTTACAGGGCAGCAGTTGACAGATTTTGTTAATGTAGATGGGCTTTCACCTGATCAGTTGAGTCTGAGTTTATTTTCTGCTAAGGAGCTGAATGACCAAGGCCTGATCAACTATTATGGCTATGATTATTTGGGGCGCAATTTTGATGGTACTTTTGATGATTTCTTTACGGCAACTGACGCAGACGGCATCCGTACCTTCCCCGTGGCGCCTTGGCGTCCGATCTACTCGGCGGCTTACATACAAGATAAATTTACATTTAAAGACATTATCTTCCGACTTGGTGTACGGGTGGATCGTTATGATGCGAACACGAAAGTACTGAGAGACAACTATTCATTGTATGATATTCAAACTGCTGACGATTATCACACTAATTTTGGTGGCGAAAAACCAAGTAATATCGGCAATAATTATAAGGTGTATCTTGATGATGCCCGCAACAATGTGCAGGCTTATCGGAATGGTGACGAGTGGTTCGCTGCCAATGGTACGCCCGTGAACAACCCAGCATTGCTTTTTGCGGGGGGCTTGGTATTCCCAAAATATACAGATGAACGGGTAGAACGCGACCAAAACTTCATCAAGAGTCGCAATTTCGACCCCGATGTGTCGTTCCGCGATTATGAGGTGCAAGTGAACGTTATGCCGCGTATGGCTTTCTCCTTCCCGATTTCTAAAGAAGCCAACTTCTTTGCACACTATGATATATTGGTGCAGCGTCCGCCATCTAATACGATTGCCACCCCGCGCGATTACTTCTATTTTACGGATATTTCGTATGGACCTAACAACCCGATTAACAATCCGAATCTTCGCCCGGAGCGCACCATTGATTATGAAGTAGGTTTCCAGCAAAAACTATCGAATACCTCGGCGATCAAAATTGCTGCTTACTACAAGGAAATGCGCGATATGATTCAGTTGCGTACTTTCTTCCCGGTTCCTTTGGTCATCCAATACACCACCTATGACAACCAGGACTTCGGTACGGTGAAAGGCTTCACGTTCCAATACGACCTGCGCCGCACGGGCAATGTATCCATCAATGCCAACTACACCCTGCAGTTTGCCGATGGTACCGGTTCAGATGCCAACTCGCAGCGAGGCTTGACCAGCCGGGGGAACTTGCGCACGCTTTTCCCCCTCAATTTTGACGAACGCCACCGGATCGTAGCAAACTTAGACTACCGCTACGGCTCTGGCAAGCGTTATAATGGGCCGCAAATATTAGGTTCTGACGTTTTTGCCAACGCGGGTCTGAATCTTCAAGGTATTATTGTATCGGGACGTCCCTACACAGCACAATCCGTTCCGGTAGAATTGGGCGGCGCAGGTGCCGTAGGCTCGCTCAACGGCGCGCGCAAACCCTGGAATTTTACGCTCAATGCACGATTGGATAAAACCTTCGTCATCAACAAGCAATTAGGGCTGAACGTTTATTGCCGCGTATCCAACTTATTGGATCGCCGTAATATCATCAATGTGTATTCTGTAACCGGTTCGGCTACAGATGACGGCTTCCTTCGTTCGGTGGATGGGCAGCGCCAGATACGGAATATACAAAACTCCGCGCGCGAACTGGATGCCTACTTGGCCTCATATCAATGGGCACTGCTAAATCCAAACTTTTTTAGTTTGCCCCGACGGATTTTCCTCGGTGCTATTTTTGATTTCTAATACAGCAAACTCGATTATCAGGCAACATATATAAATTTTTACGATCATGCAGTATTTAAAATATTGGTTGCTGGGAATGCTTCTGACGAGCATCATTTCGGTGGCAGAAGCCCATATCAACCCTAATTTTGATAAAGAAGCTCCAGCCCGTAAGGACGATAAGGTCACTTTTCGGGAAAATTGCGCGAACTCGGTTTCCCAATTAGATCAGGCCGTGAATAACGTGCGTGCACGCTTGCTCACTGGTGGTGATGTATGGTGGGATGGTAGCGACGGGCGCTACGTAGTGCCAAAAGTACCACCTGGGCAGCCGGAAGTATCCTCTATCTTTGCAGGGGCGGTATGGCTTGGAGGTGTGGACCCCGCCGGCAACCTCAAATTAGCTGCCAAAACCTATGGTCGGTCACGCAACCGCTCTGACTTCTTCACCGGGCCGCTTAATCCAGAAACGGGAAAAACAAATCAAGCAGAGTGCGCCAGATGGGACCGTTTCTTCGTTGTGAGTGGTCAGAATATCCGACAGCATATTCGCAATTTCCAGCAGGCAAAGGTAGAAGGCATTCCTTACGACCCTGATCTCATTCCAAACGACGTGAAAGGTTGGCCCAGTAGAGGGAATCCATATTTCTTTGAGGTTTATCAATTCGATCTGCCCAATACACCACAGGCATTGGCCGGTTTCTGGGATGAAGATGGCGACGGTTTGTACGACCCCACACAGGGCGACTTTCCTATCGTGGAAATTCGTGGTTGCTTTTTCTCTACGCCGGAAGAACAGCCAATACCAGATGAAATGATTTTCTGGATTTATAATGATGCTGGCAACATTCACTCCGAATCGCAGGGTGACCCTATCCAGATGGAAG
>CALMSP010000294.1 GCA_937872405.1 uncultured Saprospiraceae bacterium | reverse complement strand
CAGCAAAAATCATTCAACACCTACGTTAGGTTCGCTACCTTGCACAGGAGGAAAGGCAACGTGCCTTTTTCATCAAGAATACAAAATTGAAAAAAATGACCGTTCAAAATACATATAAAGATTTACCCAGACTGAAAATTTTGGGTATTAACTCTTCTGAAATGCGCATTTTACGAAAAAATGTAGAATTGGCGCTGCAAGAACTGGCACTGGCCTTACCTTTGGAACAAGTGGAGACGCTCGACCAATTGCTCGAATACGACATTAGCGGTATTCCGGCCTTAGCACTTGATGGCAAAGTAATACTGCAACGCGAAGTGCCGAGCGTCCACGATCTTAAAATTCTGCTGCAAAATCTCTTTTTGCTTGATAGTACGAATAAAAATACCGAACTTTAACACGAATGGTGTGAAGTATTTTTAATCACTGCCAAGCCGTATTACAGTATTTATTATCGTATGATATATCATTACGAAGTGTATATCCATGATATGATTACATTCATAAGACTCTGGTTATCAGTGTGTAAAATCTTTTTTTACTTGCTATTATTATAGGCATCATTTAGTATAAAAAAATATTGACTCTTTAATTTCCATATCGCTCAGCCATGAAAAAGATACTCGTTCCAACCGATTTTTCTGAAAATGCTGCTAACGCCTTGCGTTATGCCGCTTTCCTTGCCAACCAATTTGGTAGCCAGATCACGCTGCTCCATACGTACAAGGTGTACAATACCACCGGCAGCTTTGTCTCAGTCGAATCATTCATCAAAGAAGACGCGAGCAGAGATATGCTTGTGGTGATGAAAGATATAGAAGGACTGCTGGAGCACGGCGCTACCATAGAGAGCAAGATCGTAAAAGGTAGTGCCGTGGATACCATCTGCGAGGTAGCCGAAAAACAAGATTTCGACCTCATCATAATGGGTACGCAGGGAGCTTCGGGGCTTGCCGAAATTTTTATTGGTAGCACCACGAATGGCGTACTGAAAAACACGGGCGTACCGGTGCTTGCCATTCCTGCGGATTTTGCCTTCCGACCTATTAAAAATGTTGTGCTGGCGGTAGATGAAGAGGAAGATTTTGATCCGGAACTGCTACAGCCTTTGGTGCAAATTGTGCGTTCGCAAAACGCCATGCTGCGCGTGTACCACAAGGATGTACACAACGATGGGCCCAATACCGCCGTGGATGCGCTGCTGGAAGGGCTGGAGCGCTCGTATCATTATGAATTGGATACGGATAATATCAACCTAAGCATTACAAAATTTGTGGAAGAGATACACGCTGATATGCTGTGCATGATCCGACGCCGGCGTAGCTTCCTCGAATCGGTTTTCCACGAAAGTGTTACCACCAAAGCAGTATTCAATAGCCCCATACCCTTGCTTATTTTACAAGAATAGAGGTTAGTTTTTATTTGTAAAAATCTGAATAACTTGGAGTTATTGTTCTTTGAAATGCCCGATAATGTGTTGACGCGCTTGTCGGGCATGTTGTTATTTTTAAAACGCTACCGGCCCTGGTGACTGCCCTTTACAATCGTAAGGACGTATGTCTTTATTCACCTTTTTAAAATTGTTGGCAGCGTCCACATTGGCGAAGCGAAGCGATTCGTCGGGTTGCTGGATGCAGATATTCATAGGGTTTGTGGAGCCACTGCGCTGTGTATCCACGATGCCGTCGTACAGAATATCTTGGGGTTTGCCCGCGAATACCACATTTACCATTTTTCCAAAATCTTTCGTTAGGTCGGGGATGGCGCGCTTGCGTTCGTAGGCATTATCATGGATGTAAATATCGTAGCTAAAGGGGTTGTAATCCTTGTTGTTCCAAGTATTTTCTGTGATCTGATAGCTGGCGATAGCCGTGCCAAAGGTTTTGTGTCCAATGATCTGATTATCAAATATTTCTACCTTTTTGGCTGCAAGCAAAATGATGCCTGTACCAGGCGGCACAATGCCGACAATGTTGCCTGACGGCGCGAAATTTTTGTGATTATTATCTATAATTTTATTGCGATACACTTTACAACTATGCCCATTTGTTACAGGTAAATCGGGCAAATCGAATACTAAAATACCACCCGTATTATGCTCGGCGCGGCAGTCGTACACTTCCGAGTTGATACAGTTTTCGATCTCGATGCCCGCTACATTGTCGTGCGCATAGCAGTGCCGCACAATAACATTTTCCGATTGGCCCACATAGATGCCCGCATCGGAGGCGAATGCCGCTTCGCAATACTCAATCAACACATTGGTGCAAGCCACCGGATAGATGCCGTAGCCGCCATTTTCGGCTTTGGCCCCACCACTCCAAGCTGTTTTCACGCGCCGCAGTATGACGCCCCGGCTGTCTTGAATTTTGATGCAATCGCCTTTGGTGTCCAATACGGTTAGGTCTTCAATGGTGACACTATCGGCGGTGATTTTTAAACCTTCGGCGCCAGCCTTTTGCCCGCGGAAAGATAAAATAAACCGTTCCCCGCCAGCCCCGTTGATGGGTAAGTTGGGACGGCGCGCGAGCGAGGCCGGTCGGGCGAGTTCAAATGTTCCAGCGGGAATATTAATTATATCGCCTGGTTGTGCATTGATAAGTTGCTCCTGTAAGGTGGCGTACATCGCTTCGTCAATGGAAATCGCGGCATTAGACGCCGTATCGGACTGGCATTGCCAGAGCAGCAATACGACGGGTAGTAGTTTTATAAAATTTTTAATCATAATGCTTTATTTTTTGTTAATCAGATGAATAGGAGTTACTGGGCAGTAGTTTGAATCAATTGTTTTTACTTTTAAGATGTTGCAAATCTTAAAGATTCACGCCAGTCGGAGGCTCTAACATTCCGGCACAAGTATCGGAATATGAACCGCCAGCCCGCCGAGGGAGGTTTCTTTGTATTTATGATGCATATCTTGGGCGGTTTCCCACATGGTTTTGATGACATCATCCAAGGTGACTTTGGCTTGCGCCGGATCGCTTTCTATAGCAATGTTGGCAGCAGTAATCGCCTTCACCGCGCCCATCGAGTTGCGCTCGATGCAAGGTACCTGTACCAGCCCGCCCACGGGGTCGCAGGTCAGCCCTAAGTGATGTTCCATTGCAATCTCCGCCGCCATAAGCGCCTGCGCTGGGCTACCGCCGAGGCATTCGGTGAGTGCTGCTGCTGCCATTGCTGAAGAGACGCCAATTTCCGCTTGGCATCCGCCCATGGCCGCAGAAATAGTGGAGCCTTTTTTGAAAATGCTGCCCACTTCTCCTGCCACCAGTAAAAACTGGACTATATCGTCATCCGTAGCATTGGGTCGGGCGAAGCAGACAAAGTACATCAGTACCGCCGGAATCACTCCTGCCGCACCGTTGGTGGGCGCGGTGACCACTTTGCCAAAGTTGGCGTTTTCTTCATTGACAGCCATCGCAAAGCAGCCGATCCATTTTAAAATTTTGGAAAACTCAAGCTGACTATTTCGAATACAATCGAGCCATTCGTGCATGGTATTATATGTGGCCGCACCAATCAATTTGCGATGAATGCTCGCCGCACGCCGTACTACTTGCAAACCACCTGGCAGGGTGCCATCGGTATGACAGCCTAAATACATGCATTGCAACATCACCTGCCAGATATCGAGCAGTCCGCTACGAATAGCTGCTGGCACGCGCCATGCTTGCTCATTCTGCCATACAATATCACGGATGCTGCCAGGCTTCTGCCGACAGTAGTGCAACAGCTCATGACCGAAGCTAATAGGATAGGGGAGTTGGATAGCACCACGATTAGAACCCTCGCCTTCCTTCACCACGAAGCCCCCACCGATAGAAAAATAGGTTGCCTCGTGCAATACCCGTCCGATCGCGTCATAAGCCAGAAAGGTCAACCCATTGGGATGAAAAGGCAAGGACTCCGAAAAAAAGAATCGGATATCTTCGGCATGGCAAAAATCAATCCAGCGCTGTTTGCCGAGGTGCAGGCGCCCTTCCTCTTGGATGTGTTGGGGCATGTAGCGCACGGCCAGCGGATCAATAAACACAGGGTCTTCACCATGCAAGCCCAGCATGACGGCAATATCTGTGCCATGCCCTTTACCGGTAAGCGCCAAAGACCCATAGAGGCGCACTTCTACGCGGGTCACAGCCGTGATATCGGGCAATTCGTGTACAAATCGCTCGGCGGCGCGCCAAGGGCCAAGCGTGTGCGAGCTGGATGGCCCTACGCCGATTTTGAGCATATCAAATACGCTTATGGGTTCCATTGGTTAGGTTTTATTGGTAAAGATAATACAGCCACGGCGATGCCCCTGCTACACGACGCGAAATTTTTACCGCTGCTGGTTTTTATTGCGCATGCGTACCCTTCTGCCAGAAAAAATGTATTTTAACCGCCAAATGGGTGCATCGCGGTACTTTTTATAGTATAAAAATTTATCGAATATGAAAACCATTCAAAATCAGAAAGATAAAGAAGCGCTTTTAAAACGGCTCCAGCAATTGAACTCGAATACCGAACGTCGCTGGGGGCTTATGTCGGCGGAAGAAATGCTTTGGCACCTGCGCAGTCAATTAGAATTGGCACTGGGGCTACATGATGCCCGTTTTCAACCCACTGGTATTATGACCACCAAATTGGTGCGCTGGTTATCCATTTATATAGTGCCTTGGCCAAAAGGATTTCGCACAGCACGCCCCATGAATGTACATCGGGTGAAGCCGGATTTATTGGCATTAGACGAAGAACGCCAGCTTCTGTTAGCGCGCTTAGAAGCCGTGCTGCAATCGCCACGCCTTGAAGCGCATCCATTGTTTGGCGCTATTTCCAATCGAGCTTGGTATAGGCTTATCTGGCGGCATTTTGATCATCATTTACGCCAGTTTGGTCTGTAAGGGGCATTCAGATTTTCAAACGAATATTTAGCGAAAATTACAAGTTTTAAACATTGCAACAAATTGAAAATCAAATATTTACACAAAAAATATTTAGTGTTTAATGCGATATAAATTAAAATGGATTATCCTGTTTTTCCTGTTGCTACTGACTATTGTGGCGGCATATCAAATGTATGCTTTGGCGGCCCGGCAGGCGCTGTGGGGCTACTGGCCACTGCTCTTCATAGCGGGGCTATGGGGTTGCGTAGTATGTTTATGGTTTCGGCGGGCAGAGCAGGATCAGCTATTAGGTTGGGCTACTTTTAGTGGTACCTTGGCCGCATTCGGATTTCCTGGATGGCTGCCCTTACCCTTGCTCATGGTAGTCGCATTCGTACCCTTGCTGTACATGGAGCAGCAAATTGCCAGTGCGCACAGCCGTCCTCGGCGCGGATTGGTATTCAAATATAGTTTTCATGCCTTTGTACTATGGAATATTGGTAGCGGCTGGTGGATTGCCAATGCCTCCATCGCGGCAGGTATGTTCGCTATTTTTGCCAATGCTGCTCTGATGAGTTTGCCAGTGGTATTGTATCATCAGACTCGCCGCGTGATGCCTCGTTTGGGCTTCGCACCGCTCATTGCCTATTGGATGAGCTTTGAATATTTACATTTTCATTGGGAATTGAATTATCCTTGGCTGACGCTCGGTAATAGCTTGGCGCAATTGCCTGCACTGGCGCAGTGGTACGAATACACGGGCGTATTCGGCGGTACTTTGTGGCTTTGGCTATTGAATATCACAGCATTTTCTTTATGCCGCCAGCCAAGTAGAAGCACCCGATTGCAATTCGGTACTTGTTTACTGGCGCCTATTGCGCTTTCGCTTGTGCTTTATGCCATTCGGCAAGATGTGGGGCGCCCGGTGCGCGTGGTATTGGTGCAACCCAACTACGAACCCCACTATGAAGAACCGGCAACCACTGAAGCGAGCCGTTTGCAGCATTACTGGCAACTGGCGCAGCCTCTGCTCGATGATTCCACCGACTATCTGGTGTTGCCCGAAGCAGATCGGAAGAGCGTCGTGTAGGGAAAGAGTGTAGATCTCGGTGGTC
>CALMSP010000293.1 GCA_937872405.1 uncultured Saprospiraceae bacterium | reverse complement strand
GTTCGAGTTGGCTGGTGAAACCGTTACGCCTGCAATACCCCAATTGCCGCTGGGTAAACCTTTCTTGTTGGTAATTTTAGTCCAAGTGTCGCCACCGTCAGTTGTTTTCCAAAGATCAGAACCTTCGCCGCCGCTTTCCAAGCTATAAGGCGTGCGCCGAATGCGCCAAGTAGAGGCGAACATGATGCGCGGGTTGTTCGGATCAAACACCAAATCAACGGCGCCAGCATCGGCATTAGCAAAGAGGATACGTTCCCAGGTTTTGCCGCCATCCTTACTGCGATATACACCGCGCTCGTCGCTCGATTTGAACAAGTCGCCTAATACCGCTGCATAAACCAAATCTGGATTCTTTGGATGGATGCGCACCCGCGAGATGTGCCGTGAATTTTTCAATCCAATGTGCTTCCAGGTTTTACCAGCATCTTCTGATTTCCACATGCCGAAACCGTAGGAAACGTTGCCCCGCACAGTTTTTTCGCCCCCGCCCACGTAGATGACATTGTTGTCATATTCGCTCACGGCTACGGCTCCGATGGATCCGCCAAACCAGCCATCCGAGATGCTTTCCCAGGTTTGGCCGCCATCCGTAGTGCGCCATACGCCACCGCCAGTAGCACCCATGTAGTAGAGATTGGGCTTGCCAGGTACGCCCGTTACCGTGCACGAACGACCGCCGCGGAAGGGCCCAATGGAGCGCCACTGAATAGAATTGTACAATGCCTCGTCATAGCTCACCGTAGGTACGGTAGGTGTAGTAGCTGCCGCCGTGGTAGCTGGCCTGCGCTGCGATAGTACAGGTAGCCCCAGTAGCAGGATCAGGGTCGTGATTAAAAACGATTTGAGTGAAATATGGGTTTTACAGTTCATAAAAACAGGATTTTTGATAGGTATTAATATAAAGCAATAGCACTGAAATTGAATTTTTTTTGATAATTATGCAATGTTTAAACTTGTTTTTGCGATAAAAGGGAAAAAATATGCGATTTTTCGAAGATTTGGCAGTTCTGGAGGTATTTAAAATAACATACTAACCTTTTGACAGGTGCAAGTGCAATATTTTTCCGAATGGACGACTTTTTCAAAAATAAAAAGGCCACACCCCATTTATAAGGATGTAGCCAAGGGACAATATTGAGAAAAATTTCGTTTCTTCTCTGCTAATCTTGCTTATCGAAATGTTCTACCGTGCTTGTAGTTGTATCTTTTTCGACACCGCCTTGTCGTTTTGTCGAATTTCTAAGAAATAATTACCCGCGCCATTTTGTGCAATATTGATTTGATCGGCAAAAGCGCCACTGAAGCTGCCCAGATCGTAGTTGTAAATCATGCGTCCGGCAGCATTATATACCCGAATACTGGTTTCGCCGCTTTCGGGGAGGTCAAATTCAAGCATAAACCTACTGTTGGCTGGGTCTGGCGATACATTTAAATTATTGATAGACAAGTCATTAGAGCTGGCTAATGTGATGTTAAAACGTTGGCGGAGCTCTATTATTTCTTCTGGGCGAAGGTCGGCTACATATACAATTGCATTGGATGGATGAATAGATTCGTCAGCTTCCTGATCGTTTGATATTTCCTCGTTGCTCCAATCCCAGTTCCAGATTTCCTGGAGGGAGTAGGTTTCGCAATAGGATTTGATCGGCGAGCTGGCATTTTCCACTTTACCATTGCGCAGATATTCCACTTGAATCGTTTCCCCCACGCGCATATTTTCTATTGCCGTGCTGATGTCATCCCAGTCAATGATTGGATAGCCATTGATTTGAGTAATCACATCGCCATTTTTCATTCCCATTTCGGCGGCCGTTGATTTTTTATTAACGATATCCACAGCTACGCCCTTGTTAGTTGGTTTATCGCTGATTGGTCGCACACCAAGCATAGGCGCGTCGCATTGGTTGTCACTGATAATAGTTTGATTATCAGACCTTTTTCCAAGTGTAACTTGTGCGCTGCGTTGCTCGTTTTGGCGTATGAAGTGTACGGTCACCTTGTCGCCGGGCTTAAATTTGCGCAATATTTGCGTCAGATTCAAATCGGCTCCAGTACGATATTCGTTGATGCCATATATATAGTCGAAGGGCTGCAGGCCTGCATTCGCTGCACCGGTATTGCTAATCACGCGGTTCACATAGCTACCATTAAGATGCTTAAAACCTAATTTTTCGGCTTTTGCCTTATCCATTTTATTAGAATAGATGCCTAAAACAGCACCAGCATCTGGATTCCACTCAGGCATATCGCCTATTGTGGTAACAAGTTTTTGGGATTCTTTATAAGACATAATCTGCCCTTCCTGGCGCATGGGGATACCGTTGCGAACGGATTCCACAACAACTTGGTCGCCTACATGTAGGTGGTCAATTAAAATAGCAATATCCCGCCAGTCAAACATCCGATAGCCATTAATGGCCATAATAATATCGCCATTTTCCAGTCCGATTGCTTTCGCTGTCGTGTTGTCTATGGTGTTAATTTTTACACCGGGCTGATCCTCTTTGTTTTCAGGGTGCGGACGAATACCTAAAAATGCTTTTTCTTGCACTATTAAAGCGCCACGTTCGTTACTTTTACCCAACGCCATTTCAAGCGATTGTTTTTTACCTTTTCGGTAAAAATGCACCACTATCTTATCACCAGCTTTATATTTTGATAAAATAGTAGTCAAATTCTGCCCTTTTTCAGTTTGATATGCATCAATTCCTATGATATAATCTAAATATTGCAGCCCAGCTTTAGCCGCCGGTGAATACGACAGAACGCGACTTACGTAATCGCCATAAGGGTTATCGGCACCAAGCGCTGTGGCCTTCGCTTTGGAAATATTTTCTGAATAAATACCCAAAAAACCTTGTCCAACAGCATGTGATAACACCACCGTCAAAAAGAAGATAGAAGAAATTAGGTGTTTCATACAAACGGGTTTGTTAAAGTTTATGCTGGAAAGATGGTTTTGTTTTGGAAAGGTTGCTTGCGACCGCTTGATTTTTTTCTTTTTGTCTTTTCAATGAACTTTTAACACGTCTTTGTGCCATTTTGATTAACACAACTCTATGGCGTATAACAAAATTTAAAAATTTGGAAAAATGAGGAAAAGCGCAAATCAAGCGTTGATTTTGTTTTGTGGAAACTCAAATCAAATACCCGTCTTGCTTAGGTATAAATATCGTCAAAAATGGTAGAATGCACTATGTACTTTAAAGAACATGACCCTCAAACGTGAGTTGCTTTACAAATTAAATTTCATCAATTCCCAACGGCATTCTTCTGTGTTTCAATTGTGCACTACATCCCGAGCTGAATCAATTTTTGGGCGCCAGTATTCCGATGCCAGAATATCATCAATCACGACACCCCGCGAGGTGCTATGAATCACCTGCAGGCTCTTTCGATTATTGGATACGACCAAGGCAACATGAAAAATAGAATCTTTGGGGCTACGGCGAAAAAAGATGAGATCACCAGGCTCTACCTTGTCAATGGTCTTGAATTTGCCTTGCTTTGCCTGTGTTTGCGAGCTTGCTGAGAGCCGAATATCGAATTGATTCATCACGTAGCTGGTAAAGCCAGAGCAGTCAAAGCCGTCTTTCGGATTTTTACCTGCTGCCCGATAGCGTACACCTTGATACTGTTGTGCATAATTCACAATCTCCTTTCGCAGCTTTAGTTCGTCGGCGGTGGGCGATTTGGCCGTAGTCGTTGCATCTGGTCGGGAGGTCGGTTCGGTAGTCAAGTCGCGCAGAAATTCGCAGCGCACCGTAATAGCCGTCATTAAAAGTAGCAGCGCAACATGTTTGATTCGATCGGTAATCTGAATAAATGAAAGCCGGTTGTACATCATGGGCAAAATTCGGTTTGGAATTGCCTACAAAACGATGCATTACCGGCTATTATTTTCAAGTTTTTTTCTAAAGGAAAGTTAAAAACAGAAATTAGTCATTCATTTGTCGCATCTTCAGCTCATAATAAGGTGCTAAGGGATCTTCCAAGCGCGACGCCCACACTCGTTGTGCCACATCGAAATAGACGTCTTGATTCGGGAATTCGATGTATTCTTCCTTACCAGAATTTTCAGGATAGTACAGGCTAAGGTCTTCTCCTTTAAGCATTTTTACAAAAAGCATTCCTGATTTTTCCTTCATTTCTGGTTCTTCCATTTTCCAGGTGCGAAACACTTCTTCATAATACACAACCTTGCCCTGCTCATCTCGACGCAGCTTACCGCCAATGGCTACTCGTTTTACCTTTATGCTGGGCGCTATGCGGCTGGTTAAAAAGTAAATATCGCCCGTTTTGGCATCGTTGTAATATAATTCTAAGCGGTGGCGGGCAGCCTGTTCGCGGTAGTGATCATCGAATACTGCTTCAAATTTGGTCATTTGATTTGCTTTGCCCGGCAACTTTCCCATATAACGAATGATATCATACAGAAAAGCCTGCTGAGCATTGGAGTCCAGGGTATTGTCAGCGCTATATGCTTCGGGTTTGGATTGATTGCAGGCAATAACGATTAATAAAAGTGGTAAAAATTTTACAATAGCCCTCATGATTGGATTGTTTTTACACGAAAGTTAAATAAAATTGTAATAAAACGGCTAACCATATTAACAAAAAACTTGCTCCCCCTGAGAGGAGCAAGTTCGAATATTGCAAAAAAAATACAAGATGAATTAGTATGCTTTGTCCACTGGATCGAATTCTGCCCAGCCTGCGGCCCAGTTAGTAGCACCGAAGCCCCCGATAAAGGTTACGTTCTTATCAAAGAAGGTCGTGCGGTTTGGTTCGTTGAATTTTGCGTTGGAGAATTTCGCGCCGGTAGCCAGCGTACCTGTAGTCACGCGGAAATCTGGGTTAGCCGGATACTGGTCAGCCAAACGAGTACCAAAGAAAAGGTCTGGGTTCAGACCCAAGTTTTTGTGCAGATCATCCGAAGCGGGGCCTGGAACAAGCGTGTTGTTAGCCAAGAAGTAAGCCTCAACATCCGCTACAGCTACGCCTGAGCCAGCAGCAAAGCGGTTGTTCGGGGTTACTAAGATGTTATTTTCCAACACGCCACGGCTAGCCTGATAGTTAGCCAACACGGAAGGTTGGTTCATACGCAACCCGATAGGGAAACCTGTAAATACAGAGTTAAAAATTGAAACTGCCGTTCTTCTGCGCAAGTCAATAGCATGAGCATAGTTACCATTACTTATGCTGCTACCCGTTTTGATTGGGCCATAAACCGTTACGTTCGAGAAAGTACCCGTGGTATAAGGCATTACATCGTTATCGTTCGGGCCATTATCACATTCGAATGCGTTTGATTGCGATTGGTCAGCGAAGCCTGGGTAGCGAATGACCAAACCATACTGTACGTTGCCGCTCCAGCCAAAGTCGCAGTCAAAGTCATCATCCCAGCAAGCGTGCGAGATGAAATATTTACCATTCACTGTGCCACCGAACCATTCGAAGCCGTCGTCACCGCCAAATGATACCATGTTATATTCCATAACGGTGCCTCTACCTACGCCACCCATTGTAATGGAGTTGGTTTCGTTGTTCGGTGTCAATTCGATACCACCAAACTCTACGCGCACATAACGCAGCGTACCTGAAGATTCGCCGTCAGCAGCAGCGCTACCCGTAGTACCGAAGTTTACAGCAGGTGTAATACCTTCTATTGCTGGGTTAGGTTGATTTACGTTAGCACGTCCTAAGATTACCAGACCGCCCCAGTCGCCACGGTCACGGATACCAGCTTCTTGACCAGAAGTAAATACAATCGGGCGATCAACTGTACCGTTGGCTTCGATACGGCCGCCGCGATCTATTACCAGCGTCGCGCGGGTTCTCTTGTCGCCAAAGATTACTGTACCTGGTTGGATAGTCAGTACTTGGCCATCGCGTACAAATACCTGTCCTTTCAGCAGATACTTTTTGTCAGCCGTCAGTGTTTGTGTGGTCAGGTTACCAGTAAGTTCTACTAGTTGATCCTTCGGATCGGTAGGATTGTTATCGTCATCATCGTCTTTGCAAGATGTAACGAGCACCACCATTGAGATAGCCAGAAGGCTCAAAAAAAACAACTTTTTCATAATAAACAGTTTGATTTTAAAATTACTTTTTATTCAGATTGTATGAAAAATTAAGACTTACTAATTGTCCTCGGCGGAAGGTAAATATCGGGTCATCATCCGCAGAGTCCGCCAAGTCGCGGTCCGAATCTTGGAAGAACCGGAAAGGTGCATTGAGTATATCTTGAATACCCATCTTAATGGCCATGCGATTATTCACCTTTTTTGTCAGGGTTAGGTCCATACTGTTACGTGGCAATTCAAAGATCGTCGGGAACAATACGTCACCTACCGAATAAATACGTGCGCCGAATACATTATAAATTAAATTGCCCGAAAAACCCTTGTCAGCATTCTCATAATACAAAGCAAAATTGACGATGTAAGGGGATTGCCCTTGCAGCGGGCGGATCCGATCCTGTGCCACAGCCGTTTCACCGAGGTCCACTTCCGAACGAATTAAGGAGACGTTAGTATTGAAAGAGAAGCGATCTAAGAAACCACTATTGGTGATACCGCGCAACGACTTACGAAATTCTATTTCAATACCGTAGTTTTGCGCAAAGTCAGCATTGATGTAAGTAAACTGCGGTTGCTCCGTTGTAATGATGGTACGGTTTTCAATTGGATCATTAAAATATTTGTAAAAAGCACCAATACTAAAGGTTTCGCCCACCCGTGGATAAATCTCGAACCGAAGATCAAGGTTGTCAATAGTAGCTGGCGTAAGGTTAGGATTACCCACACGCCCTGCTTCCAGCTTGTAATCATAAAAAAGGAATGGAGCCAACTCCCGGAACTCTGGGCGGTTGACGGTGCGCCCGTAGGCAAGGCGCACCAGCATATTGTCATTAATGCTATACCCGGCATTCAAGAAGGGCAACACCGAAGTAATTGGGTTATTTACTTCAATGACGCTGAAATCATCGCGGCTATTGAGTATTTGTACATTGTATTCTGTGCGAATACCTGCGGTGATATCAAAACGACGCCAAGGAATTTCCGTACTCACATAGCCTGCGCCCGTGAAACTTCTGGCATCATAGGAGTCTATCGGGCGTGTACCCTCTTCTATCGTAAAACCATCGCGGGTACGAATGTTCTCTGGCGCAAATATCTGATCAAGCGGCAAACGCGATAGGCGCTGACCCTCCACCGGGTCAAAGAACCCTGGGTATAAGTACGACATATAACGCGAATTGAACTGCCGATCGCGATAATCTACATAATAACCAGCTTTTAATGCAGATTTATTAGCCGCACCCTTGAATTTGTAGGTGTAATTCAAGCCATTGTTTAGCGAAAATTCATTCAGATCACCGTAGTAACGTCCAGTTTCGAATAAGTTGGACGAAGGCGGTAATTGCATGGTGAAATTAACATCTGTCTCTCCTTGACGACGGAAAGTACGGAAGCGACGCAAATCGGGTTCTTGCTCTGCCAGAAAGCTACCACCTACTACCCAGTTGAGGATTTTGGTAGGTGTAAGATCATGCGTGCCTTCCAACTGCCCCGTATAAATGGAGCGGCTGCGGTAGCCCAGCAAATAGTTCTGCAAATCGTCATTCGGGCGTTGTAGAAAATCGAAACCACGACGGAGGATGGTCTCATTCTCGCCGATTTGGTTGAACAGGTTTTTGAAACTAATACGACTGCGATCCGATAGGCGGATTTTCCAGTTCGATAGTATCGTCACTCGCGTATCGCGCTGATACGTAGCGTCATCAAATCGGAAACGCTGTAAAATAGGCTGCGTGCGATCTTCCCATTCAAAATAACGATAAAAATCGCGCAAGAAGTATTGATAACTATTGGAATAGTTGATGCTATTGATTGTATTTACCCGTTTGTTACCAATATTAAAATTCCGACCGAAGCCCAATCCTACTGAGTAATCAGTTGGGGCAGTACCTTGAGTTGGATTGAAATTATTGGGTAGAGAATTTGCCGCATCCACCCGGATTTGTGCATTACGATTAGAAGCCTGCAAGGCATTCGTTCTGGGGAAATTGCTTGGCAGCTGCCGGAAGCCACTGTCAAAGGCCAAGAAATCCGTAGGTGAGCCTTCACTCTGGAAATGATCGTTGAAAGTAGTACCTACTCGATAGCCCAGCCCCAAGTTCAGTTTTGTATAATTTTCTTCGGCTTCCTCTACCGTGTAAAGTTTGATAATGCCCCCAGCAAAATCACCTGGCAAATCTGCTGAACCTGACTTATAGATCAGCATTCTGTCAAGCGCGCTGCTGGAAATCAAATCGAAGGAAAAGGTTCGCCGATCCACTTCTGTGCTGGGCGCTACGACATTGTTAATCATTACGTTATTGTAGCGTTCGCTTACGCCACGTATCATCACGAAACGTCCGTCCACAATAGTTACACCCGGAATACGCTGCATAACTTGCGCCGCATTATTGTCTTGCGAGCGTGTAATCTGCTGGTTGGATACACCACTTACTACTTGTTTGGCCTGCTTTACTTCAAGGAGTACAGCCGCTACCGTATTAGTTTTTTTGTACTCTACAACAGTTACTTCATTGAGCATCAGGGCGTTAGTAGAGAGTACTACATCTAATGTTAATTTCTCATTTTCTTTAACGAAAACTTCTTTTAGTCTAATGGTTTCGTAGCCAATATACGTTACGACTATTTCGTAGGTGCCTACCGGAATGTTGCGTATAGAATAAAAGCCATCGAAATCCGTGGAGGTGCCAAAATCCGTATCTTTTAATAATACGTTGGCTCCGATAATCGTTTCTTTACTTCCAGCATCAATAATCACACCGGTGATGCTGCCGGTTTGAGCTATTAATAGAAATGGAAAGAAGCAAATAGCAAATAGAAGAAATAATTGTTGTTGGCGATTCATCTTGCGATTTAATTTTGGCGCAAAGAACGGTCAACAATATAAACTGGTGATAAAGAATAAGTTAAATAATTGTAAACAAAACCAATTACGCCATGGCTAATAAAAAAGAACCTACTAAGAAACGCACAGGCATACTTGACTTTATTAAAAATCTGATAACGAACTATTTAAAAAGACACAAAAAACGTAATTCGCCTTAGCAGTGCATGAGGCACGCTGAAGGGTGAGCGTTAATATTAAACTAACATTCGTTTTATGTTGGATTAATAAATCTAACTTTGCGTGCAAGGTTGGTCATTGTATGGTGTTCTGCCAAGACCAAATGTAGAATTTTTGCTCAGAATAATGAATGGAGCATTTCATTTGTTTGAAAAAGGAATATCCCAGCAAGCCATCCACTGGTATGCCGATTTTTGTATTAAATTGTGTCAGATCAGACAACAAAAACTTCATTTCTGGTAAAGATTGCCGTCCAATCATTGCACCAGCTATACGTACCGAAGTACCTTGTTCTATAGTAGGGCTGATACCTTGCAATTGTTCTTGGCCCAAGCGGTAGAGCGTTGTAGCAGAAAACGGTTGCGCGCAGGCCTCATCAAGCAAATTGATGCCTGCACCAGTATCCAATACCAGACGCAACGTGCGCCCTTCTACTTGTATCTCAATGACCGGCAAGTGTTCTTGCATCGTAAATGGCACAACCAACAAGGGGCTGGCGGTGCGATGCAATTCATTTTTGCGAGGATCCAAAAGTGCCAACTGCCCGCCGGCATAGTCGAGCAAGAGTTCTGAATTTTTCAATAAATCGTATCCGATAATACCAGCAATAGGACGCTTTATGGCGCGCTCCATGTGCGTCAGGTCGGCCGCAACGGCTACCATCTGCTTCTGGCGCTGCGTATGCCATTCAAAATCAGTTACCTTCACCGCACCACCTCTGAAAGTACCGTTTATGCCCTGAGCCTGGATGTCCGAATTTTGCATCGGAATTTGATTGATCAAAAGCATGGGCGCGCCCGTATCCAAAATGTACTTACCCAATGTTTGGTTGAGCTTAGCCTCCACTAACGGAATACCATTGACCAACTCCAACGGAATCTGTATGGATGTATGATACCCCGGCACCACGATGCGCTCGCTGCGGAACGACGTGCGTACCAGCGAAATCGGGTGTTGCGCAAAAGTAATCTGCGTGAGTAGCAACATGCCAACAAAGATTCCCTTCATTTCTGATACATTTTGATGTTTAAAAATCAGCCCAAAAGTAACATTAAGTTAATGCTGAGTTTACATTAATTTAACATAAGGTAAAACATCTTACACCAAAAATAAGTTCCTGCGAGCAGAAAAAATTAATTACACAAAATGATAACAGTATAATATACTGATTTACAAAATAATGTATATAGCAAAAATGTTAACTCCGTTTTAAAAAAAAGAACGCCCGTGGAGGCAGCTAATTCCCACATAAATCTTCGTAGCTTTACATCCCGTAATGTAAAAAAATAAAGGACGGTGCCATGCCGCCTGACGTCATCTGCTGCAAATTCAAAAAAAATGACCAAGTATATTTTCGTTACGGGAGGCGTGACATCATCACTCGGTAAAGGCATTATTTCTGCCTCACTTGCCAAACTGCTTCAAGCCAGAGGTTTCAATGTTACCATTCAAAAATTTGATCCTTACATCAATGTGGATCCTGGCACGCTCAACCCTTATGAGCATGGTGAATGTTTTGTAACGGATGATGGTGCTGAGACAGACCTTGACCTGGGGCATTATGAGCGTTTCCTAAATACCCCTACATCGCAAGCTAATAACGTAACCACTGGCCGGATTTACCAAACCGTTATCAACCAAGAAAGAGCTGGCGAGTACCTCGGTAAAACTGTTCAGGTAATCCCACATATCACTGATGAAATCAAGCGGCGTGTACAACTATTAGGCGATAGCCGACGCTACGACATTGTCATCACCGAACTGGGCGGAACCGTAGGCGACATCGAATCCTTACCCTATCTGGAATCCCTACGCCAACTGCGCTGGGAGTTGGGTTCCGATAATTGCTTAGTGATTCATCTGACGTTAATTCCTTATTTGAGTGCTGCTAAAGAGTTGAAAACTAAGCCAACTCAGCATTCTGTGAAAGAATTGCTCACCACAGGTATCCAACCAGACATATTGGTGTGCCGCACCGAATACCCTCTCACTATGGACATTCGGCGCAAGCTGGCTTTATTTTGCAATGTGGAAGTCAGCTCCGTCATTGAAGCCATTGACGCGGAAAGCATCTACGATGTGCCGCTATTAATGCTTAAAGAAAAGCTGGATGCAGTGGTGTTGGCTAAAATGCGCCTACCTGATCGCCGCGAGCCGCGCCTCGATACTTGGAAAATTTTCTTGGGCAAATTGAAAAACCCAACTCGTGAAGTGCGCATCGGACTGGTGGGTAAGTATAATGAATTGCAAGATGCTTATAAATCTATCCACGAATCCTTTGTACATGCTGGCGCTATGAACGAATGTCGGGTAACAGTAGAACCCGTTCACTCCGAAAAATTGGAGGAAGACTACCACAGCACCGCAGCTCGCCTGAAAGAAATGGACGGTGTGCTGGTGGCTCCAGGATTCGGGGAGCGCGGCATCGTCGGAAAAATTAATGCCATTCGATATGTCCGCGAAAACAAAATACCCTTTTTCGGAATTTGTTTGGGTATGCAATGCGCCGTTGTAGAATTTGCGCTTCATGTGCTTAAGCTCAAAACCGCTGCGTCCACAGAAGTGAACCCAAAAACGCCACACCCCGTTATTGATATGATGCCCGAACAGAAAAAAATAACCGATAAGGGTGGTACAATGCGCTTGGGGGCTTACGTTTGCGAACTGGTAAAAGATTCGAAAGCATACAAAGCGTATGGTGCTGCACGCATCAACGAACGCCATCGCCATCGCTACGAATTCAATAACGAATACAAAGAACGCATAGAAAAAGCAGGGCTTCGGGCTGTGGGTATCAACCCCGATTCGGGTCTGGTGGAGATTGTGGAACTCCAGGATCATCCTTGGTTCATTGGTGTACAATTCCACCCCGAACTCAAAAGCACCGTAGAAAATCCGCACCCGCTTTTTGTCGCCTTCATTGAGGCGTGCATCAAGCATAAGTACGAATCGGCTACATGAAGCAATGGCAATCCTTCGGCTGGCTACTATTCTTCTGGGCGCTAGCAGCAGTGGCTACCTGGCTCGTGCACGACCATGTCTTCTTTTGGGATACCGTGCAGCTTGGATCAAAACACGCCCACTGGTATTATCAAACACATTTTGCCGATTGGCTGCTCCCGCAAGAGATTGATAGCGGGCATCCGCCAACGTTTGGTGCATACCTCGCTATTGCTTGGTATTTATTTGGTAAAAGCCTGACTATCAGCCATTTATCTATGATACCTTTTTTGTGGTTATTGTTGTTTTACCTCTGGCAATTGGGGCGTCATCTCAGCAAAGAGCACTACACAGTTTGGCTCTGCGTACTAACTACAGCCGATCCTGTACTGGCAGCGCAAAGCATTCTTATCAGTCCGGATATTCCTCTATCCGCTTTCTTTTTGATGGCGGTTTATAGTATATTAAAAAATAATACCATACTCAAATCCTTAACATTCATTGCATTGTCCGCAATTAGCCTGCGCGGTATGATGTTAGTATGCGCACTGTTCATCTGGGAAATAGTGTTGCTCCAGCCTACCTGGCGCGCTTTGCCAAGAGCCATTTGGAGCAAGATAGGGCCCTACTTACCCGCAGGCGGTTTCGCACTGGCGTTCTTGACGGCGCACTACGCACGTACCGGTTGGATTGGCTATCATCCGGCATCGCCCTGGGCACCGAGCTTTGAACGGGTGGATGCGCTGGGGTTTTTCAAGAATATGGCCGTTCTCAGTTGGCGACTGCTCGACTTCGGGCGAGTGTTTGTCTGGATAGCGCTTATTATAGCACTCTGGGGAAATAAAATGCGCCGAATATTACAAAAACATCATAATTTTCAACAAATATTTTGGCTTTTCATCATCATTTTACTCGTCCTAAGCCCGTCGTGCCTATTGTACAAAGGATTGAGTGGGCATCGTTATCTGCTGCCGGCCATGCTGGTATTAACCATGCTTACCTTCACAACCTTTGTGGATAATCGGTATAAAAAACTGATTTTCAGCGTTTTAACAATAGGGCTACTCAGTGGAAACACTTGGATTTACCCGGATAAAATTTCGCAAGGCTGGGATGCTACCTTAGCCCATTTGCCTTATTACCGGCTACGCGCTGATATGATTGATTTTATCGAACAACAAGGCATCGAACCATCGGCAGTGGGGACGGCTTTCCCAGACATCGGGCCATTTTACTTTCGCGATCTCTCTAACGACTCCACGGGATTTTCCGCAAAAAACCTTTATAATCAGTCGTTTATACTATATTCAAATATCATGAATGATTTTTCAGATGCGGAAATAGACGAATTGCGCCGCCGCTGGACACCCCTGCACAGCTTGCAGCGTCGGGGGGTAAAATTTATTTTATACGAACGTAATTACTTGACTGAGCGCTAAGAAGCAGCTGCCGGTCTAAAATATCCCTTCAATTATCGAGAATTTACATCCGTTTTTAGCACTTTTTCGTTTAATTTGCAACGGGTCTTCTTGTTGGAGGCTCTCCTAAATAGAACGGCAAACAAAACAATATGCAAAAAGATTTGAAAAAACTATTTGGCGAAGCGCACGGCCTCGACGATAAGAGCATAGAATTCTTAACCAATGCCTTAGAAAAAAATAATCTGCCCGGTTTTGATTATATCGAATATAAGCAATCGCTTGGCGCGCTCATGGCTATGAATATGGATGAAGCGGCATCCTTCAAAGCAGCCTATGCTACGGCCGCTACGGTAGGGCTCACGAAAGAAAAATTGCTGAAAACCGCCGAACATTATAAAGGAGTATTGCAAAGCGAAAAACAAAAATTCGACGCCGCTTTGGAGAAAAACATGCAGGATCGAGTAAAATCGAAACAGAATGAAGTGGTCAAACTACAAAAAACCATAGAAGAGTACCGAGTGAAAATTGCTGAAATGCAGAAAAAAATTGAGGAATATCAAGCGATTGTAGCGAATGCAGATGAAGATATTC
Organism: uncultured Saprospiraceae bacterium; assembly: GCA_937872405.1. Lineage (GTDB taxonomy): Bacteria > Bacteroidota > Bacteroidia > Chitinophagales > Saprospiraceae > JADJNW01. The sequence continues at coordinate 3,681 of CALMSP010000293.1, read as the reverse complement.
GGGCTTCGGTAGAAAAAATCGAATCGGCAAAAAACAACTTTGAATTTACGCTCAGAAGCCTGATGAATCAAATAGATAAAGACATGGAGCGTATCAATGAGTACCTGTAAATATGCAACAATGTTAAAAAAACGCTAAGTTTCAAACCATTGAAATACAGCGACTTATCCGAATTTTATTACAAAAATATAATAACAAGCTATCAATATGGAAAATCCTGAATTCAAACAAAAGTCATTCTGGAAGCGTCCGGAAGGCGTTACTGGTACTATTGTACTGGCTGGGCTTATCTTAGGCGGCGGCTATTTGCTGTACCTCAACTTACCTTGGATCATTAGTCTTACCCAGAATATCCTGTATCTCAGCGGTTTATTAGTGGTACTGGGTGCGGTGGCTTATGTGGTGCTCGATCCCAAAATGCGCAATCTCGTATGGTATATGTACAAAAGCGTCATGCGTAGCATCACCAGTTGGTTTGTGCAATTAGACCCCATTGGTATTCTAAAAAGTTATGTAGAAGAGCTGCAAAAGAATTTGGCGAAAATGCGCAAACAAATCGGCGCTATCCGCGGGCAGATGCGACAACTGCAAAACCTCGTGGAAAAAAATAATGCAGAAATTCAGGAAAATATGAAGCTGGCAGCCGCTGCTCGCAATAAAGGGATGGACAATCAAGTGATGCTGTCTTCGCGCAAGGCCGCGCGCTTGCAGGAAAGCAATCAAAAATACCAACAACTACTGCAAAAAATGGAAATTTTGTACCGTATTCTCACAAAAATGGAGCAAAATTCAGAAATTTTATTGGAAGACACCAAAGACCAAGTAGCCTTGAAAGAACAAGAACGCAAAGCCATTCGCGCCAGCCATTCGGCGATGCGCTCGGCAATGAGCATCATCAGTGGCGACCCCGACCAACGCGCTATGTTCGATATGGCGATGGAGTCTATTGCTGAAGATGTAGCCAACAAAGTCGGCGAGATGGAACGCTTCATGGAAATGTCGGCAAATTTCATGCAAACCATTGATTTACAAGAAGGTATATATCAAGAAGAAGGTATGCAAATGCTGGAAAAGTGGGAGAAAGAAAGCACCCTGATGCTATTGGATAGCCCGAAAAAAGCCAGCAGCGATACGCTCGATTTGAATAGCCGAACGGCTCAACCCGAAAAACGCACACAAGGCGGCAGCACCGGATACGACAGCTTGTTTAAATAAGGTAGCCGCCGCTATACTCCGATTTTTTAGCTTGAAAAAAGTGTCTGGTGCCGACTCCAACGTAGCATCCACACGCTTTTTTGATGTTACGTTGCAAATATCTGGTTGAAATCGCGAAAAGCCTTGAATTCCAAGGCATTACCGCTTGGGTCGAGCAAAAACATCGTGGCTTGCTCCCCTACTTCCCCCTTGAAGCGCGTGTACGGCTCGATAATAAATGACACACCGTGTGCCTGCAAGCGCGCAGCTAATGCCTCCCAATCGTCCATGTGAAGAATAGCACCAAAATGACGCACCGGTACCTGCTTGCCATCCACCGGATTGGTAAGTGGCTCCGTCATGGGTTGGTCGGTAAGATGTGCCGACAATTGATGCCCCCAGAAATCAAAATCTATCCAACGCTCAGCGGTACGACCTACCGTGCAACCTAATAAACCTTCATAAAAGGCGCGCGTTTGCTCCAGATCTTTCACTGGAAATGCAAGATGAAAGGGATATTGCATAAATTATTCAAGTTGATAAATGAAGAACCATGTTTTTTATAATGCGCTGATTTTTAACCCCATTTTCAATTGGAAATGAGGCACTTACTCTCACTTAAAAGGTTGATTTTCAAAATTTTTCAAAATTTCGAATCGGACTCCGCAAATCGTAAATAGTGTAATTACTTATCCTGCAAACATACGTTTTTTTCTCAAATTTTATCTTGCTCCGCTTGTGTACAAATACTTGTGAACGTACTGTTAATTACTTATCAATAAATCAATAGATAACGTTTTGATAAGATAAGTTTAACTTTTTCTTGCCAAAAGTTCCATACGGGTTTTTTATTTTTGTACATATCATTCACCTAAATATATCAAATTATGAAAACAATCTACATGGATGCGACTTGGCGTCGCCTTTTATTATGGTGTTTATTTAGTATTATTTACTATGGAGCACTTACCGCGCAAGAAAATGAATCCGCTCATATGCACGAAGTAGGCCTTCAAATCAGCAATTTCGACTTGCGCAATTTTGGGGTGGTTTATAAAATACAGCGCCCAAATAACGAAAATCATTACATGCGTTATCGCTTTTTGGTCGGGAATATCCAATTTTCAACTTCTCCGGACAACAACGTACAAAACTATAATGCTAACGTAAGCGGAAATGTAGGCTTGGAGAAACGCATAGTGTGGAGCAATAGAATTCAGTTTATGCATGGACCTGAAGCATTCGTTGGTTTTAATTATTCTAGTCAAAGGCAAGATGATCCCGTTTCAAGACAATTAGGCTTATCAGCTGGCGTTGGTTACATCCTGGGGCTTCAATATCATATCAATGATCAATTTTACATTAGCGTAGAAAGCATCCCTGGTGTTTTTTACCGTTATAATGAAAACAAACAATTTTTAACTTTTTTCCCCTCAAGAATTAGCAGGAATCATACCATAGGCGCCTTTGCCAATTCCGAGAGCTTACTGCTGAGCTTTGTTTGTCGTTTTAACAAAAAAAGTAAGTGAAGTAATCCAATGCAATCAAAACACTTGGTTGGAGCACCTCCTCACCTGATCCGCTTCTTTCGCAGCCGGATGGAATTGCCAATGATATCTTTCTTTATATTTGGTTTTTTTTGTATTTTTGTTCAAGGAACTTTATAAAAGCTTATTACGTTCTGTTAAAAATATATTATTATGACCATCAGAGATAAAATTTTATTGGATATCGCAGAGATACGTAATCCGCGGGTGCTCTATCAAATTCTTGAGTTTATACACTTACTCAAGCCCAGCATTTCCGAGTCGAGTGGTAATATAAATAAAGTGCTGGCACTGGCGGGGGTATTGTCTGATGAAGATGCAGCGGAAATAAAAACAAGTGTTGAAGATGCTTTTAGTCATATTGAAGGTGAATGGTAAATGAAACGAGTTGCGATTGATACGAATATTGCGATAGAGCTGTTAAATAACAACTCAGCTGTAATAAGCCATTTACAATATTATGAAATATTGTTCTTGCCAGTTATCGTGAGTGGTGAGTTGCTCTTTGGGGCAAAAAATTCTAGTAATCAATCTACAAATCTCGCTAAATTTAGAGCTTTTATTAATGCCTGCGAGGAATTAGCTATCAATAATTTGGTAGCAGATGCCTACGCTAATGTCAGGTTGTCACTAAAGCAAAAAGGAAAACCAATCCCTGAAAATGATATCTGGATAGCTGCTATTTGTATGACCAATGACCTGCCGTTGTTAACAAGAGATGCTCATTTCAAATTTATAGACAGCTTGAAAGTAGAAACTTTAAGTACATAGATATAATTATATTTTGTAGGCAAAATACATAAACAACTGATTGTCAGAATATAAAATTTGCATCAATTAACAAATAACAATTTCCCATTACCTGTAAATATCTATCCTCACCTGATCCGCTTCTTTCGCAGCCGGATGGAATTGCCAATGACCACCACATCCGAAAATG
>CALMSP010000292.1 GCA_937872405.1 uncultured Saprospiraceae bacterium | reverse complement strand
CTCTGACACGATATAAGAGCGCCCCCTGCCTTGGTCATCCAATTGCAACTCATAGAAAAAGCCATAATCCCGATCGGATTGAGCGAGATGGCCCGTCCAGCGGCCTGCCCACGAAAATGGTACCTCCGACTCGGTTGTTACTTCTTTTAGAGTGCTTTGCCGGCGCACCTGCAAGTGCCCAGACGAACAGCGATCAGCTTTCCAGGTGCCCTCCAGCACATCAAAACCAGCTGCTGTGCGGAAGCTTAGGGTAGCGTATTTTAAGCACCAACCGCCGTTGGGTGGCTCGGTTTGTTCTACCTCTTGTAGCACCAATTGCTTCCCGTCCCAGAAACCAGTGAGGGTGAAGGCCGCAGCGGACTTGCCATCGGGTGTACGCGAGCGCGAGACCCCAGCAATTGTTTGTCCTTGCTGCGTAAGGCTAAGTTCGTAGAAAAAAGTATCCGTTTTGCTCGGCTGTGTGAGGATACCTTCCCAGCGGCCCACGAACTGCTGCCCCGCTGTCACTGTAATCCCAGCCAAGAGTACCATTGCCGATAAGGCGCTCATGCGCATGGTGGTACACCACACTCCAATAGAAATCGTGTTTCTCATAGTTGTATCGAACTTCCGGCGTGCTGAGCCGTTTTATGTATAACGCTTTGCGAATGATTTTTATCACAAACGCTACTGAAAATTATCATTGAAAGCGGGCATGGCTGCCAATAATTTAGGGCTTGATAAGCAGTATAGAATTTATGACCAAAACTGTGATGTATGACAATTCAAGTGAATGCACCTTTCTCGGTGAACGACAAGTTACAAGCGTTAATAAATGACCGTGTAACCAAATTAGCCACTTTTTATGAGCGCATTACCAGCGCCGATGTATTCCTAAAAGCAGAAGAAAACCGTAGCAACGGCGCACCGCAGGGCAGTACGGTAGAAATTCGGCTCGATGTACCCGGGCAACTGCTGCACGCTAGTGCCAGTGCCGAATCATACGAAAAAGCGCTTGCCGATGCCGCCGAAAAAATGCGGCGACAATTGCTCAAATACAAAGATCAGGTGACTGCGTAGGGGGTTTAGAGGTTGAGGGGGTTGAGGAGGTTAAGCTTAGCGAATGCGCACGATAGAGAGAATCGTCTGGTGCGGTTGTTTTGTCCATTGTGTTTTGCCTATTTGCACGCGACTATCTTTGCGGTCTTCGTCATGCACAATCAACAGCGTGCGCGCATCCAATGCCAGCAAACCCTCACCTTTGTGCGGCAGCTCAAGCGGCTGTCCATCTTTGGTTTGGATGAGTATGGGCGGGGCGCCCGTATCTAAATGTGCTATTGGTAGCACCCACAGGTAGCTACGTAGGTCCTTGTTGCGCTCGTCACCTTCACCTTCCAAAGAAGTCAGCACCACAAAACTGGCACGGGTAGGCTGGTAGATTAAATCAGAAATGCCCAAAGGATTATTATGTATAAACGGCTGATAATCATATATTTTCTTGAAATTAGGCTGTAGGATCACCTCATTTTCTGGTGTAAGTACATAGCGCGCCTCTACCAAAATACATGCATAATGAAAATCAAGATAGCTTTTGCCAATTTCGCGTACCCCAAAAATAAGGCGACGATCGGGCAGCACAGTTAAAGCCTCTATTTTAAAATAAGGCGGCCCTTCTGGGAATGTATCGCTACGCAGCGCCTGCCGAAAAGCGTTGCGTAGGATTCGGGCGTTGTGAAGTGCGCCAGGATTGGTATATTTTACATTTGAAATACCTGAAGTCCGCCAGTGTGCCAACGTATTGTAACTATCCCATTCATCGGAAGATTTGATGCGATCAAAGGCGGTGGTGGCAAAGAAAAGCGTATCGCCGGCGGTGGTCATCGCCTCTATTTTTTGCATCTCAAGGAAAGGTGATGCATTAATATATCGAATATTATTATTCGTAATCAAACTGTTTTTCAGCGATTTAACTGGAATACTAAACACTGGTGAGCGCATATCGCCAGGCACGGGTTTGTCAATAGCAATCAATAATTGGTCACCCATTCGCACGACGGCTGATGCTTCGCAATACACTGGCGTATTGGTATCGTACTGCAAACCCGCCTCAAAGCAATCGAGTATAATATTGCGAACCAGTTTGCCCTGGAATTGCGTGCGCTGACCAAGCGACGCCAATCGAGGGTTCGCACAATAACAACATAACCAACAAAGCGCCGCCAGCAATAGCGCCGATATAGGTTTCATGGTGTGGTATTTTCGGATTGTATTGCCGTCATTTATATCATATTTTGACTATAATGCTAAAATCAATAAATGAACTGGGGCAAAAAATTATATAAACTTAATTTCCGGTAAATATTGGCTGCCGTTTTTCAATAAATGCTGCTGCCCCCTCCCGAAAGTCGGCAGTAGCGGTGGTGTTGCCGAATGCGCGCACTTCGGAGGCAAAACCATCCTGTTTTTCATTAAAATACGCATTCACAGTTTCTATAATATTAGCGATTGCTACTGGGCCCTTAGTCACAATTTTAGCTAATAATTCTTTGGCTTTATTTACTTCCTCGCCTGCGGGTACTACATAGTTCACCAAACCCAGCCGGTGCGCTTCTTCTGCGCCAATCATATCAGCGGTCATGAGCAGTTCCATGGCTTTCGTTTTGCCGATGTATTGCACCAAGCGCTGCGTACCGCCATAGCCAGGTATGATGCCAAGATTAACCTCTGGCTGCCCAAATCGAGCACGTTCGCCAGCTATGCGCAAATGACAGGCCATAGCCAACTCGCAGCCGCCACCCAATGCGAAACCATTGACGGCAGCGATGACCGGTTTCGGAAATTGCTCCATGAGGAAGAAGATGTCCTGCCCACGTTGGGCCATAGCAGCACCACTGCTTGCATCTAATGCGAGAAACTCCTTGATATCGGCGCCTGCCACGAAAGCCTTTTCGCCGGCCCCAGTAATGATGATACCCCTCAGTTCGGTGCGCTTGGGTGCGTCCTCTCCGAAGAATTGTTGTAGCTCAAGCATGGTCTGCGTATTCAGTGCATTCATTGCCTGCGGCCGGTTGATCGTAAGAACGAGGATACCCGCCTCTTCGGTCAAAAGTAAATTTTCGTAAGTCATGTTGTGTTATTTATGACAAGCATTGTAAAGATTAGACAGGTTTTGATAGTTTGCCGGATGGTTCACTCACGCCGGTAAAGATACGAAAATTGCCCTTCCAGCTTTCCGCCAAAACAATAATTTTTAGTATAATGGATCTAAGCTGTTGCTTTTATTCTTTAAATGTGCACATCACATAGATTTACAAAAATCGAATCCATTCCTGGTTATCCCCTACCAATCGAGTATTCCGTAAGGTATTTCGCGCCATAGAATATTCGTAGGTTTGGTACTTCTTTTACAACTTCTCAGCGCTGCATTCTTGATTAAAAAAAATTAAATCCCTGAAAAACAAATACTACCTTTTTTTTTATATTTGCCATCATTTTTGGTAATAGCTCTATTTTTAAACAAAAGCACTACATTCTCATGAAAATCAAGACCTACTCTCTGAGTCGGGCCTATCACTTAGCGCTCGTACTCGTACTTCTTATGGTAACTAGTTGTAACAACAACGACGACGACAACGACATTTCAGATTCACGGGACCTCTCCAAGCCAACCAGAGAATTTGACGTTTCTTTAGCGCAAAACTGGATGGAAGAAGCCTATAACACGATAAAACGTGAAGGGCTTTTTGCGCTCGACGCTTCTCGAGTTTACTCCTACACGGCGATTGCCATGTATGAATCTATGGTACATGGTATTCCGAACGGACGCTCCCTTGAAGGGCAACTCAGAGGATTAGCCAACTTGCCCAAGCCTGATCCCAACAAACAATACGACTGGGGTCTGGTGCTGTGCTATGTTACGCCTCGGGTGTTTACTGCTACGCTCAATGGTAGCATGTCAACAGAAAGCCGCAATCGCAATCGGGCCTTAGCGGAGTATCAAGAGCAACTTATTGTTGTTAGAAATCAAGTTAGCCCAGCCGTACAAACCAATTCATTGGAGTTTGGCGGGCGCTTGGCAAAAGCACTTATAGACTGGATGAACTCCGACAACCGCACAGGGCTAGAATCTATTCCCTACACGCCGCCTTCGCGTAATGTACGCAGAGACTACTGGAGTGGCGATTATGGGCATGGAGTAGTCAATGCACCAATGATGCCTTTCTGGTGGACACAGCGCACTTTTGTGACACCAAGCCACACCTTGTGCGAACCAGAAGGTCCGTTGAATTACAGCGAAAACCCCAGCAACCTGTATTACGTAGAAGTGAAGGAGGTATATGATGCTTCAAAAGACCCAGCAAAAGTTGCCATTGGGCATTACTGGGCCAATAACCCAGGTGAATCTGGCTCACCAGCTGGCTCTTGGATCGGTATTGCGAACCAATTAGTGAGCCAACGTAATCTGGATATTGTTACGGTGCTACAAATGTACACTCTACTTTCAATAAGTACTCGCGACGGTTTTATTGCTTCTTGGTTTCTCAAATACAAGTACTACTTACAACGACCCGTTACGTTCATCCGCGAGGTTATCAGTAATCAAGAACCTGCCGCCACTAACTGGGTTTCGCCAGTAGTTACGCCGCCTTATCCTGATTATACCTCAGGAACATCCGTTAACGCTGGTTCTTCCTCTACTATTTTAACTAGGCTATTGGGAGACAACATTGCTTTCACGGATGCGCAGCACATTGACAAAGGCTACGGAATTCGCAGATTCAATTCATTCCGCGAAGCTGGTATAGAAGCATTTCATTCCCGAATCTATGGGGGTGTACACATGCGCCGCGCGTGTGTGAAAGGCTTCGAGCAGGGCGCTTGTGTGGCAACTCATGTGTACAACAATCTGAAATTCTACAAATAAGAACTTTAAGAGAAAAGATATTCGAGCAAGGCAGTGAGTTTCGGCTCACTGCCTTTATTGTGTAGGCTATGTCATTACAAATGCTTGATGCCAGTGTCCAGATGCCTGATTTTGGGCGTTAGTCACTCAATGCTTTGCAATTATATTTAAAATACGCATAATTAACACTTTTACTGCTAAAAGCGAGAAGTATTATAATTGGCTAAACGTAATACAATATTTCTTGTTATTTTATTAATAATCCATTGCGGAATTCATCAAAGGTATATAAAATATTGCATGTACTTAACCCAATGATATATGAAACATCTTAACGTTATTTTTTTTATACTACTTGTAGTATTATGCTGGCAATGCCGCCAGAAAAGTTCGCAGGCGGATGCTATTTCTTTAGCCCAAGTAGTATTACCTAAAGACTTCCGAGAGGTCTTCTGCCCCATTGAACTGGGGAATTTTGAATCTGAAATTATCAAAAGTCGCACATTTTTGATGGAACGTGGGTTTCCTTCTGCTCCAGAAGTTTTTCCTGAGTACCCAAATTGGAAGCCGCTGGATTCAATCTACCAGCAGCAATCTTTTGATATGATGAGTGAATCCGAGCGCCGCCTCTTCCGACGTATTGGTTCGATTGTTATTCTACGTAATCATGCCCTATTGGATTTTCCGGCGGAGAAAGAAAAAATTGCCTTTTACACTACCGAATATATAGAAGCAGGTGGTAATAGCGCTGGGTTGTTATATTTCTGTCTGCAAGCATTAGGGGATTATATAACGGCGGCGCAAAAAAAGGCGTATGCGGAAGCGGTAATCATGCAGTCGGCTGAAGCTATAAAAAAGTATGAAGCATGGTTAGAACGCACCAAAGCCAACGTCAATCCAGATGAAATTCCGATGCCCAATAATGAGCTAAAAGAGGACATAGCCAATATCGAGCGTATTATTCAAATGGAGCGGGCTTATGCGGCAAAGCTGAGGGCAGGGCTTTGACTATGCCCACATTCCTATATGCTGTATGCAGAAAATAAGAGCAGCGCTCACAACCTGAATGCTAACAAGGAGACGTAATTAACTTTGGCTTACTACAAGAACAAAACACCAAATATTCTGATCGTTCGTTATTAGAAATCTACAATTACAAGTACTTGGCCGGCGCACAAGGAAAGAGAAGCGCCAACTGATTGCCGTGCATAATACTGTCGAATTTCTTTGTTGTAAATATTAACCGCCTTTCGCTGGATGCGAGCAGACCATATCTGCGAAATGACACCGCCCCCCAGTCCGATACCACCGATTTTGAGTAAATCATTGCCCAAACCTTGATTTTGTGGATGTATGAGCAACCCACTCAGACAAAATACACCGCCAATAGTATAGCTGGCTAAGCTAAGCTGATCACTAAATATAGCGACTCGGATTTGATCATGCGCTGCGGGATAGTCGTCCATAAACCATTCCATAACTGGCAGACTAAGTTTTTTGCCGCCCAAAAGGTAAATCTTATTGGGAAAGCCACTTACGGTAACGATGGTGTCCTTGGCAAATTTGTCATAAGTTTGCTGACTGTGCAGTATCGTCACAGAACATAGCAATAACGATGAGAATAGCAGTTTCCACATAGCCGGTTTGATTGGGAAGTTGGTAGTCCCAATTATTATCAGAACTACCAACTTTTTGAACAGAAAAATTCATGTACTTATTATATTTTGCTAATAACAGCAGCATAATCCGGTAGGTGGCTACTCACGCTGACCAGCGGGCGCGGGGCGGTCAGCAGCCGCACTACTGATAATGTGTCCGAAAAAGATAGCATTGGCAAATAGTTTGTTGGTGCCAAACCAAAACGCTCGGAAATTAGGGTTACCCGCTATACTAACTTCCTTTCCGCTGCCCCCCCCCCTCACAACTAATACCGCCGAGCCTTTAATGGTATCGAGGTTTCTGCGATTGATGTAGCCGCTCAGCAATGGGCTATCCGTATGCAATAATGGCGTAGCATAAGCATTACGCCCCGTTTCCATGAAGGAGGCGCCCTGCCGGAATACGGCTATTTTTTCCTGCCGATAGCCGTAGCCAATAGGGTGCGTAAGATCGAGTGTGGCTTCAAAGATAGCGCCGCCTAATTGCTCTGCACCACGATCATTTTCCAAGGCTACGTAAGGCCGACGCGCTGGACTGTTGTTTTCGGCAGTGCGCTTGAATTCCACCGCCGATAGTCCTTTGCCCCGCAGCCATTGCACAGCACCTTGCATGGCCACTACCGTGCCGCCATTTTGTATCCATTGGCGAAGGTTATCTACACCATTTTGTGCAATCGTATTGTAATTACCATCCACCATAACAATAACCGTATAACGATTCAAATCAAAGCGGGCGAACGCCTCTATGGAGCCTTTGGTAACGGGTATATCGTAGCGCTGATCAAGTACATGCCAAGCCTCACCGGCATCGTTGTTGTTGACGCCGCCATCTACCAGTAGCAATATTTTCGGCTCTTTGAGCGCAGCAAAATTGTTGCTCCCCAAATCAATACCTGCTGG
>CALMSP010000291.1 GCA_937872405.1 uncultured Saprospiraceae bacterium | reverse complement strand
CCGATCTAGCGCTGTGATGTACGTGCTACGCCTACTTTGCGCTCAAGACATCCCACTCAATGAGGGGCTGCTCCAACATGTGCGCCTGCATCTGCCCAATGGGTTGCTTCATCCTAACTTCTCATCGGACGACCAGCACAGCCCAGCGGTAGTGGGTGGCAACACCGAAGTTAGCCAGCGCTTGGTGGACACGCTGCTTAAAGCCTTTGGTCTGGCAGCTTGTAGCCAAGGTACTATGAATAATTTATTGTTTGGCGATACCCGCTTTGGCTATTACGAAACTATTGGCGGGGGGGCAGGGGCCGGAGCTGGCTGGCACGGGCGCTCTGCGGTGCAGCAGCACATGACCAATACCCGCATTACCGACCCGGAAGAACTAGAATGGCGTTATCCGGTGCGACTAAGGCGCTTTGCTATTCGCAACCATTCTGGCGGGCAAGGACAATGGCGCGGCGGCGATGGCATTATCCGAGAGTTGGAATTCTTAGAACCCCTCGAACTCACGCTGCTCAGCCAGCACCGCATTCAAGCGCCCTACGGTTTGCATGGTGGCGAACCTGGACAACCCGGCAGCCAAATCCTGTTCCGACAAGATGGCACGCAGGAACCTCTGCCTGGCGTTGCTGGTCGAGCGGTGTACCCTGGCGATCGCCTGCTACTCGAAACGCCTGGCGGCGGCGGGTATGGCTCAATTAAAGTTACATAAGATTTCCACAAGCTGTGAATTATTCGCTGTGAAAAAATCCGTGAGAAAACCTATTTTTGCAATTCGGGATTCATTGTAGAATCCGAGCCAAGCGATTTGTCCGTTTTTAAAATGACGGATAGTACTATTCACTAACCATTCCCAAAAGGAAGTCGTAAATTCAACATCCCCAATATGAAATTCAGTGTTTCGTCGTCCGAACTACTCAAAAGACTGCAAATAGCGGGAGGTGCTATTGGCGCCAATCCGGTGCTGCCCATCCTGGAAGATTTCCTTTTTACAATCCAAGGTGGTCGCCTGCTGATTGCAGCTACCGATCTGGAAACTTCCATTACCACCGAAATAGAAGTGTTAGCAGATGCCGACGGCTCCGTAGCTGTACCAGCCCGCATCCTGTTAGATACCCTGAAAGCACTGCCTCAGCAGCCGATTACCTTTTCAGTCAATGAAGATAATTTTGGCATCGAAATCACTTCTGCCTATGGCAAGTATCGCTTGGCTGGTGAAAACGGGCAGGATTTTCCGCGTATCCCGGAACCCGATGAAGTTGATACCGTTAAATTACAATCGAGCATACTGGCACAGGGGATCAACCGCACATTGTTTGCTACCAGCAACGACGAGTTGCGCCCTGCCATGTCGGGCGTTTATTTTCAGGTGGACTTTAGCAAGATCACCTTTGTAGCTACCGACGCCCACAAATTGGTGAAATACACGTTTGCCAATGTTGCCAGCGAAGTATCTACCTCATTTATTGTGCCAAAGAAAGCGCTGACTTTGCTCAAGAGTGCGCTGCCGCCCAACAGCGAAGTGTCGCTTGCTTTCAATAAAGCCAATGCCTTCTTCTCGTTCGATGATACCCGCTTGGTGTGCCGCCTCATTGATGCGCGCTACCCAGATTACAATGCAGTAATACCTGTGGACAACCCCAATGTGTTGAGCATTCCGCGCAATGATTTTCAAAACTCGCTCAAGCGAATCGCCATTTATGCCAACAAAACCACCAATCAGGTTATTTTAAAAATGGATAATGGCGCGCTGACGATCTCTGCTCAAGACCTCGACTTTTCCAATGAAGCCGTGGAGCAACTGAGTTGTACGTATGATGGCACGCCACTTACGATTGGTTTCAACGCCAAATTTTTGGTAGAAATGCTCAGCGTACTCGATTCGGAAGAGGTGAAGGTAGAAATGTCAACGCCCACGCGCGCGGGCATTCTGCTACCCGTGGATCCGCATGAAGGCGAAGAAATACTCATGCTGGTGATGCCAGTAATGCTGAGTAACTAAAATAATTCATCACTCAATTCGCAAGCTATGGGCCTAAAGTCTATGTCATGGCTGTTGCTGGCTGCAATAATGTTCGCTGCAGGCTGCCAGCGCGAGCCGAAGCAACCCGATACGCCGGAAATGGTCATCCGAAAGTATCAAGACCACTACGATAATAATCGCTTCGCGGAAGCGGCCCTACTCAGCACCGAGCGCGAACGGGAGCGCCTGGAAGACCTGCGCATCATTATTGAAAGCGAACCGCCCGATTCTACTATCTTTACTACGAGTTTTCTAAGCATCAACTGTACGACCGAGCAAGATACGGCTATCTGCATCTGCCAAGTACAGGATATTGACCTGCCTTACACGCGCGAGTACCGCCTGATTCGTGTCAATGGGCAGTGGCTGGTAGATGCTCCCGACGAAGAAATTGAAATAGAAGAAGATTTCATGGAAGACATGCTGGATTCGCTGGATTTTGATATCGAATCAGGTGAACGCTGAAACGCAAGCCTTTTATTCATTATCCATTTGGAAGTGACACATCTCAAAACGGGGCTTTTCTTTGGCTCTTTCAATCCAGTACACACTGGGCACATGATTATTGCCAATTATATGGCTACACAAACGGACCTGCAGCAGGTCTGGCTGGTGGTATCCCCTCAAAATCCGCTCAAACCTCGCCGTACACTTGCCCGCGACCACGATCGGCTACACTTGGTACAATTGGCCATCGGCGATAACCCACTGCTGCGTGCTTCCGACGTAGAATTTGGGCTGCCCCAACCTTCGTACACGATTGATACCCTCACCTACCTGCGCGAAAAATACCCGCAACGACAGTTCGTGCTTATTATGGGAGGTGACAATCTGGCTACCCTGCCAAAGTGGAAAAACTACGAATTGCTGCTGCGCGACTACGAGATATATGTCTATAAACGCCCATCGTATGATCTCGGCAGCTTATCCGACCACCCGCATGTACGCCTCTTTGAGGAGGTACCTCAGATGGAAATTTCCGCCACGTACATCCGCGAATGCCTGCGTCATGGCAAATCTGTTCAATATATTGTACCTGACACGGTTTTCCAGTATTTGGAAACTTCTAATCTCTATCGCGGGTTGTAATTTGACGGACACTCCGGTAAAATCAGACAATAGGCAAACAATAAGCCATCAAAATTTCTGTTTTCCTATCGCCAAAAAATAATTTGCTATGCGTATCTATTTTTTGTTTCTCGTACTTTTTGTGATCGGCCTTCGCTACGGTGCTTTTGCCCAAAATGAATTGCCTATTGGGCAATGGCGCTCGCATCTGCCTTACGTGTCTGGCAACTGGGTGACCCAAAGCGCTTCCGCCATTTATTATGCTACAGAATGGTCGGTGCTCATGCTGGATAAAACGGAGCGTTCGGTTAATTTCTTAACCACCGTAGAAGGGCTGAGCAATACGGGTATCAGAATGATAAAATACAACGAAGGTGCGCAAACCCTGATTGTGGTGTACAACAACAGTGTAATTGATCTGGTGAAGCCTAATGAAGTGGTCACCCTCAACCAGATTCGCAACTTCCGAGGTATTGTTGGAGAAAAAACGATTTATGATATTTTTATAGAAAATGATTCTATTATTTATCTCGCTGCTAATTACGGTGTATCCCGACTCAATGTTCGTACCAATCAATTCGTATTCACTACCTTCACTGGCGTGGATGTGCGCAGCGCGGCGGTGCAGGCAGGGCAGCTTTTCATCGCCACGGATGATGGGCTATACCGAACTTCGCTCAGCAATTTGATTATTGCCGACATTACTACTTGGCAATGGCTGGGGCAGCAGGATGGTTTCCCTCCCGACTATCGCGCGGGGGCTATGGCCATCTACCAGGATCAGTTGTACGTAACGATCAACGATACGCTTTGCCGCTTTACCCAACAGCAATTAGAACGCATTCGGCATGAGCCTAATTTTCGCATACAATTTCTCTCTGCCGAAGGGCAGCATCTCTTAGTGGGCTATCGCTGCGAACGCAACTGCGTGCGGGGCAAGGTTGTTTATTTCCGACCCGATGGCTCCTCTGGTGAAACGGCTTTTGAATGCAGCAATGTACCCAACTATGCCTTAGAAGACAAAGCCGGGCGAGTATGGTTTGGCGATGTGTTTCGCAATTTTAGAATGTCCAACAGTGTCAGCGACGGTTTTTGTAATGCGATGACTTTCAACTCGCCCTACTCGCATTTTAATCGCAAAATGACGGTTTATAAGAATCAGCTCTGGCTGGCAGCGGGGGGCGTCAATCAAACCTTCAGCTATCGCTTTCTCGATCATGGCTTCGCCTCATTCATCAATGGGCAATGGAGCATTTATAACCGCTACACCCGGCCTGAACTCTTAGGAGAAAATCCCAATGACATCAATGATGACCTTCTCGATTTTATGGTGGTTGCTGTACATCCGGCCAATGGCAAGGTGTATGCCGGCTCTTTTATTGAAGGGCTAATTGAGTACGATGGGCAAGTGATGAAGCTCTATAATGAAAAAAATTCGTCGCTCAACAACGCCATTGGCGATACTGCGCGCACGCGAATCAGTGGTCTGGCCTTTGATCAAGATAACAATTTGTGGATTGCCAATCACTTCGCCGACCGCCCGATTTCGGTTTTAAAGAAAGACGGAACCTGGCAAAGTTTTAAGCCTACTTGCAATCAAGCAGAGATTCATGAAGTAGCCGTGGATCAAGCCGGTTATAAATGGTTTGTGACCAGCAATAGCTCGGCTGGGGTACTGCTTTTTGATGAGGTTGATCCTGCCAACCCTAATGACGACCGCTGCCGCGTTTTTTCGCAAAACAATAGCAATATGCCAACCAATATTACCAACTGTATTGCCGCCGACCTCAACGGCGATATCTGGGTGGGTACCTCACAGGGCATTGTCATTTTTGAATGCGGCGGTAGTGCTTTCGAGCCAATATGCCAGGGCACCCTGCGCATTGTAGAATTGGATGGCTTCGGTGCATATCTCTTAGAATCGGAAGAAGTTACTGCCATTGCGGTTGATGGTGCCAACCGAAAGTGGGTAGGCACTCGAAGCGGCGTATTTTTGCTATCTCCTTCGGGAGAGAAGCAACTTGCACATTTTACCACCGACAACTCGCCGTTGTTTGATAATAGTATTACCGCTATTGCCGTTAACGGACAAACCGGCGAGGTATTCATCGGCACGGAAAAAGGCGTCATTTCCTACCAAAGCGATGCTGTGGAAGGTGGCCGATTCAACAAAGCAAAGGTAGAAGTATTCCCGAACCCTGTGCGCCCCGAGTACAACGGCCCGATCGTGATACGTGGTTTGGCACGCGATGCCAACGTCAAAATTACAGACGTGAATGGTCGTTTGGTCTATGAAACACAGGCCCTGGGCGGTCAAGCCATCTGGGATGCCCGCGACTACAATGGCCGGCGCGCGCGCTCCGGTGTTTATCTCGTATTCAGCACCAGCAACGCCCGGTACACGGGCTTCGATAATCCTGACGCCGTAGTAGCCAAAATTGTTGTTATCAACTAAATGCGCCTATTTTAAAAGTGAGTCGGTGATCTGGTGAGCGGTCTATTGTAAGGAAATGAATCCGTTTTTATTTTTTGAAAATGTTATTATACCAGATATGATTTTAGAAGTGCGATTTTTAAATTTTGTAAAGCATTGAAAAACAATCTTTTGGGGATAAATAAATACATCATTTCCAATTGAAAAGGGTATAAAATGGCATTAAATCAAACCGCGCGATTTTAACTCCAAATATTTATTGATCGTATTCATAGAAAGGTCTTCCGGTGAAGTGCAAACTGCCTGGATACCATGCTGCCGAAGTATTTGCACCATTTGTACTTTTTCAGATAGGAACTGTTGCGCTACGGTTTGGTGGTAAATATCTTCTAACGTGTGAGCAGGCTGGCGCGCAAAATTACGGATTTCTGTATTTTCAAAAAAAATGACTACCAATAGGTGAAATTTATTGATACGACGCAGCAGCGGCAGTACCCGTTCTAAGGCATACCGGCTTTCAAAGTTGGTGTACAACAACAGCAGGCTACGTCGGCTCACTAAGGTATGCACGGCGTGGTACAACAATTCGTAGTTCGCTTCCAAGATACGCTCTTGCTCCTTATACAGTGCGCTCAGTATTTTCTGGAGTTGGGTTGTTTTGCTGTCGGCTTTTATGGTGGCGCCTATCACATCCGAAAAGGTAATCAGCCCAGCGCGATCGTATTTTTTCAATGCAATATTCGACAAAGCCAAGGTGGCGTTAATGGCATAATCCATGAGGCTCAGCCCATTGAAAGGTAAGCGCATCACCCGACTTTTATCAATGATGCTATATACCTGCTGCGCACGCTCATCCTCGTATTGATTTACCATGAGTTCGGCACGCCGGCTGCTTGCCTTCCAATTGATGCTGCGATAATCATCGCCGCGCACGTAATTTTTGATCTGTTCAAATTCGTAGCTATGCCCAATGCGCCGCAATTTTTTGATCCCCTGAAACTGTGCCACACGATGGAAGGCTCGCAGTTCGTACTGCCGCATCTGGATGACAGAAGGATAAACTGGTACAGTTACTGCCGCATCTACCGACACACGTCGTTCGATGAAACCCAGTGCTGTATTCAAATAAAGGTGGATAGCGCCAAAACCGTATTCGCCTCGCGTAGTTGGTCGCAGTGGGTAGGTAAGCATGTGTTCTGTGTCTGCTGGGAGTTGAATGCGTTCTACAAAATCGCGGATTTGAAACTGCACGGGCAATTCATCTATCACTTGAATCGTCAATAGAATAGAAGAACGATTTTGCAAATCCAAGTAAATTTGGTTGAAATCGCCGAGCGACAGGAGCTTTGGCGTTCGGCGTCGCGCCGCTACCTGCACGGATGGATTGAATAAGAACCATACATCCAATACGATAAGCACAATAGCCAGCAACAACAAAATTTGTGCTATGACAAAAAGCGGCGGTACCGCAAAGCTTAGAACGAATAGCGCTGCCAGTGCGCCCAGCATCCAGAATAAGCGATTGGTAAGAAAAAGCTGTTTGAGGGTAGTGGTAATCATTAACACTGCAGGATAAAAACTTTCATATCGTTTTTCGAAGTCAAATTTACTTTTTCAATCGGTTTATTTGTATGATTAACCAAGAATTTTGGACAATACAAAAACGATTAAAAGCAAGTGTGCTTCTATTGCAGCATCGGAACCCAAGAAGCACACTGGTAAAGTTATTCGCAAAAAAATAGAGGCGGGCTGCTTTAAGAATGGCCCGCATGCGTTCTGTTACTCCAGTTTTGAGTTCGGGCGGCCTTCAATGATAATCCGACCATGTAATGATTTGAGCTTGCTCATGTCTTGGTAGAGCTGGCGGTAGCGCTCGGCGAGTTCTTCGGAGAGGGCTTTGCCGT
>CALMSP010000290.1 GCA_937872405.1 uncultured Saprospiraceae bacterium | reverse complement strand
GTGGTTGAGTGGTTGAGTGGTATTTTTGGATTTTGAAGTTGCAAATTTCGTAAAAAATCAATGCTTTCAAAGTAGCGGACAAAAATTATTTGCCGGGCATAGGGGAGTAACCAAGGGGTGGGCATCTTATCTATAAAATGCAACAATGATGACACATATAATACGTATAACATTATCAACGGCGCTACTGTACTTGGCGCTGTCGAGCGTTTTGCAAGCTCAATCCGAATACAAACTGCGAACTTTCGATGCTATTTCTGTGAGCGGCAACATCCAGTTGACCCTGCAGCAAGGCGATGAAGAAAAAGCAACGGTAGTTTATCACGGCGAAAAAGAGGAAAAACTCAATATCCATGTAAGCGGTAACGAACTCAAAATAAGCCTGTTGCACACTATTGCCAAGCGCGAAGAAAGAGCAGAAATTGTCATCACCTATCGCACGTTGCGTACTGTGCGCGCGCATGCCGGTGCTACTGTGAGTAGTCCGCACATCATTAGTGGCGACAAACTTAATCTGCGTGCAACCAGTGGTGCTAAGCTAAATCTCGATATTAAAACCAATGCATTAGAAGGCAGTGCTACGGAAGGCGGCATGGTACAATTGCGCGGCACTACCGAAAGCCAATCTGCCAACGCAGCTACCGGCGGCGAATATAATGCACTGGATGTCAGTAGCAAACGTACCTTTGCGCGAGCCAGCACCGGCGGTGTTGCGCGGGTGTTTGCACTTGAAGAAATTGACGCTTCGGCTAATCTCGGTGGCACTGTGGAATACAAAGGCGACCCCGATATGCGCTACCGACGTACCTTTATTGGCGGCGATGTGCGCAAGCTATGACCAATAGAGTGTTTTAGCCCTCTTAATAAATTTCAAAAACATGGCGCGTCAAAGGCCTTACCTCTTGCGCGTTATGTTTTTTTTGTTTACCTTTGCGGTAAAGTAAATTACTAATCAAGTTTAGCTGATCTATTTTTGTATTTTTACTCTAAGATAAGTATCATTTCGATTGAAGTAACCTCCTGATTTTCAACACATTGTGCCCTCCGGTGTGTAACTCTCAATCCTTAATGAAGCACACTTTAACGTTCCCGTTGCATCATACGGTACTAAAAGTTTTTCGCTCCACTTATCTGACTATTGTAGCATATTTTTCATTTTTTTTCACTACTCAATTTTTTTTTAATGAACATTTTTGTAGCAAAGTTGAATTTCAACACGCAAAGCGACGACTTGCGCGAAACCTTCGAGGCTTATGGTATGGTTGACTCTGCCAAAGTTATTGTGGATCATTTCACCGGTAAATCGAAAGGATTTGGTTTTGTAGAAATGCCAAACGATGATGAGGCAATGAACGCAATCAAAGACCTGGATAACACGGAACTGGACGGCAACACGATTGTGGTAAAGAAAGCAGAACCCCGCGAAAACCGTAGTAGCGGCGGCGGCGGCTTTAACCGTGGTGGCAGCGGCGACCGTAGAGGCGGTGGCGGATACGGCGGCGGCAATGACCGTGGCGGCAACGACCGTGGCGGCTATGGTGGTGGCGGCGGCGGATACCGAAACAGATATTGATAGGCGGCCAACGAGCCGAATCAACTGTAAAAAATACAGTGTACAACTCCTTCTGGTGCATATCAGGAGGAGTTTTTTTTGAAAAGCAACGTATTTAATTCTTTTCAACACTTTGTTTTTCAATATTTTATAAAATCAAAAAATCAGATTTTGTAAAGTATAAGTAATACTAACACCATTTGTTTACGGCATTCTCATGCGGTAATTTTTTTATTTTTAATTAGTCCAAATAAACTTTTTGTTCGTACATTTGTCTATAAGCAAGGCAGTTAAGTGTTGTAACATTAAAAAAAATATAAGGCATGTACAAGCGAGAGGAAATAATGGGCCATGGCGACTTAATCGCGCAATTCCTTGAAAATCAGCACACACAGGAGCGTTCAGCACTGCTCGAAGACTACGCGGAGCCAATAGCCGAGAGCTACATTGTGGAAACGAATATTGTGCAGCGTGGCGCTTATTGGGTGGTGTATTTGGTGCTAATTGACTTGGCGCATCCGGTGGCTTTTGCGCGTATGCCCGTGAAAGCTTGCCAGACCCGGCGCTTAGCAGAAATCACGGCTGCTTATCTGAGGCGAGCCCATTCACTTGATGTAACACTTGCCTTTCATGTTGACCCGGATGCCTTGAATAGTTGCCCCAATTGAGCTTGGCGCTTCAAAAATCCCAGTTATCTGTATGGGGTTGTTTATAATGTGCTTTTGTAAAGGCACGCTGCTTTTGTCGTTCGATCACTAAGCGCGCAATAGCTACATTCGAGGGTTCTTCTGCAAGCGGCGATAGTGCGCGACTGACCTTCTGCTCATCAATATCGAGCCGATACATAAGGCTGAGTAGCCATTCCAAACGGTGTTCGATATGCCAAGCGACTTGCTCTGCAAGCAATTCCAACAATTCTGCCTCCGTGAGGGTGCTGCTGTCGGAGGGTCCCAATTCAAAATCACGCGCAATCAGCGCACGCGCTTCTGTCAGATTTGCATCATTCATTCTCACCAAAATTATTATAGCTCAAAAAATATGGCATCCAGATGTATCAATTTATTATAAAAACATCATGAGTCGAGGTGTTATGGCTTTACCGGATATAAACCGGCAGCCTCTCCTACGCAGCGGATGGCCTCGCGGAGCGCGTTCTGCTGATTAGGCAAAATTTCGAGTGTTTTACGGAAACCTTTATATTCCACACGGATTTTTTCGATTTTATGATATGTCAATTCATAGAACTGGTCCAAAGGAACCACACTCACATGCTGATAAATCCGCATATTGGTATTTTTATCAAATTCGCCTTTATCGGGCACATTATACAAACCTATAACACGTTGATCCGACAAGAGCAGCAGTACATTGAAGCCTTCTTCTGTTGAGTAGTAAGAACGCTCGGCTAAAGCCAAGGTGAGAAAAAAACAACTAAGCGAGTCATTTTCGGTATAAGTAAACAGCGCTTTACCTTCCTCGATCATCACCGGATCGCCTTTGGCATTCAGAAACTGGCTTGGAATCTGGTAACCAATATTAACAGGAAGCCCTACAATTATGCGGGTGCTGTCGAATTCGTCATATTCGTCAATAGCCAATTTGCATTGGGCACTTGCAGCCAGCGTCATGCTGAAAATGCAACAAAGTACGATCCATTGTTTTATCATGTTGTATTTTAATTGTAAGTTTTTTATCCTGTTTATCAGCATATTAAAGTTTTAAATCATACCAAATACAATCAGATACTTTGCATTGAATACACAAAAGTAACGGAAAAAACGAAAAGATGGAAGCGTGCATTGTTCATCTGTTGCTCAGAATAAAAAAAGCCTGTTGTAGCATAAGCGCTCCAACAGGCTGAAAACCATTTGGCTTATTTATTTCTTGATGGAAAATTCGTAGCTATCATCGTTGTTGTTGTTGGTGGTTACATTGATTTTAGTAACTCTAATCAGATAGTAATTATCGCCGCGTCTTACAGTAAAGGTATCACCTACTTTAAGCGGGCTGGTAATTTTTAGGCTGGTGGTAGCATCTGTGAGCGTTAGGTCATTGCCACTATTATATGCAGCGATGATTTCCTCTTTGAATTTCACATTGTCGTAGTTAAAATTTTCAGGCATTGTACCGCCTATGGTACGAATGACAGCATTGTTCATACCTGCAACCTGCTGGCGCCAGTTGGTAGCCGACGGTTTGCTCAAATCAATGCCCATATCGCGGATTTCGGCATTGGCAGAGCTTGCGTCTGATGCCACCGTGCCTGTACCGTTGCCTGTGTCGAGGTCAAGCCCTCCACGCCCAACAGGGCCGGCTTGGTTGAACAATAATTTACCAGTGAGTTCGCTTACTTGCTCGCCTTTGGTTGTAATATTGATTGCCACTTGATCCGTGAGGTTATCATCAGAGTTGACCTCAAACGTATAACGCTTGGTAACTCGGAAACCTTCATGCGCTTTGATCGCAATTTCAAATGTTGCACCGGTTTTGCTGGTACCCGTGATGAGGAATGGGTTATTGGAGATAATAGCGCCGGCATTGATCGTAAAGCGATCCGTAGGCAGATTGACGCCTTCTTCCAGAATCCGCACCGAGCGCAGGTCGCCGCTGCCCGTTTGCAAGCGCAGTTTTACACGAAAAATTTCGCCTGGATTTACCTCTGCATTTTCGCTAATCACACCAGCCTCTGCCACCAAACTCGCTAAGGGTGGCACCGGTGTTTTGGTACCACCGCCGTTGTCGTCTTCGGAGTTGCAAGCTACCAACAATACGCTGAAGAAAAGCAGGATACCTGCCCAGTGAAAAAGTACCTTTTGCATGACAAATTTATGTTTTTGATTAATTTAAAACACGAATCAAAACGATTGAGCTTAACGCAAAATTGCCCGACGGCTATGTGGCGCGGCTAACTTGATTAAACCCTTCATTTATTAAGACGCAAAAAGCAATCCAGAGTAACGGTGCTGCAACATTTTTTTTTATAAATCATACCCTCAAAGCATTCAAAATGCTGATAATCAAGTCTGTATGCCGATTGAGTAAAATACGCCGCATCTCTAATAAAGCCATATATTGCCGAACCCACCCATCATTCTTATCATTTTGATTGTTAGGGTATTGCATTTGTTGTCTGATAAGTTGGCAATTTTAGGTAGTTTTGTACATTTGCGGCGTAGAAAAGCGCATCTTACCGTACTTAAGTAGTGCCCAGATGCCTTTCTCGACCCCAGCAGCGTTGTTTCATATTGACATAGTCAAAATTATACTTAGCTAAACCAAAAACTATTAATTGTTTTGCTGCCTCGCAAGATTCGTGCTGCAAGACGGCGCATAAAGATCAAAATTATAGTTGTTTGAAAAGTCAATTCCTTGTTTTATAAAATAAAAATTATTGAGATGATAACAATCTGTAATATACTTATATACAAATAATTATGCAGGACAAATTAACAAGAATCGGGGTATTTTACGACGGCAATTATTTTTTACACGTTAGCAATTATTACAATTATGACCATCCAAGACGCAAGCGGCTGAGCATATCTGGGCTGCATGAGTTTGTACGACACCAGACCGCTCAGGAAGAAGGGAATGATGTGCGTCTTTGTCAAATCGTGGATGCGCATTATTTTCGAGGGCGCTTGACGGCGCAAGAAGCCTCACAACGAGGCAACGTCCTGTATTATGATCGTGTATTTGACGACATTTTAATGTCAGAGGGTATTACGACGCATTATCTGCCATTGCGCAGCTTTGGTGGGCGCCGCGAAGAAAAAGGTATTGATGTATGGCTGGCTTTGGAAGCCTTCGAATTGGCGATTTACAAAAAATTTGACGTGCTGGTGCTCATCGCATCTGATGGAGATTATGTGCCCTTAGTACGTAAACTCAATACGCTTGGTACGCGCGTGATGGTGTTAAGTTGGGATTTTGAATACACCACGCCTACAGGTACCAAGCTGGTAACCCGTACTTCGCAAGACCTGCTGGAGGAGGTCTCCTACCCTATTGCTATGCATGAAGTGATTGACAATCGCCTCAAGCGCAACGAACCCCTCATCACGAATCTTTTTGTGCCTTATGAAAGTAAAAAACAAACGACACCCGGCGAACTGAATGGCAATGAAGGCGATGACCGCGAACTGGTGTTGGAAAACAATGGCGAAGTACACATTAGTGAAATATTGAGCCTGAAAAATGGCTACGGCTTTATTCGCTATCCGCCGAATAATTTATTTTTCCACTATTCTACTGTATTAGATACTGACTTTAATGAATTGCGTGAAGGCGATCCGATAAGTTTTTACATTACAAAAGGTGAAAAAGGCGATTATATTGCTGTAAATGTGCGCTTGCACGAACCAGACTTAGATGAATAACAGCACAGGCCATAGCCCTGCTGTAAATCATCTGCCGACATGATATTCCTCATCTTTGTGGCAAAGGATTAGCCGTACCTTTCATTCGGTTTAATCCGCTATTGTACTTAACAAAAACCACAAAACTATGAGACCGTTTATCATGTGCTGGATAGGTGCAATGCTACTGGCAATTGGCTTGTCCGCTCAAGTGACCGAAGGCGGCAACTTTGTCTTGGGCAGCACCGTGGGGTTTTCATCCGCCAACTCCAAAGTAACCCAAACAGCAGGAACCGGCACCGTGAAAGAAGAGAATCCTTTTGCCACGCAGGTCGTGCTGGCGCCTTCCATCGGCTATTTTCTGTTGGATAATTTAGCCCTGGGTATCCGCATGGATTACACCTTTAGCGATGTGCGCGACCAGAATAACAACAGCGCAGAAAACAGCAACGTGTTGTTTGGTCCTTTCCTTCGTTATTATGTACCTATGACGAAGAGTAACGATTTGTACCTCTTTGGTGAAGCAGGTTTTGGCTTTGGTAACTCCCGCGATGTAAAAGAATTGACTACTGGTACACAACGTATCAATACCAATCTTTTTGCTTTTGGTGTAGGGCCAGGCATCACCGTCATTGCTAGCAACGCCGTAGGATTAGAGGCAGTTGTAAAATATAATTTTGCCCGTAGCGAATTTGATACACAAATTGGTGGCATTAATGCCAATACGACTACGAGAACCAACCAAGTGAGTATTTCCTTGGGGCTGCAGTTTTATTTTGCTGGATTGCGGGCCGCAAACCGATGATCTCTATAAAGCGCTTACGCTACAGAGGTAGGGCCTCACGCAACCGATGCACCACCTCCAGCGCCGCAGGGCAGATTTCGGTATTTTTCAGCGTAAGTGTTGCTATTTGATAGATTTGCTTACGATCGGTATGCGGATATTCGCGGCAGGCTTTAGGTCGTGCCTCATAGATAGAACAGTAGTTATCTGCGCCAAGAAAGGGGCAAGGTGCACCATTGTGTACGTAATCACCCTCTTCATCTATGTGCAAGTAAGTCGCTACAAATATAGCCGGGCGCATCCCCAAATGGTGGGCGATGCGCTCGATGTCTTTATCTCGAAAAATGGGGCTGGTGGTCTTACAACAATTGGCGCAGTGTAAGCAATCTATGGTTTCAAATACCTCCTCGTGGATGCGCCGCACCGTCTCGTTTAATGCCTTGGGCTTTTTCTGAGCCAGTTTTTGAAAATACTTCCTGTTAGCGGGCTGCGCTTCACGGGCCCGAATTGGAAGGTTGTGGAGTAAGTTTTCTAAATCCATAGATTGATCTCGCTACAACAAGTCGTTGAGAAATCTGTCGTAATGGTACCATTTTTAACGCACCACGGAAAGTTGTTGCGTTTCGATTTTGTTACCAGCCGTCAGTTTTATAATATACATACCTGGCTCCAATAGTCCGATGGGTTGAGTATGCTGACCCGCAGGTTGGCGCACGTCAGCACGGACTTGGAGGCGTT
>CALMSP010000289.1 GCA_937872405.1 uncultured Saprospiraceae bacterium | reverse complement strand
CTTGTTTCGAGAAGACTCCACTCGATTGCTTCAACTTGCGCCTGGCGTTTACAACCTTACGGTGCGCGACGCCAATTTGTGCACCAGCGCCGCTACGTTCCAAGTGCAGCAGCCGCCACGCCTCAGCGTGGGCATCGAACCGGGCGCCAATAACACGGCTTTCGCCAATGTCAATGGCGGTGTACCTGATTACAGCTTCTTGTGGAGTACGGGAGCCACGACGCCAGCTATTGATATTCCAGTGAACGGTGTTTATGGGGTGACCGTTACGGATGGTAACAGCTGCCAGATGAGCGCTTCCATGTTGCTGGTTTCTGCACCGCAACTCACTGATTTTAAGCAATTTATAAAATTGTATCCCAACCCGACAAGCGGTAGGGTTCTTCTTGATTTGCAGCTACCCGAAAAATTTGATCTGCGCCTGCACATTTGGAACAGCTTGGGCCAACGCCTTGATACTCGCGAGCTTGGGCGTATTCAGGAGGCTTTGCTGCCGCTCGATTTGCAGCATTTGCCCGGTGGGCTTTACCGATTACAATTAGAAACTAATGGCCGTGCCATTTATACCGGCAGTCTTTTATTACAACAATAATATCAATTTATGCTATTTTAAAGCGAAGCATTTACTTGATTCAATATACTGTTTTTTATGATTTTATACGTATATAAATCATGCAATTGACAATCCGCCTGTGCAGCGGTTCAGTCGGCTGCCTCATCCTTTTCCTTACGCTGATTGCGCCACCATACGTAAGCAATACCCCCAATAATCAAATAAGGTGTTGCCAACATATATAAAATACCCATATTCAGTCCCTTACCTGCACTACCGCCATTTTTCAAATTACTTTCTGCTGCGATTTTGCACATCGGGCACTGTGCGTACAGCTCGGAGGCGTAGGCACCTAAGAGGCACAGCACCAGCACCGCAAATATTATTTTCAAATAAGACCTATTCATAGTATGATGTTTTTTAAGATAAAACCTTTTTTAATAATAAGCATCAAAAATTGCTGAAGTAAAACAAATTCACTAAATAATACACGTCTTTTTTTATAAAAAATGATGCCATTTTTAAAAATCAATAATAGGGCATGAGCATTAAATAACAAATAGGGCCCGTAATAGCTACGTACAACCAAAAAGGAAACACCCAACGTGCCATGCGCCGGTGCGCTTCAAACTGGTTCGTATATGCCTTGATAAAAGTAAATAAAATAAATGGTAATGTCAAGGCAGCCAGCACAATATGTGAAATTAACAAAAAGAAATACACATACCGAATAGTGCCTTCCCCGCCAAATCGAACCTCTTCATTGGTGAAATGATAGGCAACATAGGATAACAAAAACAGCACCGATAGCGTCATGGCTACATATATCATACGACGGTGCATAACAATATTTTTGCGTTTAATAAAATAAAGCGCTGCTATTAAAACAACTGCCGTGAGGGCATTTAGCGTAGCATGAAATGGTGGCAGAAAGCTAAAATCCCAGCCTGTTGGCAATGGAATTTTGACGCGCCGCATCAGCGCTACCAATAATAGTACGGCGCCCGTTACAATCCATGCACCGATATTTAGTTGCTTGGCTAACTGTATATTTTTTTCCATGATAAAAAAATAATATTGAGTGCTTTATTATAATAACAATCATCTCTGTTGTCTTCTCGAGGAAGCCCTTGACTTCTCGCGTGGCAGTAATAGCGCAATATGCTCTACCAAACGTTTTACATCTTTTTCATTGCGCACATCATAATGGCGACGCACCATCCCCTTCGCATCCACCAGTGCAAAGTAAGGATAAGCGCTCGCTTCAGGCATGGCGTAAACAGTTGTCGTTTCAGCCTCCATAGGTGTACTCAATAACCAACATTGACGCTCGTCAAATAATTGATAATCTGAAAAATAGATATGCATCTTTTCTTTATCATAAGATAAGGAAGGCGCATGAAGTAAAAAAAGCACGTCGGCACGTTCGTCAAATTGGTCATGCAATTTGGTCAATACTGGTCCAAAAAGCGCTTGATTTTGCGCGGTTAGTACCGCCGCCACCACAATTTTTCCCTTGAATAGGCTACTATCCACTACCCCACCCTCTGGCGTCAGAAAGCGACTATCGGAGATCGAACCCAATGTTTGTAGCTCCTCCATAGCCGCAATGCGGTAATCCAAGCCAGTGCGCAGGTAATACCAAGAGCCAATAGGCAATGCCACCAGAAATAATAACAAGGCAGCAGTTTGTATAATAATTCTAATCAAATTTTTATTTTTATTCATGTTCGCACCTATTTCAAATTATGATAACGAGGCTTTTCCTATTACATAACTAAATAACTGTCGAAAAGTTGTCAATCGGATGTCAGATTTTTATACACAAAAGGCGGAGAGAACTTCTCCGCCTTCAGTCTGGAATTACATAGTATCAAATGCATTGGTGTACTTACATGCGCAACCAGAGAGTATCTTGTTTTGATAGCATCCCCTGCAAATTTTTAGTATCGGCAGGTGTTTCATTCTTTTCTTTGATCTGTTCCCGACGATTTTTCCAGGAATTACCTTCCTGAAAGAAGGCAATAATCGCCCAAATTAGTAGCGCTGTGGGCAGCAGTACACTCATTGCCAGCCCTTTCACTTCGTATTTCATGTGCATGAATTCGTAAATAATGAAGTAGGCTTTATATAAAGATAAAACTGCAATAATAACTCCTGCTGTATATATTACAACGCTGTAATTTTCAGCACCTTTTATGATGTGTCCTTTACCCAATAAGGAAATAAACACTTCTACCAGCGTTACTACGGCCAGCAAGCCCAATCCATAGTAAACCCGTTTGATAGATGCTTCGTAGCTGAGATGTGCCATTTTATAATGATTTAAAAATGATGCATTTTGAAATAAATAGGATGTAATTAGGATTCGCGATTCGTTATTTATTTACAATAAATAAAACACGAGGAATACGAATACCCAAACCAAATCCACGAAGTGCCAATATAATCCGATTTTTTCTACCATTTCGTACCCGTTGCGACGCGCCACGTACAATCCGCTGGCCGCGTTGATCATAATGATGGTGAGGAAAGCTACCCCCGAAAATACGTGGAAACCGTGAAAGCCCGTGATGAAGAAGAAGAGCGCACCGAAGGCCTTTGGTCCGAACTGCTGCACGCCAGTGGTGCCATCTTCTGCTAAGAAGCGCCGCTGAATCCATTCATCATGGCCCGTTTTCTCATCAAAATGTTTATGAATCAGATAGCTTTGCCCTGCTTTAAACTGCTCGCGCTGTGTGCCATCCTTGTAAGCATGTCCGTGCTCATCATCGAGGTATTCGCCGGACACCACATGTGTGCCAAACGGATTAGTAGATACCGTCATGTGTTCCGTAGCAATTAGGTTTGTCCATTCCCAAGCTTGGCAACTCAAGAAGCCAATACCCCCCAGTATAGTAAGCAGCATCCAGAATACCACACCATTTTTATTTTCACGGTGCCCCTCTTGTACCGCTCGAACCATTGTTACGGAGCTGATAATCAAGAGGAAAGACATAATAGTTACGAAAATAAGTGGTGCATGGTGAATGCCAAACGGCGCGGTGGAGAACACAAAATCAGGTACTGGCCAAGTCGGACTGCTAAAGCGTAAAGAGCCATAAGCAATTAGAAAACCAGCGAAAGTAAAGGCATCCGAAAGGAGGAAATACCACATCATGAGTTTACCATAGCTCACTTTGAAAGGCTCTTTGCCTCCTCCCCATTGGTCGCCCTGCTGCACGTCGTGTTCGTGTTCTAATACGGTATCTGCTGTCGCCATGTTATATTGTTAGTTTTGTTTGTTATGCAAAATTCGTAAAAATCAGGATTGGCTGGTAAAAAATAAGAATAAATATACCCAGAGTAAGTCCACGAAATGCCAATAGGTCAGCGTTAATTCAAAACGTAGGGTTCTATTTGCCGTCACCTGATATTTTAAAGCAAAAGCATGTATCAATGCCACTACCAATGCTGCCATGCCGCCCAAAATATGCGCTGCATGTACGCCGGAAATAACGTAGATAAAGGAACCCGAAGGGTTGGTCGTTAATTCTATGCCAATGCTTTGCATTGCCAGCCAGCCTTGGTATTGCAGAGCTAAAAAAGATAAACCAAGCACGAACGTGCTCAGTAGCAGCCCCTTGTACCATCGCTCATTGCCGCGCTTGAACGCAAGATAAGCGCCGTGCAGGGTCAGGCTACTAACGAATATGACTGCAGTGCTCACCGCAAACAGTTGGGGCAGTTGAAACTCCAGCCAGTTGCCTCCCGCCTGACGCACTAAGTATGCACTGGTAAACGCCGTGAACATCATGGTGATGCTGGCACAAGCAGCCCAAAGCGCAAATTTTTTAGGATGTATCCGACTTCTGTATGCACTCGCCACAGTTGCATTCATGATTTAAATTTTATCTAAAAACAGCGCTATCAGCACTGCTGGGTTGTATAAAAAGGAAAAGAACATCACGCGCAATGCGGATTTTCGGTCGTTTTGTTGGTAAAAATTCCAACTAAGCGCTATGTATATTGCTGTTAACAACAATACAATTGTCATTGAAATCCAACCACTTACGTCTAAATACCAAGGTATTGGCACAACAGGCAGCAAAAACGCCGCATACAAAAACGCTTGCCAGCCCGTGTTGCGGTCGCGTTGCCCATTGCGCGAAGGCAACATCCGATAGCCTGCATTTGCATAATCCTCGTGGCCCAGCCATCCGATAGACCAAAAATGCGGAAATTGCCAAAGAAATTGTATGCCAAAGAGTGCCAGCCCAAGCATAGTCAGTTCACCCTGTACCGCAACGCAGCCAATAAGCACAGGCAGCGCGCCTGGAAAGGCTCCGATTACAACTGCAATGGGCGAAATACGCTTCATGGGCGTGTACAAAAAGGCATAAGACATCAACGCTATGGTACCAAATAAAGCAGCCCACACATTGAAAAGTGCCAGCAGTGAGATACCTGTAACGCTCATAAAACCGGCAGCAAGTACCGCTTCTGATACCTGCATCCGGCCAGCCGCTAAAGGGCGGTTAGCCGTTCTGCGCATTAACTTGTCATAATCTTTCTCCAACACCTGATTGAGTGTGTTGGCAGCACCCGTCACCAAAAATCCACCCAGCGCTAAGATACTGATTGCCAACCAATTGATTGTAGTAGAGGAGGCAATCAAATAAGCCATCACCGATGAGAATACGACCGTGAGCGACAATCGAAACTTTACCAGTAGCTTATAGTCTTCTACTTTTTGGAATAGAAGACTTCCGCGCTCTTGGCTTTCGGCTACAGTTGTGCTATGCGCTTCTTTAGTGGTGTTGAATGACACGTTTGTTTAATTGAAAGGAGGTAATTTTTTCAAATCACCCCCTTTGTATTTTTTATATTAAATTATACTCGTTTGAAAAGTGGGGGAAATTAATGGACATTTTTCTCATCCGGCCCCACCGGTTCGACTTGTGAGATAAATTCCCGACCATCTTTACCATAATCATACGGCCAGCGTTGTACTGCCGGAATCTTGCCTGGCCAGTTGCCGTGACCGGTTGCTATAGGTGTCGTCCATTCTAAGGTAGAAGCGCCCCACGGGTTACGTGTTGTCATTTTCTTGCCATACCAAATGCTATAGAAGAAATTGATAACAAATAGTACCTGAACAGCAAATACCACAATGGCGGCAATACTGATAAACTGGTTCATATCGCCGAAGTGCGAAAAGGCTTCAAAATTATCGAAACGGTAATAGCGGCGTGGTACACCAGCCATACCCAAGTAATGCATCGGCCAGAAAATAGCGTAAGCACCTATGAGCGTGCCCCAGAAGTGGATCTTTCCTAAGGTTTCGTTCATAAAACGACCATACATCTTTGGGAACCAATTATATACACCAGCAAACATGCCGAAGAATGCTGCTACTCCCATCACTATATGGAAATGCGCTACCACGAAATAAGTGTCGTGCAACTGAATATCAATTGCTGAGTTGCCAAGAAATATACCCGTCAAGCCACCAGAAATAAACATGGAGACGAACCCAATAGCGAAAAGGCTTGATGAATTGAATCGAATGTTGCCGCCATACAGCGTAGCAATCCAGTTGAAAACTTTTACTGCCGAAGGTACGGCTATGATAAGTGTAAATAATACAAAGAAATTAGAAATAAATGGATTAACACCTGACATAAACATATGGTGCGCCCATACAATGAACGATAGGAAAGCAATCGCCAGGATGGAGTACACCATCGCTTTGTAGCCAAACACTGGCTTGCGCGAATGCACAGACAGCACTTCTGATACAATGCCCATGGCAGGTAAAATGATAATGTACACCTCTGGGTGTCCAAGGAACCAGAACAAGTGCTGATATAATACAGGGCTGCCGCCGGCGAAATCAAGTGCTTGCCCACCTGTAAAAATTTCGCTCAAATAGAAGCTGGTGCCCAAGCTACGATCCAGCATCAACAACAGAAAACCAGATACCAATACTGGGAAGGATAAAAGACCAATAACGGCTGTGATGAAGAATGCCCAAATTGTAAGCGGCATACGCCACATGGTCATACCCTTAGTGCGCATATTCAGTACCGTTGTAATATAATTGATACCTCCCAACAGTACCGATACAACAAATAGCGTAAGGCTCACCAGCCAAAGCGTCATACCTGCGCCCGAACCATCGTTTGCTTGAGGTAGCGCACTCAATGGCGGATAAGCTGTCCAGCCCCCAGAAAACGGGCCGGTGCTTACGAATAAAGATGCAAACATCACTGCGCCTGCTAAAAAGAAGAACCAATACGAGAACATATTCAGCAGAGGCGAAGCCATGTCGCGCGCGCCGATCTGCAGCGGAATGAGCAAGTTACTGAAAGTACCGCTCAAGCCCGCCGTCAATACAAAGAACACTAAGATGGTTCCGTGCATGGTTACCAATGCATAGTAAAAATCTGGCGCCAGTGTACCAATGCCAGCATCATTTACTACAATCCACTTACCCAACAGCGGCTTCAACCAAGCAAGGCTCTCTTCCGGAAAACCTAATTGCAAGCGAAAAATAACCGACATCAGACCGCCGATCAAAGCCCAGAACATACCTGTAATCAGGAACTGCTTAGCAATGATCTTATGATCTTGGCTGAAGATGTAGGTTGTTATAAAATTCGACTGATACTTATCGCCATGATGATGCTCGTGAAAATGGTCTTCGTAGCCAAGTTCTTGAATCAGCAGATCCTCATCGTGGGTCGTTGTCGTCTTGTTGGTGATAACACTAGCCATTAGCCAAAAATTTATGATAGTTCACTAACTTTTTATAAAATAATTTCGATTTCCATAACAATACACACGCTGTAAAGTTTAGTATTTTACAGAGTTAGAATACGGAATTCTGTGCGCCGGTTTTTTTCTCTTCCTGCATCCGTATCGTTGGTATCTATCGGGCGCGATTGTCCGTAGCCTACTGCCCGCAGGCGATTTGTATCTATGCCTTTAGATACCATATAATCATATACTGCTTTGGCGCGTTGCTCCGAAAGTACTTGATTCTGTGCTGCATCGCCTGTGCTATCGGTATGCCCCGATATTTCTATGGTCATAGAAGTGCGCTGCTTCATTACATCCACCAAGTTATCCAGTTCATATTGCGACAGTGCTGTGAGCGTGGCAGCCCCCGTTTCAAAGGCTACATTGTTGAATTTCAAAGTACGATCTTCCGGATTGCTTGAGGTCAGCGCTTTTTCCACAGCATCATTAAATTCTTGCCTGCGCTGCTTGATTTCAAAATCAAATAACTTGTCTTTGTTTGGGTCAGCAGCTGTACCGCGCACAATGGATAAATAATATGATTGCTGTTGGCTGAGCCAATCTTTATATTCTTCTTCCGACACAATTTCCAATATACGACGCATACTGAAATGCCCTTTGCCGCATAGCTCGGCGCAAGCCAATTCGTAATTAAATGTTTCCCACATCTTGGGGCCATCAGGATTGTCGGGGTCAGCCGGACGCTGATACTCTTTGTAATTGCTCAGTTCTTCGCGGTACTGCTCGGTCGTTTTGGTTGGTGTGAATACAAAATACGTTGGCATACCCGGTACCGCGTCCATTTTGAGTCGGAAGTGTGGTAGGTAAAAATTGTGTAATACATCCAAAGCTGTAATGCGCACCCGAACTTTTTTGCCCACCGGCAGCACGATCTTGTCCGTGTGCATATCGTCCATATTTTTGAGGTCTGTCCAGTCTTGTCCAAGTGGATTAGAACCCTCAATCAACTTGTAATTGCGCGTACCCAATTTGCCATCTTCACCCGGATAGCGAATAGACCAAGCAAATTGGTAGCCCACCGCTTCGATCTCTGTGTACTCCTCGTCGGGCTTTACGTCTGCCATTACCTCATTCCAAGTATCCAAACCGCTGATTACCAAGAAGGTCATTACCACTGCTGGCACAGCCGTCCAGATAATTTCGAGCCGGTTATCATGTGGTACGAACAAAGCCTTGCGACCTTTCTCACCCTTGTATTTCCAGGCAAAATAAAAAAGTAGGATATGCGTAATTACGAACACAATGCCCGTAAAGAACAGCGTCACGTTGAACATGCGATCCAAGCTGTTGCCATGCGCCGAAGCTGCCTCATGCGGGCCATAACCCAGCATCCAGTTTTTGTAATACACAGCCGAAACGATGCACCCTACCAAAAACAATATCATGAAAGCATAAGAAAGTGCAGCCTGCTGGCGGTTAATTACGTACTGCATTTCTTCCTCGCCCCTTATTTTGGCTGCTAACTCGGTGACCCGGCCAATCTGTACGATTATAACCGCGATCAATAATAGACTGATGATAGCAAGTAAAGCTGTCATTGTTATATTACAATTTGATCATTCAAAAACTCAACTCAAAATTACAATTATATAACCATTGCCGCGCGAGTTTGATTGCTGCGCTTTCTTGTTTAGAATTAATCTAAACAAATTAGGTATGATGCTGCAAACTTTCTGCGTAATACGGATCATTCTTTGGTGCCAATGCTGCTTTTTCAAGGCGCATGAACACAAAATAGATGAAAAAAGCTAAGAAGCCAATCATTGTGCCAAACTCCAATAAGCCTGGAAAATGGAATCCCATCATAAAATGAGAGGCATGATGTCCAGCTTCGGCAGCATGGTCGGCAGCTCCCTGATGATGTCCAAGCACTTCATGCGCTGTATGTAGTACGCCTGGTTTGATCATTTGGAAGAAATCAATCCAGTGACCAAGCAATACGATGATAGAAACGAACACCATGGTACCGTATTTACGTTTGGTATCATTGCGCATCAGCACAAAGAAAGGCACGATAAAGTTTAGAATAACATTGCCGTAGAACAGCACCGGATAATCCCGTTGACGCTCATAGAAATAGACTGTTTCTTCGCCTATGTTGGCATACCAAATAAGCATATATTGCGAAAACCACAAATAAGTCCAGAAGATACTAAAGGCAAATAAAAATTTACCAAGGTCATGCAGGTGTTCCGCGGTGACATTTTCGAAGTAACCGATAAACTTCAAGAAAGCTAAGGTGATGATTGTCAGAGCCATAGCCGACACAAACCAACTGGCGCCAGTGTACCAAGCAAAGAGCGTACTATACCAGTGGGCATCCACCGACATAATCCATTGCCATACCATAGCAGCACTGGTGAAACCTCCCAATGGCAAGAAGGCAGCAGCCCAAATGCGCATTTTGTGGTGATGGCGATATTCGGGCGTACCATTTTTATCTTCATCGAGCGAAAGCTGACGCATTTTCCAAGCGAATAAAATCCAAACACCCACGATGATGAACGTGCCAAAGGTGTACCAACCCTTATTCAAAAAGGCAGATTTATGCTGTAATATTTTATCCGATGCCACAGCCTCCGCGTCTGCCCAATGGTAGAGGTGGTGCCAATGTCCCCACAAACCGATAATTAGGACGAGCATGAGCGCCAACCCCGGAATTAGGAATAGCGCATAGGCTTCCCACAAGCGCTTCATGACGGTGTACCAGCCCGCCCAAGAAGTGGTGAAGGCTGCTAAAATAAACAAGGCCATGAATGCCACACCAGTGAAAAACACGGAGTTGTGCAGGAAGTTCGACCAGAAGCGAGTATGCAAGGCATCATCGGTCAGGAATGTGATAAGCAGGCATAGCAGGCCAAGACCCATCAAACCACCCAGAACTGCTTTTTGTTTTGTTTCAAATTTAAAATGCTCCATTGTTATACCTTCCGTTTGAAGTTCTTTGCTATAGTTTTAAAATATTGCATTACTCTTGCGATCCCGCGGCACTCGGGGCAGCCGTGGCATCCGTGCGGCTTGCGGCTAACTGGCTGAATTGTTTTTGTGGCACCCCAAAAACGGGGTTGAATGTATTAGCCTCTGCGCTATATATTACCTTTTTTTCCTTAGCTTGCAAGGAACGGATGTAGTGAATTACTTGCCATCTTTCTTCAAATGACAGTTTATCCGCGTAACCACCCATTACATTTTTACCATATATGATAGCATGGTAATAACGACCATTAGATGCTTCATAAAATTCATCTTGGAGGAAGTTAGCTGGCGCTGCTGGATATTTGGCATTCGGGTTCGATTCGCTCACCAGATAGCCCAGTCCGTCACCTTTTTCACCATGACAAATGCCGCATTGAATATTATACAATTCCTTACCTTTTTCCAAGCCAGCGGCTGTAATCGGAAACGGGTTATTGATAATCTCTGCTATAGCGCGTGTGCGTTCTTCCTCAGTATCTTTATAATGGTAAGGCACATGGCTATTCAATGGGATTGCGATAGCATTAATAGACCTGCCGCCGCGCAGCGTGTTATGAATGTTTTCATACTGAGTGGCGTCGCTTGAGGCATAAGCAGCATACCCTCGCGGAATAGTGCCTGCTACCGGAAGCCTTGGCGCCGACAGTTCCTTGCGGGTAAATGTGCTGGTACTATCCCAAGTATTATAGTAGTACTTATCAATAACATTACTTTCATAAGCAATGGAGTGCGCCATGTCTGGCATGTACTCGTGCCCAGTTTTGTTACCACCTGCTGGCGTGCAGGAGTAAATAACTACTACGGCAACGATCACGAATACGATCTGTTTGAACTGTTTCATTGCATTTTTATAATTAGCTACTGCCTGCGGAGCCATTTTTTATGTAAAGAATAACGTCCGCATTTAGCATGAATATAATTATTTTCTCAATCAGATTGCTTTCATTTTTACTTCTGAAGCGCCGGTTGCGCCAAAGAAACCCCGAATACGGTCGAGCATCTCCTGCGATGCGTCGGTGGCATCAAATGCAATGCAAAATTTATCGTCTGTGATGCGGTCATCCAGATTAGGATTCACGGTACCCGGACTCATACCACAAACGGTGTAGAAACTCACCACCATGCCGATTGCCGAAAACAATACGGTCAATTCGAATGTGATCGGAATGAATGCCGGTGCCGAAAAATAAGGCTTCCCGCCAAAAATAATCGGCCAGTCGCGTGTGAATACCCAGGTCATAAACAGGAATGCCGTCAGTGTACCAATGGCGCCATACACAAAGCCCGCGATGTGCAGGCGGCTTTCCGCCAAATGCAAGGCATGATCCAAGCCGTGTACCGGAAAAGGCGTGTAAACATTCATTATTTCTAAGTGATCTTCTTGCGCTTTGTGTACTGCATGAAGGAGGATTTCCTCGTCATCGTACAAGCCAAATAGCACTTCTTTATTTTCCTTTGCCATATTTTATGCTTAAGTTAAAGCTTTTGTAAAAAAAAATCATTTAGTGCGCACCCGCTTCTACTTTTTCCGTAGCATGATGCGCAGCCTTTGGCCCTACATATTGGTCACCGCTGGTTTTCAGGATAGACTTCACTTCGGCCACTGCCACCACTGGTGCCACCCGCGTGAAAATCAAATACAGCGTGAAGAATAACCCCAATGTACCAATGAAGATACCAATTTCTACCCAAGTAGGTGTGTAATAGCTCCAACTTGAGGGCAGATAATCGCGTGCAAGGGTGGTAGCAATGATTACAAAACGCTCGAACCACATCCCAATATTTACGAAAATGGACATCACGAAAGTGATGAAGATATTGCGGCGGAATCTTTTTACCCAGAATATCTGCGGGGAAATTACATTACAGGTCATCATGCCTACATACGACCACCAGTAGGGCCCGAGTACGCGATTGTAGAAGGCATACTGCTCATACAAGTAGCCAGAGTACCAGGCAATGAACAACTCTGTAAGATAGGCGACACCTACAATCGTCCCCGTTACCAATATAATCTTGTTCATACTTTCGATGTGCGCCAGTGTGATGTACTCCTCTAATTTGAGCACCTTACGGGTAATGATCATTAGGGTAAGTACCATGGCAAAACCAGAGAAGATAGCACCCGCCACAAAATAAGGCGGAAAGATAGTGGTATGCCAACCTGGAATCACAGAGGTAGCAAAGTCAAAGGATACAATCGTATGTACGGAAAGTACCAGCGGCGTAGAAAGCCCCGCCAGCACCAAGGACAAGCTCTCGAAGCGCTGCCAGTGTTTGGCTGCGCCCGTCCAACCGAACGAAAGGGTATTATAAATTTTACGGCGCAGCCCTTTTGCGCGGTCGCGTAGGGTCGCAAAATCAGGTACCAAACCCGTGTACCAGAATAATAATGACACCGTAAAATAGGTAGAAATAGCAAATACATCCCACAAGAGTGGTGAATTGAAGTTCACCCACAGCGGACCGCGTGTGTTGGGGTACGGAAAGATAAAAAACGCCAGCCAAAGACGCCCCATGTGAATGAGTGGGAACTGCCCAGCGCATATTACGGCAAAGATAGTCATGGCTTCTGCTGCGCGGTTTACCCCAGTACGCCATTTCTGACGGAAGAGCAAGAGAATCGCGGAGATCAGCGTACCAGCGTGACCAATACCGATCCACCAAACGAAATTCGTGATATCCCATGCCCAGCCGATAGTACGGTTTAGATTCCAGCTACCGATACCTACCCAGATCGTCCAAACGACGCAGAACACATATAACCCCAAGCCAATGACCGAAATGATGAATGCGATCATCCATGCCATGCTTGGCACGCGCTCTGTTGGCGAGCAGATGTCCTCCGTGATTTGGTGGTAATTCTTTCCGCCTTCGATTAGCGGGTCTCTTATTGGTGAAACTACTGCGTGACTCATTGTCAATTATTTATAATAAAACGAGCTGATAATTTTTTTAAATAATGCCCAACAAAACCAATTACGCATCTAATTTTTCATCGCGGTTCGTAACCTTCGCTGCGTAAAATACGGACGATTGCGTATTGGTTTCTTCCAATACCAAGTAGTTGAGCGGATTTTCTAACTTCTTACCTACATCGCCGTTTTTGTTATTACGATCTCCGAAAGTAATGGCACCCGTGGGGCAAGCCGTCTGACAAGCAGTGCGCACATCAGCGTCCACCAAGCCGCGTCCTTCACGTTTGGCGGTCAGTTTACCTTCCTGAATGCGCTGCACACAGAAGCTGCACTTTTCAATCACCCCGCGTGAGCGTACCGTCACATCTGGGTTGAGCACCATGCGCGTGAGGTTGTCTGCCCCAAAAGGCAAGTCTTCACCATTCAGGGTTGGCGCATTGATACCAAACAAATCCGCAGTTGTATAATCCAACCAGTTGAAACGACGCACTTTGTACGGGCAGTTGTTTGCGCAGTAGCGCGTACCGATACAACGGTTATAAGTCATCTGATTCAGACCTTCCGAGCTGTGGTTAGTAGCGGCTACCGGGCACACGTTTTCGCAGGGCGCGTTATCACAATGCTGGCAAAGCATCGGCTGATATACAGTGTTCGGATTTTCGAAGTCACCATAAAAATAGCGATCAATGCGCAGCCATGTCATTTCGTGGTGACGCGATACTTCTTTTTTGCCCACCACCGGCACATTGTTTTCGGCAATACAAGCCACTTGGCAAGAACCACAGCCAATGCAGGCGTTCAGGTCAATGTGCATTGCCCAGTGGTGCCCTTGTCCATAGATATCCTTCAGGTATTTATCATATGGATAAAGCGTTTTGCTGTTCAGCTTTTGCGCTTCCTCCCGTTTTTCTTCTATATGATGTACCAATTCTTTCAGTTCGCTGGTATTACCCTGATAGATGATGGAGCGATCCACCAACCCACCTTGGAAACCTTCTCGATTGAAAGGATCAGCAAGTGCCGTAGCCGTTTTTTCGTCTATGTTCAGCTCTTTCTTCGTTTCTGGGTCAATGCCGCGCAAGCCCATAGAATGATGATACTGAACACAAGCGAACTCGCTATCTTCGCCCACTTTGTTAATGCCGGTCACTTTCGTGGAATAGTACTGTGTATTACCTTCCTCATCAATGCTGAGCCAAGGATACACATTGGTGCCGACTTTATTGCCCAGTGCTTTGCCTGCTTGTCCGGTCACTTCACGGCCATACCCTACTGCGATGGCAAGCGTACCCTGTGGCTGCCCAAACTGGCGTACTACGGTGCATTTTTCTTTCTTGCCACTTACTTCCATTTCCACGATGTCGGCAAAACCTTTGCCTTCGCGGGTATTTAGGTTTTTCAATGCCTTGAAATCATTACCACCGTCCCAACTTACCGGAATGGCAAGATAGTTGCCCCAAGCACAACGATTCACGGGATCGGGCATTTCCATTAGCCAAGGATTATTCGCATACTGCCCAGCCCCCATGTTCACCGTTTCGTAGAAAGAGATTTCCAATTCGGTGTTGGAAGGTTTGCGTACTTTAGCCCCAGCTGCGTTGATATCAGCTACAAAATCGAAGGATTTACCCTCCGTTGGCAATTCAAATACGCCGTCGTGCAGGGTGCTATCCCAAAACGCTTGGAAAGTAGCATACTGCCGCTGACGCGGGAAGCATGTTGTCTCCCAATGCTTTTTCAAATATTCATACATAGGTTGCACCGCTTCCGTATCTAAGGTTTCGCTGGCAGCCCAGCGCAGTAGGCTTTCCTCTGCCTGGCGAGTGCGGAACAAAGGGGCAATAGTAGGTTGGATCAAGCTGTAAGAACCATTTTTTGGCTCGGCATCGCCCCAACTTTCGAGGAAGTGGTGGGTAGGCGTTACATAGTCGCAAAGCATAGCTGTTTCGTTCGGCGATGTGGCAAACGAAACTTTCGTCTTCACTTTTGCCATACCTTGGCGGAAGCGGTCGCTGTTGGGCAAGTCCCAAGCAGGATTGGCACCATCCATGAATAGCAGCACATCCACGCTACCTGCATTCATATCACGCACCAAGCGTTGAATGTCTTTGTCTTTACCTTGACGTTGCAAAGAGTAGCGCCCAAAGTCAATGGTAGCGCCATAATTTTGCAACATATAATTGATACCATTAATCAGTATCTGCTCGCCAGTAGTATTGGAACCCGCCACCACTAATGATGCACCACGATGCTCAAAAAGTTCTTTTGCAACTTTTCTGATTTTCGATGTCTTATCAGCAGGGATTTGAGGTGCATTGATCTTTGAGCCGCCAGCCAAAGCCGCTACTTCATTATACAGATGGGCAATAGCAGCCCCTACTTCAGAGGGCTTCACTAATATGCGGTGGTCGGCGTTGGACCCCGTCATGCTCATGTAGCTTTCTACCTGGATATGGCGCGCCATTTTCGGGTTTTTCGCGTCCACTTTACGGTTTTTGGCATACTGCGCTGCGTATTCTATCGAAGAAATCCAAGAGCCGAGGAAATCCGCTTCAAAGCTCACAATTACTTGTGCCCGATCGAAATGATATGCCGGAATAACCGCCTGACCGAAACTCTGTTCGTTCGCTTCAATAATAGCTGCACTCGACACCGGATCATACATCACTAATTCCGCATTTGGAAATTTCGCTTTAAAGTCTTGAATAGCGCGCTTAA
Organism: uncultured Saprospiraceae bacterium; assembly: GCA_937872405.1. Taxonomy (GTDB): domain Bacteria; phylum Bacteroidota; class Bacteroidia; order Chitinophagales; family Saprospiraceae; genus JADJNW01. The sequence goes on along the minus strand of CALMSP010000289.1, from coordinate 7,315 downwards.
TCATCGGACTCATAATTGTATTGGCTACAATGCGAATCCGCGATTCGGGCTTGAGTTTGCCCATGATTTCGGCGTCAATTTCTGCCCAAGTGGGGTTGGCATCCTTCCGCTTTTTCTTATCAACTTGGCCGTCTTTCACGCGATACGGACCATCTATTCTGTTGTTGTCATAAAGACTCAGCACACTTGCCTGCGCGCGCGCACTGGTACCGCTACCCGTCACATTTGAGAGGCTGTTGCTCTCAATTTTGATGGGGCGTCCTTCGCGGGTTTTCACTAAAATCGCGCAGTAATCGCCGCACTGCACAAAGGTAGAAGCATAATAAGTAGCTACACCTGGTACAATTTCATCGGGCTTTACCACGTAAGGGATTGCATGCCTTACCGGAATTTCGCAACTCGCCGCCAGCGTAGCAGCGCCCAGGCCAAAGCCCATGTATTTGAGAAAATCTCGGCGGCTGGCGCCTGCTTCCAGATTTTTTTCATCTGACAGTTGGTCAACAATAGGTAATTCAAAGAATTCCTGGTTGCCTACTTCCTGATAAGAAGGATCGTTGGTTAATTGTTCGACCCCAATCCAGACGTTCTGATGTTTATTTTTCATCTTTATGACTGCGTGATTTTTATCTGTTTTTTGTTTAGATGAACACTCGCTCCCTCAACCTTTCAACCTTTCAAGATTTCAACCTCAATAATGGCATTTTTGGCATTCCAATCCGCCAATTTCTTCAACGGTTACCTTGCTGCGTTTGCCGCTTGCCAACTCTTCATGATAGCGGGTGTAAGATTTATAGTATTCGTTATCGCTGAATTTCACTTCCGTCTGGCGGTGGCAATTCACACACCAACCCATAGACAGGGGCGAAGCCTGATACAATACTTCCATTTCCTCCACTTTGCCGTGGCACGTTTGGCATTCCAATTTGCCAACGGATACGTGCTGGGCGTGATTGAAATAAGCATGATCCGGCAAGTTGTGAATGCGTACCCACTCAATCGGTCCGAAGATTTTATCATCGCCGGTAGCCTTATTAGTCAGTGCCGCTACAATGCCTTTCCATTGATTATCAATGAGTTGCTCTCCTTTACGATCCAGTTTGCCATTTTCGCTCACGTAGGTATCTGCGATCCATTTTTTATACATGCGCTCAATTTCTTCGTCGCTCATTTTATCGTACCCTTCTACATAGTTACCTGTGCTGGGATCCCAACCTACAGAAGCGTAGATTTTGGTCAATTCGGCGGTACCGTATTGAGACCCCACTTTGATCGCTGTGTGGCAGTTCATACAGGTATTCGCTGCTGGTATATTAGAATGCTTACTACGGCGTGCTCCGTCGTGGCAGTATTGACAATCAATCTGTTGCAAACCTGCATGTGTGGCATGCGAGAACTTGATAGGCTGATCCGGTGCATAGCCTTGCTGGCGTCCGAGCGCAATGGCATTATTTACGGTAGTGTAACCACCGAGTACTACCAATGCGAAGATGACAAAAGCAATCACTCCTTTGCTGGTAAGAATTTCCGGCAATGTCTTGCGGCGTGCGGGCGTATCGCCTTCCCGCATCTGAATGATGTAATTCAGATTGGATAGAATGCGTGCCAACACAACTGAAAGAATCGCCAGAATCAGCGTAAGCGCTATAAAGAGAGGCGTATTGTTGGGTTTGGGCGGAGCCGCTGCAATAGCGCCCGTACCATTGCCCACTACGGCCGCGCCGCCGCAGGTGCCCTTGTACGTACAATCAATGTACGCTAAGATGTTTTCGATTTCCTGATCCGTCAGATTCAAAAAGTTGTTCATCAATGTGGGCTTCCAAGTATTCCAAAGCTCAACGGCGCGTGGATGTCCACTTGCAATTAGGGCCTGTGAGTTACGAATCCAACTGTAGAGGTCTTCACGCGGATAATCGGTCCAGCGCTCCTGCGTCCCCCCCAATGCAGGGCCTGTCAGGTTGCTTTTCATATCGCGATTATGACAGGTAGCGCACTGATTTCTGAAGAGCGTCTTACCGGCTTCAATATCGGCATCCTGTGCTATGGTTGGCAAACTCAAGCTCAGAACACAAAGCAATGTTATAATTCGGCTGATAATTGATCGAAACACCATAATATATATGCGTTTGAGAATTTTCGGTTGTATGTACAAATCGTCATACTTTTGTCACGAGTGCAAAGATATAATGCGTTTACCTTTATTAACAATTTTTTGCAAAAACCCGCAGTTATTTAGATTTTTTCTAAACAAATAGTCAATTCAGCTTGTTTTATTCGCTCAAAATAAAATTTGTATGATTGCTTTTATAATATTTTTTTGTTAGTCTAATTTTGCCTAAAATCAATTTTTAATTGGTTTTGAGTGCCAAATTTAATTTTAAAGTAAGTCTCATATCGCTACCGACGCCTTAATATGCGGGTGCGGATGATAGTTCAATAGCTGAAAATCCTCATACTGAAAAGCGAAAATGTCCTTCACCGCCGGATTCAACTGCATCTGTGGCAAGGGCCGTGGCTCCCGCGAAAGTTGCAATTTAGCTTGTTCGATATGATTGTTGTACAAATGCACATCGCCAAAGGTATGAACAAACGTGCCCGGCACCAAGTCGCACACCTGTGCCATCATCATCGTGAGCAGTGCATAAGAGGCAATGTTGAAAGGCACGCCCAAGAATACATCTGCCGAGCGCTGATACAACTGGCAACTCAATCTCCCATTGGCTACATAAAATTGAAATAAGGCATGGCAAGGCAGCAGTGCCATCTGTGGCAATTCCGCTACATTCCAAGCGCTGACCAAGATGCGCCGCGAATCCGGATTGGTTTTTAGCTGCTGCACCGCCTGCGCTATCTGATTGATTGTTTCGCCGTTTGCGCCCTGCCAGCTCACCCACTGCTTGCCGTACACTGGCCCCAGATCACCATTGGCATCCGCCCATTCGTCCCAGATGCTCACGCCGTGCTGCTGGAGGTAGCCAACATTGGTGTCGCCTTTTAAAAACCACAACAATTCATAAATGATAGACTTCAGATGTAGCTTTTTGGTGGTCACCAAGGGAAATCCTTCGCTCAGGTCAAAACGCATTTGATAACCAAACACACTAATCGTGCCAGTGCCGGTGCGATCCGACTTGGGCGTTCCCTGTTCCAGAATATGCTGCAGGAGGTCATGATACTGCTTCATCGCTGATGGATTAACTGGTTTGGTTGTTAATACCAGCAAATTTGAGATAAAAATCGGACATTTGCGCTGAAATTTTATAACATTGCAACCGTATGAACGCCGATCTGAAACGCTTGTATGCTTATTGTGAAGCACATTCGACGCCGCCCGGTGCGGTACTGCACGAATTAGAACGCGAAACGCACTTAAAAACCCTTGCGCCGCAGATGCTCTCCGGTGCGTGGCAGGGGCTATTTCTAAAAATGCTGAGCCAACTGATGCGACCGCAAACCATTCTTGAAATTGGAACCTTTACGGGCTACGCCGCCATTTGTATGGCCCAAGGACTCGCGCCCGGCGGACAGTTGCATACCATAGAACCGAATACCGAATTGGCACATATTATCCGCAAATATATAGATAAAGCGGGACTTAATGATATGATACAACTGCATATCGGGCGCGGAGAAGAAGTGATTCCAACCTTACAAATAGCTTTTGATCTGGTGTTTATAGATGCAGGAAAACAACAATATGAACAATTTTACGAGTTGATTATCGAGCGCGTGCGGCCCGGTGGGCTGATCCTCGCTGATAATGTGCTGTGGAGTGGCAAAGTGGCGGACACTGCCGACGACCCCGATACACTGACGCTGCGGGCATTCAATGATATGGTGCAAGCCGACCCGCGTGTGGAGAATGTCATGCTGCCGCTACGCGATGGCGTACTGATGATTAGAAAGAAAGCGTAGCCTTCCGGTGGTGCGAATGCTTACGGATGCTTTATTCCAAATAAAGCAGGCTGTTTGCAACCAAAATGCGTACCTTCGCGTTTTTATCGTTTCAAACGGCGATACCGTTGGATTTCAATTTTTTGCCATCGTATTTGCATAGAAATCAGAGATTTACCTTGAATATTAATTTAAGCGCTTGTATTTCAATAGATTATTATGACACCCAGAACGGTCGCTTTCCATACCTTAGGTTGCAAACTCAATTACGCGGAGACCTCTGCTATTGGTCGCCTCTTCGAGCAAGCGGGCTACCAGGAAGTAGCTTTTGAGACGGGTGCGGATATTTATGTGATTAATACTTGTTCGGTGACGGATTTTGCCGACCGAAAATGCCGCAACATGGTGCGTCGCGCACTGCGATATGCACCGCAGGCAAAGGTAGTAGTTGTGGGGTGCTATGCCCAGCTCAAGCCGCAAGAAATTGCCGAAATTCCTGGTGTTGATTTGGTGTTGGGTGCCTCGGAAAAATTCAGAATTCTTGATTTTATTGACGATTTGTCAAAAGCTCCCGGCAAAGGCATGGTGCAGGCAGGCGCTATCCGCGAGGCCAAAGAGTTTACGCACGCTTTTTCCTTCGGCGACCGAACCCGCTCCTTCCTCAAGGTGCAAGATGGCTGTGACTACAAATGTTCGTTTTGCACCATACCTATGGCGCGCGGAAAAAGTCGCAGTGATATAGTGGAAAATGTAGTAGCCAATGCGCGCCGAATAGCCGATATGGGGGTAAAAGAAATTGTGCTCACGGGCGTCAACATTGGCGATTTTGGCAACGGAACCGAAGTCATCGAAGGCAGCAAACTCCAAAAAGAAGCCCTATTCATTGACCTCATCCGCGCCTTGGATCAGGTAGCGGGCATCAGCCGTTTTCGGATTTCTTCGATTGAGCCGAATTTGTGTGCCAATGAAGTGATTGAATTTGTTGCGCAGTCCGAGCGTTTTGCACCGCATTTTCACATGCCGCTGCAATCAGGAAATAACAAACAACTCCAGCAAATGCGTCGCCGCTACAAGCGTGAGCTGTACGCCGAGCGCGTTGCCAAAATCAAATCACTGATGCCGCATTGCTGCATTGGCGTGGATGTTATTGTGGGGTTTCCGGGTGAAACCGAGGAAGATTTTCTTGAAAGCTATCGTTTCATCAACGAATTGGATGTCTCGTACCTGCACGTATTTACGTATTCTGAGCGCCCCAATACGCCGGCTATCGAAATGGACAGCCCCGTGCCGATGGAAGTACGCCGCCGCCGCAATCAAATGCTCTCTATTTTAAGTGAGAAAAAGCGCCGCTATTTTTACGAACAGCACCTGGGACAAACTCGTCCGGTTTTGTTTGAACAACATCCTGATGCCACTTTAATGTCGGGCTTTTCCGATAATTATATCAAAATTGAAGCGCCTTTTGACGAAGCACTGCTCAATCAGGTCGTAGCCGTACCGCTGCTCGAATTGAATGCCGACGGCAGTATCTTGGTGCCCCTTCCTGCGCCATTCGTAGCACAACAACTTGCTTAAAATGCTTCGCTAATTGCCTTTGAACGCTCACAACGCTGCACATGCCAACACAAGCCCTTCACCGGCGGCAAGGTGATCTAATTGATATTGTTTCTCGTTGGTAATCAATGCCTTAGATTCTATTTTGATCTGATGGGTGGAAAAAATTGGCGTCAGAATTGTCGGATCTGTTGTTAAAAAATGCGGAATTTTGATGTTAATGGCGCTTTGCACTGTATCAAGGTTAACGACAAACACAAAACGAGGTTGCGTCAGCTGCGTCCAAGCGATGACCTTCACGCCAGCCGTAGGATCGGGCGGCAATAGCCAACGGGTAGAGGCGGCGCCTAACTCCGGTAATATCTGTTCGGCCAACTGGCGAATGCGCGTGATCGCTGCAAACAGCGCATGATTCTTACCCCAGACGTAAGGCCCGGTGGTTTTTTTTTCCCCTACAACAAGGCGGAACACATAGAGCTTGGTGTAATGTTCGTTCGGTGCGGGTGTTGGATGCGGGTCACGGCATTCAAAACCCAGCGCCATATAACTTGGCATATCCGTCAAGAAAAGCCCTATGAAAAAGCGTGCTTCATTGCCTTTGAGGTAAAAATGATCAAACCGAGGATCATCTTTATCGCCCGTCATCATCGTAAAGGCGGGTGCCACAGTGCGGGTTTGGAGGGTGTCGAGGTAGGGCCGGAAGGGCTGCCGCGAGTGCACCGCTCGCGCCGTGGTAGTCAGGTCCTGTATCGACCAGGACGCGCGAATCCTGGGTTTCGATCAGGTACACGGTGTTGTAGGCGAGGCGCACACAGGTGACATCGGGCACCGGGGGAGTGTAGGCGTCGGTGCTCGTTCGCCACAGTTCGCGTTGCCGCCATGCGGCCGGTACCATCCGCGCGATGACCACTGTCGACCATCCAGGGCGCCTCACTCAGGAGGACGTCCAACGAATTCGTTCCATCGGCGAGCAGCTGCAGGCAAGCGTTGAGCGCGTCATCGTCGGCAAGACCGAAGTTGTCCGGCTGGCGCTGGTAGCACTGCTCTGCGAAGGGCATATCCTGCTCGAAGACGTGCCCGGCATCGGAAAAACCACCATGGCGAAGGCAATCGCCCGCTCGCTGGGGTGCTCGTTCCGGCGCATCCAGTTCACACCGGACCTGATGCCATCGGACATCACGGGAATCAACTACTACAACCAGAAGCTGGGCGAGTTCGTCTTCCGCGAAGGACCCCTCATCGCCCAGGTAGTGCTCGCCGACGAAATCAACCGTGCCACGCCGCGGACCCAGGCGGCGCTCCTCGAGGCGATGGAAGAGCGTCAGCTCACGGTCGAGGGCGTGACAACGGTCTTGCCACGCCCGTTCCTGGTGGTTGCCACCCAGAACCCGGTGGAGCTGGAGGGCACCTTCCCCCTTCCCGAGGCCCAACTGGACCGCTTCCTGGTGCGCCTCCGCCTCGGATATCCGGATGAAGCGGACGAAGACGAGATCCTGCGGCGCTTCGAGACGAGTAACCCGCTCGATACGCTCGAACCAGTCATCGATGGTGATGAACTCGTTCGGCTTGCGGCGGCACTACGCAACCTCCACGTTGACCCGGCGGTTCGGCGCTATGCGGTACAACTCGTGCAGGCCACCCGTCAGGATGCAGCATTCGAGCTTGGCGCGAGCCCGCGTGGCAGCCTCGCGCTGTTCCGCACGGCTCGCGCCCTGGCCGCGATGAACGGGCGGGACTTCGTGCTCCCGGACGACGTGAAGACCATGGCGCCTTACGTTCTGCCCCACCGGCTCATCCTTTCGACACAGGCGCGCCTCCGGGGCAGATCGGAAGAGCGTCGTGTAGGGAAAGAGTGTAGATCTCGGTGGTC
>CALMSP010000288.1 GCA_937872405.1 uncultured Saprospiraceae bacterium | reverse complement strand
GCAACAACAATTTACCTTTTCTTTCAATTACTCACTTTTTTGTCCTGTACTTAGCAAAATGATAAAAGAACTATCTATGAAATTACAGGTTATAATGGTTATAATATGTTGATTTTCAAAATTTTAACACCCTATAAATGACGTATATTATCAATTCTTAATCAATACATTTGATTACTGATGAATTTTTTCTCTTGCCATGAAAATTAAAGGGATTGCCTTTAACCGACAGGAGCTTGCTGGTTCAGTGGGCGACTTAGGCACCGATTTTCCACTAATCGTAGCTATGATTGTCGCAGCTGACCTCCATACGCCCAGCGTGCTAATTGTGTTTGGATTGATGCAAATGTTTACTGGTATCGTGTATAAAATGCCTATGCCCGTGCAGCCACTAAAAGCTATGGCGGCCTTGGTTATCGCACAAAAAATAGCTGGTAATATACTACTGGGCGCAGGGCTGGCCATTGGTGTTGTGATGCTCCTACTCGCCCTCACCGGCGCCCTCCGCGCACTTGCTCATTTGGTGCCCAAGGCAGTGATTAGAGGTATTCAGGCTGGACTTGGCATTAGTCTTTGTAGCGTCGCTTTTAAAGAATATATTCCTGCTGAGGGTCTGCCAGGATTCGGATTAGCCTTAGCTGCTTTTGTTAGCAATTATTTTTATGGACCATCGCCGATATCCGGCCGCACTGCTCGTGATACTCGCTGGCTTCATTTATGCATTGAGTTTTAAAATTCAAATTTCAGATTTTCACAATGCGTTTGGGCTTAATTTGCCGAGACTTACCACGCCCAGCGTCGAAAATATCGCTACTGGCTTTATATTACTCGCACTACCACAAATACCACTTTCATTAGGCAACTCCATTTTGGCTACGCACCAAATTATACAAGATTATTACCCACAACGCTCCAGTATTACAGTTACTAAAATAGGACTTACGTATGCCCTACTCAATTTGACGGCACCTTTCCTGAGTGGTATTCCTTGCTGCCATGGTTCTGGCGGGATGGTTGGGCACTATACTTTTGGCGGGCGTACCGGCGGCTCTGTCATTTTATACGGACTTTTTTACATCCTGATTGGCTTATTTTTCGTAAATGGATTTGATACAATTATAAAGGTATTTCCACTTCCAATCCTGGGTGTTATATTATTATTTGAAGGTTTTTCATTGGTGTTGCTCTTACGCGACATGGCCGCCGTTCCGCGTAATTTTGTTATTGCTATATTAACCGCTATTATAGCATTTGGGTTGCCTTACGGTTTTGTTATTGCGCTTATTATTGGAATGACGCTTTTCTATTTACCTTTGCATTATACAACATTAACGGGTAATACTTCGGCTCAATCAAATGAAAAAGATACACAAACACATAAATAATTAATCGAATATGATGTATAAACTATGAGCTTTTTAAAAAGTATTAAAAAAATGCTTCCCGTTTTTATTGTAAAACAAGCGCTTCTTTACACCTATTCATGATAAAAAATGAATATTATTAGACTATTTAATCTTACGCTTTTCCTGTTGACGGCTGCTGTACCTTTGGCGCTCGCCTTGGGCTATGCCTTATTATACAGCTTGGGTGCTACCGGCGTACTAAATGAGGGTATAACACTTGTAAATTGGTATAAAACACTGATTAACAATAATTTATGGCAATCTATTGGCTACAGTATTTACATTGCTTTTATCACCATGATTATTGCCATTGGACTGGCGCTGTGGGCTGTGGTACGCCACGGCAATGTATTTCGCAGTGGTTATACTGCCTTTTTAATTTATTTACCGCTCACTTTACCTGCAACCGTAATGGGTTTTTATAGTTTTCAATTATTAGCCAAATCAGGTTTGCTATCGCGGCTGGCTTTTCAAGTAGGGTTATTACATGATTTAGCGTATTTTCCAATATTGATAAATGATTTGTGGGGTGTAGGCATTATTTTTACACATATTTGCATGGCTACGCCGTTTTTCATAATTTTATTCACTAATTTGTATCATAATGAAAACTTGAAAGATTTTATAGCACTGGCCCAAACGCTTGGCGCAAAGGCATCGCAGGTCACCTGGCAAATTATTATACCGGTATTATTACAAAAATCTTTTGCTACGCTGGTGCTTTATTTTGTGTTTATCATGAGTTCGTATGAAATACCGCTGTTACTTGGCAGCCAGTCGCGGCAGATGATTTCGGTGTTCACTATAGAAAAATTACAACGCTTTAATTTACAGGATATTCCGCAGGCCTACGCCATTAGTGTGTTGTATGGATTATTGCTAATTATATTGATTATCAACCTTTTAGGGCGAAGTAAATAACTTATTTATTAATTTAATTGACAAGTAGTGCATTAGAAAATTACATGCGAAAATATTTTTTTAACATCATATTATCCATCCTTATCTTGCTGCCCTTTCTGGTGCTGACTGTGCTGTCATTTGGGCGCAACTGGACCCATCCATCGGTATTACCTGCGACTTTTACTTTCGACAACTGGCGCACCTTGCTGCTAACGCAGTCTGATTTGAGCCAAAGTGTAGCACTTTCTTTATTTATTTCCATTAGCATTTCGGCGTTAGTTACATTATTAAGTTTTTTTACCAGCAAATTCATTTCATTTAGTCGTTGGCGGCGGCGCTGGCTACTTATAGCGTATTTTCCATATGTATTTCCTCCTGTTATTCTTGCAGCTTGTGTACAATACTATTTCTTGCGCTTAGGCTGGGCCGGTAGTACTGGCGGTGTAATGCTGGCGCAGTTATTTATCACTTATCCGTTTGGTATTATTATATTCACCAGCTTTTGGAATGAGCGCTTACATAATATGGAACAACTTGTAGCCACGCTTGGCGGTAACACCTGGCAAACCTACACCCGCGTACTGCTACCGATGGCCAAAGGCGCGCTGTTAGTTTGTTTTTTTCAAACTTTTTTAATTTCGTGGTTTGAATACGGACTCACCCGACTCATTGGCGTCGGTAAAGTGCAAACCCTAACACTGAAAGTATTTCAATATGTAAATGAAGCGAATATTTTTTATGCTGCCTTGGCCAGTATTTTATTAGCGATGCCGCCGATTTTATTATTATGGATAAATAAAAAATTTGTATTCGTAAAATTTAATTAACGTTTGAATAAAAATCATACTTGATTATTTATTTCACATGCTATTTGAACGTATTGTTTATGTTTCTCGAAATCAATGACTTACATAAAAAATTTGGAGCAGAAAACGTGCTTAGCGACCTCAACTTGCAGTTAGGCGAACGGCAGATGCTGAGTATTCTGGGGCGATCGGGCTGCGGGAAGACTACTTTATTAAAAATTATAGCCGGATTGGAACAAAGTGATGGAGGCATAATAAAAATTGCCGGAAAAGTGATGAATGAAGTATCCGCGCACCAGCGAAATATCGTATATATGTATCAAGAACCGCTGTTGTTTCCGCATTTAAATGTCTTTGACAACGTGGCTTTTGGCTTACGCTTGCGCAAAATGTTGCGTGCGACCATCGAAGCCAGGGTATCGGAAATGCTGGACGCATTAGAACTTAGCGAGCAGGCGCGCAAAATGCCGCACCAATTGTCGGGTGGGCAGCGCCAGCGTGTAGCTTTTGGGCGGGCTTTGATTATTAATCCGCAGGTATTATTGCTGGATGAGCCTTTCGGCGCGTTGGATACCGAAACCCGCCAGGCAATGCAAGTGTTATTGATAAGAATCATGCAAACCCACCCTATAACCGCTATTTTTGTTACGCACGATTTGAAAGAAGCGATCATCATGGGTGACCGTATTGGCATAATGGAAAAAGGCAAATTGGCTATTTTTCCTGATAAAAAAACATTTATCGCTCAGAATGAATATGTAAAAAAAGAGATTAATTTTTGGCAAAACTTGTAATTATCAGCAGGTTGATAAATAAAAAATTATGAACCAAAACTTCAACCACATAGAATCCATTTACTGGGTATTCACCGGCTCATTTTATCGGGCGGGGAGCCGTTGGCTGACCGTAAGAAGCTATACCTTATTTTGGATCGGCTTCAGCAACGCTACGGTGACACTACCCAGATTATGCTGCAAACCAACGGCGACCTGCTCACCCCTCAAATACTCGATACGCTCCTTGAAAAAGGCGTTACTCGCTTCGACATTGCCAGCATTGACCGCTACCAC
>CALMSP010000287.1 GCA_937872405.1 uncultured Saprospiraceae bacterium | reverse complement strand
AATTTTTATCCATTATTTCAATGAAATGCCATCATACATTTGACATCACAACCCAGCCCCAGCTATTCCTAACTTCTTTGTGAAATCCGCTGTGCAAACTTCAAATCACTAATTTTCAGGCAACATTCGTTTAGATTTTGCCCCACTTTAGTTTAAACCAACATGGTTTTTTATAGTCTGAACATTAGGAGTATATTCTACTTCAGATAATATTTTCGTTGTATCCGTTTCGCTTTAATATTCAAATACTTAAAATCCAAAACCTATGGACAGAAGAGCTACGCTGCACACCTTATTGGGTAAAAATTCTGATCGAAGTACCGCATTGAAGCCGCTGGTGCCTCTTGGTAGCGGCTTGGAGCCTTACACTGGCCCTTGGGAATACGAGCAGGCGGCGCACCTACTACGTCGAACGATGTTTGGACCTCGACACCAAGAAATTAAAACGGCTGCTGCTGCTGGGCTTCAAGCAACTGTAAATCAGCTTTTTACAGAATTAGCGCTGCCGGCCCCGCCCATCAATTACAATTTTGAAAATGACCCGCATGTGCCCATAGGCGCCACCTGGGTGAACGCGCCCTATACGGCAGGCGTGAACGCTATCCGCAACTATCGCAATCTGAGCTTGCGCGTATGGACGGCCGAGCAGTTGCTCTTTGAAGGCGTGTCTATTCGAGAAAAATTGACGCTTTTCTGGCATAATCACTTCGGTGTCAGCAATATAAGTGATCCAAAATTTTGGTATCAACATATCACCACCCTGCGCACCAATGCCTGGGGCAACTTCCGCGATTTGGTTAAAGCCATTACGATTGACCCCGCAATGCTGCGTTTTTTGAATGGCAATCAGAGTACCCGTACTGCACCCAACGAGAATTACGCGCGTGAACTGATGGAACTCTTCACGCTGGGCAAAGGGCAAGCTGCTGGCCCAGGCGACTATACCACCTTCACCGAACAGGACGTGGCGGCAATGGCTCGCGTACTTACTGGCTGGCGCGACCGAGGTTATAATACCAACAACCCAGATGTAGCGGTTGAATCATATTTTCAGGCAAACCGCCATGACACTGGCAACAAACAACTATCGCATCGCTTTGATAATCAGATTATTACCAACAAAGGCGAAGATGAATATGCTTATTTAGTAGATGTAATATTTGAACGGCCAGAAGTAGCGCGCTTTATTAGTCGCAAGTTGTACCGATGGTTTGTATATTATGTTATTGACGAAACGACGGAGCAAGCGGTCATTGCACCTATGGCACAGCTGTTGGAAGCGCATGATTTTGAAATACGCCCGGTGCTGGAAGCATTGCTAAGCAGTGCGCATTTTTATCACATTCTCAATCAAGGGCCGATGATTAAAAATCCGATTGATTTTGTGCTGTCGGCCTTCAGACCTACTGCTGTGAGCCTACCCGACAATCCGACCCAGCGGTTTCAAGCATTACGGGATTTGCTTCGGCTGACAATTCCGATGCAAATGGAATATTTCAACCCGCCCGATGTAGCCGGCTGGAAGGCTTACTATCAGGCACCTGCGTACTATCGCACCTGGATCAGTGCGGCTACGCTGCCCCCGCGCATGCGTTACACGGATACCCTGAGTACCAACGGCTATCGCTTTGGCAATTTTTATATGCGTGCCAATGTGTTGGAAATGGTAAAATTTTCTGATAACCCATACGATCCAGTACGCATCGTGCGTGACTGGGCGCGGTTGTTGCTACCACAAGCCCTCTCAGAAAGCCAAACTGCTGCGCTCAAAGAGATACTGGTACCTGGGTTGCCAGACTATGTGTGGGGCGTAGAATACACCAATTACGAGGCTGCGCCCAACAATAACGCCCTGCGCAACGCTGTGGAAACCAAACTCCGCACGCTGCTGCGCGCTATGCTAAGCATGGCAGAATTCTATTTAAGCTAATCCAATAACACCTGAAATTTATCTATAATATGAAAAGAAGACAATTCATAAAAGCAGCAGGTACAACTGCCTTGAGCCTACCTATATTCCTCAATGGAATGCGCCTATCGGCCGTAGCGCCTTGGTCGGTATTCAATAGCATGGAGGAAGAAAGCGATCGCGTGCTGGTAATTGTGCAAATGAATGGCGGCAACGACGGGTTGAATATGATCATTCCACGCGACCAATACAGTGCATTGGCTGCGGTAAGAAATAATATTTTAATACCTGAAAACCAAGTGCTTAGACTCACAGACAAAACCGGATTGCACCCAGCAATGAAAAAGCTGGAATTGCTGTACAAGGAGGAGCGCTTCGGGGTGGTGCAAAGTGTAGGCTATCCGAATCAGAACCGCTCGCATTTCCGCTCTACGGATATTTGGACTTCCGGCTCACCGGCCAACGAATTCTGGAACAGCGGCTGGATAGGGCGCTATTTTGATGAGCGTTACCCAAGTTTCCCAGATGACTATCCGAATGAAGCGCATCCGCATCCCTTTGCCATTACAATGGGTAGCCTCGTATCCGAAACCTGCCAAGGGCTGGTGTCGAATTATGGTATGACGGTAGAAGACCCTTCCAATCTTTTTCCGCTCACGGAAGGTGAAGGCAGCGAGCTACCTGACACCCCTTATGGGAGTGAGTTAGCTTTTCTGCGCATTTCTATTGCCCAAACCAACGCCTATTCCAGCACCATCATGGCAGCAGCCAACCGCGGTAGCAACCAGGCGGAATACACCACTACCAACCGACTTGCGCAACAGTTGAAAAACGTCGCATTGCTCGTTTCCGGTGGGTTGCAAACTAAGATTTACATTGTGAATATTGGTGGTTTCGATACGCACGCCAATCAGGTGGTGGAAGGCAACACCATGGTAGGCGAGCACAGCGATTTGCTGGAGCGTCTTTCTGATGCTATTGGATCTTTTCAGAATGATTTGCGCTTACAAGGGCTTGAGCATCGGGTAGTTGGGATGACCTTTTCCGAGTTTGGTCGTAAAATTCGCTCCAATGAAAGTTTTGGTACCGACCACGGCACCGCCGCACCGATGCTATTGTTTGGTTCTTGCATTAATCCAACGGTACTGGGGGACAATCCACTCATCCATCCTAACGTTGGGCCAGAAGAGGGTGTACCGATGCAGCATGATTTCCGAGATGTATATGGCTCGATCCTTCAGGACTGGTTTGGCGTGAGCGCGGATAATGTGCGCAGCCTGCTACACGACAATTTTCAAAAACTGCCCCTTATTCAACCTTGTTCTGTAACCACTTCTACACAAAATTCTTTGGCTATTAATGAATTAAATATTCAAAGTTTTCCAAATCCGTTTCGCGAACAAGTTACAGTGGCTTTTCAGTTGCCTCGGCAGGCTTGGGTGCGCCTCAGTGTATTTGACTCGCTGGGCAGCGAACTGGAAGTACTCCTTAACAAGCAGGTAGATAGTGGCGAACATCAGATTCGTTTTCAAACTGGCAGGTGGCCCTCTGGCGCTTATTTTTATCGTTTACAAATTGACAATCAACAAAAAACACAGCGCATGATAAAATTATAACAACGACATCCCCTGTCATCAAAATATCCCTGTTCATCCTGATTATATAAATATTTTTACGTCGAAATCTGTACCTTTATCTAAAAGATGTAGCATCAAAAATACAGACGCCCTATCTTGCGATCATAAAGTGCAGATTCATGAGAAATAAATATGTAGCGGCCATCTTGGCTTTTTTCTTAGGGATATTCGGCGTGCATCGCTTCTATTTAGGACAGCGATTTCTGGGCATGCTATATTTCTTATTTTTTGTATTTGGCTTTGTTGCTATGGATGCCCCCGGAGCACCGCCTTTCATTGCCATACCCGCCATACTGGGCTTTATTGATAGCGTTTTGCTGGCTGTGATGCCACAACAAAATTTTGATGAGCGCTACAACCGGAAATGGATTCGATTGGAGCAGCAGAGTACAGCCAGTGCGCCTGAGCCTTACGCCTTGCCCTCTGGAAATGAAACGGTGAGTGCTTACAAACGAAAGGGCGTGGAAAAATTCCGAGCGTATGATTTTGAAGGAGCGATTGCCGAATTTCAGCAAGTATTACGCATGCAGCCCAATGACGCTGCTACGCATTTTAACATTGCTTGCTGCTACGCTGTGCTCGAACGAAAAAGTTTGGCCTTTCAGCACCTTTCGATGGCAGTAACGTATGGTTTTGGGCATCTGGAAAAAATTGGCACCCATGATGCGCTGGCTTACCTACGTACACAACCAGAATACGCTG
The DNA here is from genome assembly GCA_937872405.1 of uncultured Saprospiraceae bacterium. Taxonomy (GTDB): domain Bacteria; phylum Bacteroidota; class Bacteroidia; order Chitinophagales; family Saprospiraceae; genus JADJNW01. The sequence goes on along the minus strand of CALMSP010000287.1, from coordinate 36,211 downwards.
ACTTTGTGGCTAATGGTTATCAATATGAACTGAATCAGGCAAATACGCTACCCCCTGATAACACAGCGCCCGTAAATGATTTACTCGATCAGATTATCAAATTGGGCGAGCTGCGTGACCGAGGAATCCTTACAGAAGAAGAATTCGCTCGGCACAAAGAAAAAATTCTATCCCAGCGTTAAAGGTGTTGCTCTCCTGATGAATTTATACTCAAAACATCTCGGTGACCGCAAAATGGAAAGCACTCTCAATAGCGGCATTTTCATCCGAATCGGAACCATGAACGGCATTTTCGCCCACGTTTTTTGCGTACAACGCACGAATCGTGCCTGGTTCTGCCTTCGCTGGGTCAGTAGCGCCAATCAGCTTACGGAAATCCTCTACGGCATTGTCTTTCTCTAAAATTGCTGCTACGATCGGGCCCGAAGACATAAAATCAACCAATTCGCCATAAAAAGGGCGCTCTTTGTGTACCTCGTAAAATGCTCCAGCCTTCTCTTTTGATAATTGCGTCAGTTTCATCGCTACAATGCGGAACCCTGCCTGATTAATTTGAGCCAAAATAGCACCGACATGCCCTGCTTGCACCGCATCGGGCTTGATCATAGTGAATGTTTTGTTGCCAGCCATTGCAAAAAAGCATTTAAGTTTTGTAATTGGATTAGCGCTATAAATCGCTTTTTTTCAAGCACTTATGAGTAATTTCTGTTCAAAAGCGATTTTAAAAGCGATGCAAAACTAAACAAACTGTCCTAATCATCGTAAACCCAGCGTATAAATTTTGGTTAATTTCCTATTTTTTGTCAACTTCGCATCTTGATTTTAGCAACAGTATATGGAGTACCTGCACGAAATACGCGAACTGCTTGCGGTTCCAAAAGACGTAGTCATCACAACCCATCGCAACCCCGATGGCGATGCAATTGGCGCCTCTTTAGCCATGTATCATTATCTGGTACAATTAGGGCACACTGTCAATATGATTTCGCCTTCGGAATACCCTGATTTTTTGGAATGGATGCAGGATGTGCAACGTATTGTAATTTTTGATGAAGATCCCGAACGCTCGAAAGAATTGATAGAACGCGCCGATCTGATCTTTTTTTTAGATTTTAATGCGATGGACCGTATTGATAAGCTGGGCGACCTCATAACACCGCTCCCTTGCACCAAAATTATGATTGACCATCATTTGTACCCAGAGAATTGTTCGGATTATTTGATATCGGATACCAGCGCCAGCTCTACTTGCGAAATGATTTTTGACTTTATAGACCGATTGGGAGATCGCAACAGAATAAATCGAACCGTAGCAGAATGCATTTTTACAGGCATCCTCACGGATACAGGTTCTTTTAAATATGGCACTTCGCCCCGCTTGTTTCGCTTGGTAGCTAATTTGATCGAAATGGGCGTGGATGATTATACCTTACAAGACCTTATTTTCAATAGTTTGCAGGAAAAACACCTGCGCCTGCTGGGGCACTGCCTCAACCGACGTATGGAAATCTTGGAAGAATATAACACGGGGCTTATTGTGCTCACAAAAGATGATTACGAACGCTTTGATATCAAGAGAGGTGACACCGAAGGTATTGTAAATTATCTACTTAAAATAAAAAATGTAAAAATGGCGGTGTTCATTATGGAACAGCCCACGATCATAAAACTGTCGCTGCGCTCTAAAGGCGATTTTTCGGTGCAAGAGATTGCGCGTAAATACTTTCGTGGCGGCGGCCATAAAAACGCATCTGGTGGCTACTCTTTTCAATCCCTGCGTGCTACCGTTAAAATCTTGAAGGACGCACTACCGGAGTATAAAGAGAAGTTGATGGGGTGATGATTACATTTCATTATCATAAAATCGTAAAACGTTAACAAACAATTTTTTATGAGACTTACCTTTGTTTATTTTGCCATTGCTTCCATGCTTTTTGCTATAGGATGCAAAAAAGAAGAAGTAAAAGTGACGCCAAGTGGTTATGAGTACGTGATGCACACGAACTCTGACGGTCGAAAGGCAAAACCCGGCGATTATGTCTATTTCCATGCGCAAATGCGAAATGGCGACTCGGTGTTTTATGCCAGCCGCGAAATGGGCGCTACGGCTCCATTTTTACAAATCCCTACCGAAGAAGCGGAGTTGGGCTTCGGCAGTCGCAAACCTTCACCGGTGGAAGAAGTACTGCGCCTAATGGCTGTGGGCGATAGCGTGACGATATTCATTAATATTGACACCCTACCAAACAAGCCACCTGGGTTTGAAAATGCCAAAGTGATGTACTACGATGTAGTGGCTATTGATATAAAAAATGCCGAAGAATTCGCAATAGCCAACGAAAAGCAACGCGAAGAGGAACGGGTCAAACGGGAAGCCGCTCAGGCCCGAGTGCCAGAAATTGCTGCAATGGTGAGCAAAACTATCTCGGATTATGTAGGTGGCAAACTGGGCAGCCAAATTAAAACTACGGCTTCTGGTCTGAAATACATTCTGCACGATCCAGGAAACGGTAAGTCTGCCAAAGCAGACAAATTAGTGAGTGTGCAATATTATGGCGCACTACGCGACGGTAACATGTTCGACAATTCGTTTGAGCGTGGTGTAGCATTCACATTCCAATTGGGCAAAGGGCAAGTAATTCCAGGCTGGGATGAAGGTATTGCCCTACTGAAAGAAGGCGGCAAGGCTACCTTGTTCATTCCTGCCGAACTGGGCTACGGTGCCGCTGGCTCACCTCCTGTAATACCAGAGAATGCAGAATTGATATTCTACGTAGAACTCGAAAAAGCGAATTAAGGGTATTTAAAATATTCAGACGTGGTCAGTTCGAAAAACCTGGCCACATCTGAAAAAATTAAATGTAGATGACCATCGAACAACTTAAAAGCCTGCAAGACAGGTTGGCTGCTCTAAGGAGGTATCTTTGACGTGGATGAACGCCTCATCCAAATCGAAGATAAAGAACAATTGACCCTCAACCCAGGCTTCTGGGATGACCCTAAAGCGGCTCAGAATGTGCTCAAGGTATTAAAAAGTCATAAAAACTGGGTAGCACAATACAACAGGGTAGCCCGCCATGTGGAGGATACAGAGGTGCTACTCGAATTTCAGAAAGAAGGGGAAGTGAGTGAAGAAGAAGTAGATCAAAAGTATGCTGAGGCTTTGGCAGCGGTGGATGACTTAGAATTTCACTCCACGCTCAATCAACCCGAAGATGAGCTTGGCTGCATCCTCGAAATTAATGCTGGCGCCGGAGGTACGGAAGCCTGCGATTGGGCCGATATGCTGTTGCGCATGTACCTGATGTGGGCAGAATCAAAAGGATTTAAGGTCAGCGAGTTAAATCGTCAAGATGGCGACGTGGCAGGAATCAAATCTGCTGAATTGGAAATCGTCGGCGACTTTGCCTATGGCCTACTTAAAGGTGAAAACGGCGTGCATCGCTTGGTGCGCGTAAGCCCTTATAATTCACAAGGCAAGCGCATGACATCTTTCGCCTCTGTATTTGTACACCCCTTGATTGACGAACGAATTGAAGTGCAAATCAATCCAACTGATTTAGAGTGGGATACCTTTCGGGCAAGCGGTGCGGGCGGTCAGCATGTCAACAAAACGGAATCAGCCGTGCGTGTTCGGCACATCCCGTCGGGGATTGTCGTAGAATGCCAACAGGAGCGCTCGCAAATTCAAAACCGCGAAAAGGCCTTAGTCATGTTAAAATCGCGCTTGTACGAACAAGAGCTGGCCAAGCAACTTGCAGAAAAAGAAAAGGTAGAATCGGGCAAAATGAAAAACGAATGGGGGTCGCAGATACGTAGCTACGTATTGGACGACCGCCGCGTGAAGGATCATAGAACTGGCCACCAGACCAGCCAAACCGATGCCGTACTCGATGGTGATCTCGACGATTTCCTCAAGGCTTTTTTGATGCACCATGAAGAAGCCGAGTATCAAGAATAGTGCAGCACAATGCCCGGAAATAATGCAATGAGCAAAAGAAATAGCAGTTGAATAATGACAAATGGCACAATACCTCTATAAAGATGCTGCGTAGTTACCTGCGGTGGCGCCACGCCTTTTAGATAAAATAGGGAAAACCCAAAGGGCGGCGTGAGAAAACTGGTTTGTAAATTAATAGCTAATAGGATGCCCACCCAGATCAAATCCACGCCCATTTGTTGAAACAATGGCGCTACTACTGGCACGATAATAAAAATAATTTCAATAAAATCAATGAAAAAGCCAGCGATAAATACAACCAGCATGACTAATAGCAGAAATAGCGTTGGCGAAAGATTGGCCTGTTTAACAGCATCTGCTAAATAAATATCGCCCCCTAACTCTCGAAAGACCAGCGCAAAAGTGGTAGCCCCCAATAAAATCATGAATACCATAGAGGTTAGGTGGGTTGTCTCCTGCATTACGGTTCGCAATGCTTTGATATTGAAACGCTTCTGCGCGATTGTCAGCAAGGTGGCACCGAGCGCACCGACCCCAGCGGCCGGCGTTGCCTCACCCACACCAAAAAAAATAGTCCCTAACACCGCCACAATCAAAATCAATGGCATCATAAACGCCCGCGTTATACGCCAAGCGAATCCCTTCTTTTCTAAAAAAACCCGTACTTCTTCAGCCGGCATAGCTGGCGCATACTGCGGCCGCAGCCATGCTATACCAATAATATACATCAGATAAGCAACTACCAGCAATAAGCCAGGTATAAAAGCTGCTTTAAATAAACTCCCCACCGGCCGATTGAGCACGCTCCCCAACAATACCAATACAATAGATGGAGGAATAATCTGCCCTAAGGTGCCCGCCGCAGCGATAACGCTGGTAGCCAACTCCGGTTTGTAGCCGCGTTTAAGCATCGTGGGCAGACTGATTAAACCCATTGTAACAACGGTGGCCCCTACTATGCCTGTGGAAGCCGCTAATAACGCTCCAACTAAAACGACCGCCACCGCCAAGCCGCCCCGCATACGTCCAAAAAGGATAGCCATTGTTTCTAAAAGACTTTCGGCTAAGCCCGAACGCTCCAACATGATGCCCATGTAAATAAATAATGGTACCGCTATTAATATGTAATTCGTCATGATCCCCATAATACGCAAAGGCAGCGCAGCAAACACACTTGGCTCCAAAAAACAAAAAGCGTACATTAAAGACAGCCCACCCAATGTAAACGCAACTGGATAGCCATATAAAATCAGAATAAAAATACTTATAAATAATATAATAGCAAGAATTTCCATAATATTATATCTGGTATTTTTTTATAAAATATCTTTTGGGTGCGGCAGTTGTGGTTCTATCGTAGTGGACTTCGACCAGTAAGCTTTTCCGGCACGAATGGTATGGGATACCGCTTGTAATAAAAGTAATAACATACCAATCACAATAGCAAATTTTATGATATAGCGCGCAGGTAACCCGCCGGGGTCGGGTGAATGTTCGTTGATATGCCAAGCCTTTTTAGCATAAAGAAAAGAAAAATACCCAACTGTAATGCACCAAGGAATCAGAAACAACAAGCTCCCAAGGAGGTCGGTCAAGGCTTTGTCTTTTTGGGAAAACCGATTGTAGAACAAATCTACTCGTACATGGCGATCGTGCCGAAGGGCGTAACCCGCGCCCAACAAAAAAATGAGAGCAAAGACATGCCATTCTAACTCGGTAAGCCAGTTGGCAGAGCGCCCGCAGAGATTCAGCACCACTTCGGCACATACTAATAGCACCAGCAATGTAGTCAACCAGGCTACGGTGCGTCCTAATCCATCATTCAAGCGATCAATGGAGTGCGCTATTTTTTTCAACAGCTCCATGTTGTTTCGTTTTTAAATTCCGAAGTTCGGTAATCTTTACATTTTACAATGCAAAATCATCAAAATACTAAGTGTGACAAAATTTTTACCGTATTTTGTAGTAATCGCCTGCAAAAAAGGCAGTAATGTTGTAAAAAAATGCGATGCACACAAGTATGGAAGAAGCCTTGCTCTATCTTTTTTTGGCGGCAGCGTTAGGTTCTCTGCTGGGCAACTTGAAATGGCGTGACAACAGCTTAGGTGTGGCGTCCGTACTATTTGTTGGCCTGGCTATTGGTGCCATCCGGCCCGATATTAAAATACCGGACATTATCAAACTGCTTGGTTTGGCTATTTTTGTGTATAGCATCGGATTAAGTTCGGGTGCTTCTTTTTTTAGCTCCCTCAAAAATCGAGGTGTCTCCAATTTACTGCTTACCCTGCTAATTTTGGGCATTTTATCTTTATGCATTGGTGTTGCGGCAGCGTTATTGGGCTTTGATGCTGCGTCAGCGGCAGGTCTGCTGGCGGGCATTACGACCAATACGCCAGCCTTAGCCGGGCTATTAGATGCCATTTTGAAAAATGGGGGTGATGGTGTACAATTCATGTCGAATAATGCCGTAGTGGGTTATTCCATTTCATATCCGGCGGGGGTGCTGGGGCTAATGATTGCGCTATCGGTTATGCAACACCTGCTGCGTGTAAACTATGCGGCAGAATCCAAAGCCTTAAGCAAAGAATTTTCGACGGGTTTGCCATTGGTCAACCAGACCATAAAAATAACTCAAGAAGCCTTTATCGGCGCTACTTTGAGGGATGTTAAACAACAAGAGCAACTTCAAATTGTATTCGGACGACTGCGCCGCGATGGGACGGACCAACTTTGCCATCTGGAAATGAATTTACAGGCTAATGATTTGATGTCTATTGTTGGCGAGCAAGAGGAGGTGGCACGCACCGCAGCACTATTGGGCGAACCAGTAGATATAGATATTTCCGGCGACCGCTCGGTTTTTGATGTGCGACGTATTTTTGTATCGAATCCGAAGGTAGCAGGACAAACCATCGCTTCATTAAACTTGCATGAGCAATATTCAGTGGTATTGACGCGCATTCGCCGAGGTGATGTGGACTCGTTGATCACTTCTGATACGGTGCTGGAATTGGGCGATCGCATACGTGTGCTGGCGCGCAAAAGTGACATGAAACAAATCGCGCAGCTCTTCGGTGATTCCTATGAGCATATTAGCCACATTGACTTGCTATCCTTTGGTTTTGGTATGGGGATAGGCATTCTCATCGGCTCCATTGAAATGACCTTGCCAGGCAATATTATTTTCAGTCTTGGCTTTGCAGGAGGCCCGCTGGTTGCTGGATTGGTGCTATCCTACTTGCGGCGCTCGGGGCCCATTCTCTGGGCACTCCCCTACTCTGCTAATCTTACGCTTCGGCAAATTGGTCTTATGCTTATGTTGGCAGCGATTGGCATTAACTCTGGTTCTACTTTTTTACAAACGATGCTCAGCCCAGTAGGGCCGCAAATGCTTTTATCCGGTTTGCTCATCAGTGTTCTGGCTGGCATACTAATTTTGTTCATTGGCTACAAATGGCTTAAAATTCCCTTTGTACTGCTTTCTGGAATGGTGAGCCACCATCCTGCTAACCTTGATTTTGCTAACAACCGTGCCGGCAATAAGCTCCCGACCTACGGCTACGCATTGGCTTATCCGTTATTGCTAATCGGGAAAATTATTTTTGTGCAGGCGCTCTGGCTGGTATTGCGATTTTTTGAATAATGCCAGCGAAAACGCATAATTTACTAAAATCATTACCTTTGCGCCTATGAAAAGAACAACGGACATGCTAATTGCCCTGCGCGGGTTAGCGATGGGTATTGCAGAAGTCATTCCTGGAGTTTCCGGCGGTACAATCGCCTTTATAACAGGCATTTACGAGCGGTTATTAGCTTCTATCAAGCAAATACTTGGCCCCGAATTGTGGCAATCGTGGCGGCAGGGTGGCTTTATTCGGGTATGGTCAGATGCGGATGGGCGCTTCCTGTTAGCACTGCTCATGGGCATGGCTGCTGGCATTGTGATTGGCGTTTTTGGTGTATCGCACCTTATGGAGCGTTACCCAGTGCTACTTTGGGCTTTTTTCTTTGGTTTGATTATTGCGTCTTCCATTTTCATTGCTCGGCAAATCACACGCTGGGGTGTAGCGGAATACAGCACACTGGCACTCGGTACTGCATTGGCTTTTTATATCACCATAGCGACGCCCGCACAAGGTACCGACGCGCACTGGTTTGTATTCTTATCAGGCGTGATAGCTATTTCAGCACTTATACTCCCCGGATTATCAGGTAGTTTTGTATTATTATTACTTGGCATGTACACTACGATCATTGGCACCTTAAAAAAGTTGTTACAACACTTCGATGTGGAAAGTTTGATTACCATCGTCATTTTTGCATTGGGCTGCCTGCTTGGGCTGGCTACCTTTTCCAGAATCCTTAGCTGGATGTTCAAAACCTGGCACAACCTCACCTTGGCCCTACTAACTGGCTTCATGCTCGGATCACTCAATAAAGTCTGGCCTTGGCGGCAAGTAGTATCCTACCGTACCAATAGCAAAGGCATAGAAGTCCCTTTCTTGGAAAAAAGTGTATTGCCCAGCCAGTACATCAGCGGCGACCCCATGCTGGCAGGTGCATTGGCTTGTATGGTGCTTGGCGTACTGCTTGTGTGGTGGATAGAACGAACCAGCAAACCACAGCGACATGTCTGAACAACTCCAACCACAATCAGAACTGTTACAATACCCACGCCTGTTTGGGCTGATCGGGTATCCGCTATCGCATTCATTTTCTAAAAAATACTTCTCCCAACGCTTTGCTGCAGCAGGTATTACGGATGCTTACTATGAACTTTTCCCTATCAAATCTATTCATAATCTACTCATTTTGAAGGTATTATACCCCAACCTTCAAGGGCTAAATGTCACTATTCCCTATAAACAAACCGTTATACCACTTTTGGATGAATTAGACGAGAGCGCCCAAGCCGTTGGTGCAGTTAATACCATTCATATACAAAAAGATCGCCTAATCGGCTATAACACAGATACTTATGGTTTTGAAATATCTTTACGACAATTCTTGAGCACGCATGCTGCTCAACCCAAGAAAGCCTTAGTGCTCGGCAGGGGTGGCGCCGCCAAGGCCGTGGCGTTTGTGTTGCAAAAAATGGGTATTCGCTTCCAATATGTATCGCGCCAAAAAAGCCCCGACGGGTTGCATTACGACGAATTAACACAATTACATATCATTGAAAATCAACTCATTATAAACACAACGCCATTAGGAATGCAACCACATATTGATACATTTCCGAATATTCCTTATCATTGTATCAATGAATCACATTTGCTTTTTGATTTGGTGTACAACCCAGAAGAAACACCGTTTTTAAAAAAAGGTGCCGAGCAAGGTGCCGCAACTTCTAATGGCTTACAAATGTTATATTTACAAGCTGAACGAGCCGGAGCAATCTGGGAAACCTTTGTATAAAACTTTACACAACCATATTTATTTGACTAAAAAAGCAAATTTTCATTGCAAAAATGTAATAAAACAATACACAGCAACTTAAAATTACGACCAATCTTCAAATTGCACATGAAAAATAGCCTTAACCAAACCAACATAACCACCACGGCGACGCAAGAGATAAGCAGTTTGCCCGATTTTAAAAATACCGCTATTGCCTTTGTGGGCAAAAACAATGAAGAATTGCGCAAATCGGCTCGGCTGTTCGCACTCATGAATAAACATTGGCTGGTAGGCATCGGATCAAAAATCGGGATTGCGGCGATTAAGATGCACCTACCTTTCGTGGAAAGTATTGTAAAGAATACCATTTTCGAGCAATTTTGCGGCGGTACAACCCTTCTGGAAAGCCTTCCAACCATCGAAAAGCTTCGCCAAAACAATGTACTCACCATTTTGGATTATGGCGCTGAGGCTAAAGAACGCGAGGAAGATTTTAACCACACGATGAATGAAGTGATTCGGGCGATTGAATTCGCGGCCCAAACGCCCAATGTTCCTACCGTAAGTACCAAAATAACGGGCATGGCACGCTTCGGTCTGTTAGAATCTATTCAGCAAGGCGAAGCAATGACGCTGGAAATGCGCGCCGAGTATAAAAATGTACTGAAACGTATAGATGCTATTTGTTACGTAGCCAGCCAAAAAGGCGTAAGCATATTCGTGGATGCAGAAGAAACCTGGATTCAGAATACCATCAATCATTTGGTGAATATGATGATGAAGCGCTACAATCGCAACAAAGTTGTGGTCTATAATACCTTCCAGATGTACCGCACCGATCAACTTCAGTACCTTATCACGTCTTTCAATCAAGCCCAAAAAGAAGGCTATTTGCTCGGAGCAAAATTGGTGCGCGGCGCTTACATGGAAAAAGAGCGAGAACGCGCCACTCGGCTGGGCTATCCCTCCCCCATACACCCCAATAAGCGCGCCAGCGACGATGCGTTCAACACCGCACTGCGTTTTTGTGTGGACAATTATGAGACGCTCGCGTCGTGCAATGCTTCACACAATGCCGAAAGTGCTATGCTGCAAGCGGAACTCATCGCCAGCAAAGGCATCCCACGCAATCATCCGCACTTGATGTTCAGCCAGTTATATGGCATGAGCGACAATATTACTTTTAATCTTGCGGCAGCCGGATTCAACGTAGCCAAGTACGTACCCTACGGCCCAGTGCGGGAAGTTGTGCCTTATCTGATTCGCAGAGCCGAAGAAAATTCTTCTGTCACAGGCGACATGACGCGCGAGTACGAATTGGTATTGCAAGAAATGAAGCGCCGCGGCTTAGCTTAAAAAAAACATTAAACTTTTTCTTTATATTTTCATTTTTGATATATAAATATAAAAATCATCATCTGTAAATGAATCATTGTTCACATTCAAATCAATTTAAATCACTTATTGTCAGATATTTATAAAAAATATCATAATTTTTTTGTATAAAAATCTGTATTTTCAAAAAAATAAATTATCTTTGTTTTAAATATTAGTTCAGCATTTTAGAATGCTTGATTACCACTAATTCTTACCACACACATTGTTAAAAGGACGACACACAGGCATCTAAATTTTCCCCAGCCTACAACCCATTCCATGAACATATTCGCATAGTGCTACTTAGTCGCTTGCGGGCGTAGCAGTTTTAACCAACTTTCAAAAACCGATTTTGAAAATGTGGCGCGGATATTGTACCATAGCATTCGTATTGGGGTCGCTTCTGCCACTGACTGGACAGGTCAATACAGACTGTGTAACCGCTCAGGTGATTTGTAGTGATGGTCCTGTTGATTTCAATCCAAATGGTATTGGCATTGATGATTTTGCTAATCCTAACAATAGTTTTGGTTGCTTTGTACTGGCCTTGCCTATTGACTCCACCGCCGAAAATTATAGTGCATGGTATTATTTTGAATTCCGCACCGACATGCCTCCCAATAGTGTTATTGAGTTTACTATCTCGCCTTTTGGTGGCTTTGGTGAAGACTATGATTTTTTGATCTTTGGTCCTGGGCTTTCTTGCGACAGCCTCGGTGCGCCCGTACGTTGCTCGTTTGCGGCATTCATTTGTAGCTACTGCCCTGAAACCGGATTGGGCAGAGGCGCTACCGACACCAGCGAAGGCGCTAATGGCGATGGCTTTGTGGCACCGATGGTCGTGCAGCCCGGCGAAGGTTACTACCTTATGCTCGATAATTTTGCGGGCACGTCCAATGGTTTTCAGCTAACCTGGGGCGGGTCGGCAGCGCCTTATCTCAACTGCCTTGCCAATCCTAATTGCAAGAATATCAAGGCATTAGCAGGCCCTGATATGCAGGTGTGTGCTGGTAGTGCCCCCATACAACTCCATGCTAACGCCGTAGGCATAAGCGATTCTGCGCGCATTGCTTGGCAGGGTACGCCTGAGGTCTTAGCCATGCTTGATACTGTGAACATCCTGCGCCCTACCCTGACCGTACCAGCAAATTTTACAGGCGATATTGAGCTAACGCTACGCATTGAAGATAAAAATTGCAGCGCTACCGATGCTCTTACGATTCAAGTATTGGGCAACGCAGCGGTCTCTATTAGTACAAGCGATACCACCATCTGCGACGGGCAAACACTTACCTTGCAAGCCACTGCAAGCGGGCAAACCGGTTTTTTATGGTCGAATGGCAGTACCGCATCCGCTATTACAGTGAATACGGGCGGTTCTTATTCTGTGACAGCCATCCATGCGGCTGGTTGCAATAGTGCAGATACGGTAACCATCATTCGTTACGACAATCCACAGCCACAGCTACAGCCGCAGGCGCCGTTTTGCGAAGGCAGTAGTGTTGAATTGGACGCAGGCGTATTCGCGCGCTACCAATGGAATACGGGTAGCACCAACCAAACAATTATTACAAATGTTTCGGGCAATTATAGCGTAACCGTCACGGATACGAATGGCTGTGTAGGCGTAGCCGCTATCAACTTGAATGCGCTACCTTCTGCCAATCCAGTGATAATTGGGCAGGAAATATTTTGCAGTGGACAAAGTCAAGAGCTGCGGCTTCAGGAAATGTATGCCAGCTATAATTGGTCAACAGGAACAAACACGCCAACGCTCCTTATCAATGCGCCAGGGCGCTACGAAGTAACAGTAACTGATAACAATGGTTGCACGGGGCAAACGAGTTTCACCTCAGATCTATTCCCGAATACCGATATCCGTATTGATGGCGAGCGCGCCTTTTGTGAAAATGGACGCACGACCCTATCCGCTACGCCAGGACTGACACAATATACTTGGTCGAATGGCGCGACAACCGCTTCCGTCGAAGTGGAAACGCCAGGATGGTATCGCCTGACCGGTTTGGATGAAAATGGCTGTACAGTAGCAGATTCCGCATGGGTAGAAGTTTATGAAAATCCCAGACCAATACTTACCGGAGCCACCGGAATTTGTGACAACGGATCAGCAAACATTAATCTTGTAGGTAGTTTTTCTATTATAAATTGGTCGAATGGCGCATCAAGCAACAGCATAGAGGTGCGTACTCCTGGCAATTATAGCGTCACGGTAACCAATGAACAAGGCTGCACCGGCACAAGCAGTATCAACTTACAAGTGCTACCGCCCTTGAATATATCGGTAATTGGTGACCCCAATTTTTGTCCTGATGCTGGCACTGAGCTTGCTGTGAATGTGTTAGCTACGACTTATAGGTGGTCAAATGGTGCCACGACGCCAACTATTCAAGTATTTGAATCTGGTTCTTACAGCGTGACAATTACCGACGCTAATGGCTGCACAGGGCAAAATGCATTAACCGTTTTGGCTTTTCAATCGCCCCAAATACCTGATTATCAACCTATTAAAATTTGCAGCGGGCAAGATACCCTCATTCGCTTGCCTGATATGTTCATTCATTACACCTGGTCGGATGGAGCTACAGGTGCTACCCGAAGTGTCAGCCAGGGTGGTATGTACGAGGTCACTATCACCGATAGCAATGGTTGCCAGGCAAGTAGAGCCATAGAAGTAATCGAAAATTCATTGCCCAATCCTCAAATTGAAGGCAACACCACTCCTTGCACTGGCAATGCTACGCCATTGCGTACGACGGAAACATTTTCCGCATATCGCTGGAATACAGGCGCTAACACACAACATATTATTGCCATAGAAGCAGGTGTGTATGAAGTGGAAGTCACGGATTCCAATGGCTGTAGCAATACATCCAGCGTAACTATTGCTTATCGGCAATTGCCTACGGTAGTCGTTAATGGCCTCGATCGGATTTGCCCACGCACCACTGCCACGCTGAACGCGGTCGGTCAGTTTAGTAGCATTCTATGGTCGAATGGCGCTACTACCAATGAAATCAATATTCAAACAGGAGGACGTTACATTGCATTGGTGACGGATGAGCATGGCTGCCAAAATAGTGACACAATTAACGTGATTCAATTTCCTGAAAATCAGGTCTTTATAACTGGCGACACGGTTTTTTGCGAAGGTCTGATGGTAGAACTTTCAGCTTCGGCGGGTTTCTTGCGCTATTCATGGACAGACGGCAGCAGCCGCCAATCGTTAAAAACGGGGGAGCCTGGCGTTTATAGTGTCACGGCCGTAGATGAAAATGGCTGCCGTAGTAGCGCATCTATACAAATTGAGGAAATTGCCATTCCTATTTCAGACGGCGGCCCCGACCAAGATATTGATTGCCGCAACGCCGCTGTACGACTCGGAGGCTCTGGCTCTGATAATGGTGCCAACATACGTTACCTTTGGGAAGGGCCTGGCATCACCGCAGCCAATGCGAATCAACGCTTTCCAGAAATACGCGAACCAGGGTTATACACACTTATTGTAGAAGATATCCGCTACGGTTGCCGTTCCAATACAGATATGGTGAGGGTTTTTAATCGAGTATATGAACCAGTGGTCAACCTAAGTGTACCCGGCGATCTTGACTGCCTCATTCCATCTCGAATGATTAGCACTGCGGGTTCTACTATTAGTAATAATACCATCTATCAATGGTACGATAGTAACCGTCGCCCGATTAATGGCGCTACTGGTTTGCAATATAATGCTACGATGCCCGGCTTGTACTATTTTGAAATCACCGACACTATGTACGGCTGCGTTGGCATTGGTAATATAGAAATAAAAGGCAACTACAATCTGCCGACCGCAGATGCTGGCCCCAACCAAAGATTAACTTGCACTGTTCAGCAGGTACGCCTCAACGGCAGCAGCACCACACCAAACCAGTCCTTGCAATATACATGGACAACAAGCTCCGGGAGCATCCTGCGTGGTGCCAGTACCCTCACGCCCGATGTAGATCAGCCAGGTATATACTATCTACAGATATACAACACCAGCAATGGCTGCTCAAATACCGATTCTGTGCTGGTAATACTTGATAATCAAGCGCCAACGGCTAATGCTGGTAATGACCGGGCACTCGACTGCATCAACCAATCGGTTACACTCAATGGCAGTAGTTCCTCCCAAGGCGCAGTATTTCGCTACCAATGGCGCAATACAAGCACTGGCGTAGTGCTGTCCGATGCAAGCAATCCAAGCATTACGGTTGGTCAAGCTGGCACTTATGTGTTGCAAGTGCTCAATACGGATAACGGTTGTAGCGCTTATGACACCGTCCTGGTGAATAACGGAGCAAATCGCCCAACGAATATTGACGTGCAAACTGCCGACCCATCTTGCTTTGGTTATCTCGACGGGCAGATTCGTATCAATAATGTCATTGGTGGTACAGCACCCTACTTTTTTAGTCTGAATGGAAGCACATTGTCACAAACCCCACGCTTCGATGGGCTAAAGGCGGGCCCGTATCGTCTGATTGTAGAAGACATTGAGGGTTGCACTTACGAAACGCTCCTTAGCCTAAAAGATGGTGTAAAACTCACTGTCGAACTGGGGGAAGATAAATACATTAAGCTGGGCGAAAGCGTACTTTTGGAGCCTAAATCCAACGCTCCGCGCCAAGACATTATCAATATAGAATGGAAAAGCGACCTGGATACTACCATTTGCGCAGACTGCTGGAATCCTTGGGTGTCGCCCTTGCGCACATCCTCCTACACGATTGCCATACAAAATAATCTTGGCTGCACTGCTACCGACCAAGTACGGATATTTGTGGATTTTCGGGGCGGGGTGTTTATTCCTAATGTCTTTTCACCTAATAATGATGGCTTTAATGACACCTTTGTCATCTTTGGTGGCCCAGCGGTAAGGCGAGTCGTGTCCGCAGAAATTTTTGACCGCTGGGGCAATCGCGTATTTCATAATTCCGACTTCCCTCCCAATGACCCCCTCTATGGCTGGAACGGAGACCTCATAGGCGTCGCCAAAAATAGTGCTGTTTTTGTGTACCACATTGAAATTGAATACATCAATGGCGAACGGCGCTTTTTTAAAGGTGATGTAACTTTAATGAAATAAGTGGCATTAGTTATTCATAAAAGTAAATAGAACCCGCTAATTTTTCCTCTTTTTTTCATTATAGTTAATGGATTGTCAGTCTTCAGCGTTCTGGGCAGTTTTTACAACGTTTCCCTTTTTTATGCTTTTTGCAACATTTTTTCTTGTCTTTTTTAGCCTGTGCTATCGGGAGCGGAAAAGGCAGACAAATGCCTGTTGGTTCAAATTCGTGTGCAGTGGCTTTTTTATTCATATTAAGTCTAAATTAATATTGCAAAAATAATCCGTCCCAGCCACATCTCCAAGTGATTTCTACTATGCTTCTCATTTTTTACAATTAAACGACCGAATCAACGGCAGAATAAAGAGTTGGTCAACCTTTATTCAAAAATCTGATTATCAACCTTTTAGAAAACAGGAACGGCACAATCTAAAATAGGTCAAGGTATTTTTTTTAATGGAAAGCCATTTAGCAACATAAGGCATTGCGTACTTTTATCATCGCAGAATATAAAACTAAAAAAAAGCTGCTCCAACGGATTTAATTTCTTTAACCCTAATCAGAGCAGCCAATTATTCCAATTAAAAAATCAAAATTATGAAAAAAGTTGTTACACTCCTGGTTTTTTCTCTTTTCGTGCTGGTGTCTTGGGCGCAGCGCGGAACAGTGTCAGGCAAAATCACGGATGCCGCTACGGGCGAACCACTCATTGGCGCCAACGTAATTATTGACGGTACTTCCTCTGGTACCCTAAGTGATGTGAATGGTAATTATTCCGTTTCGTTAAGTGCTGGAAATCAAACACTTATCATCTCTTACGTCGGTTATGCTACCCTTACACGCACGGTAAGCGTGAGTGCAGGGGGCAACACGGAGGTAAATTTTGCACTCGAAACCATTAACATTTTGGGGCAGGAAGTGGTCGTGTCAGCTTCGCGGAAAGCGGAAAAACTGACCAATGCGCCTGCTACCATTTCGGTGATTGGCGCTAAAGCCATTTCTGAGTTGCCCTCATTCAACGTAGCAGAACTGTTAGGCCGCCAGCGCGGCTTGGATTATGTGCGTTCTGGTGTACTGGGCATCGGTGTGAATGCGCGCGGTTTTAATAGCGCCTTCAATCCTAAAAATTTGCAAATAAACGACAATCGTTTCTCCTCACTTATTGCTACTGGCTTGCCATTGGGCGCACTGAGTACCACCGTAAAAGAAGACATTGAACGCATTGAGGTCATTTTAGGTCCTTCTTCGGCCCTTTACGGACCCAATGCACACAATGGTTTGATCAATACAATCACCAAAGATCCTCGTACCTCGCAGGGCACCACCATTGCATTAGGCGCTGGCAATCAGAGCGTATTCACGGGGCGTCTGCGTCATGCAACACGCCTGAGCGATAAGTTTTCGTTCAAAATAAGTGGTGAATACACACAAGGCGAGGAGTTTGAATATACAGATACCGTGTATTTAGTAGCGATCCCCGGTGGCATACAAGTGGCTGCTTACCAAGAATACCTGCTTGATCGCAAATTCAATTCGCTTCGCGGGGAAGCCGCTTTGTACTTTAGCCCCAACAATAAGTCCGACTTCATACTGACCTACGGCACGAGCAATAGCAACAACATCGGTAATACCAATGCGGGGCGCAACCAAATACGTGACTGGCGTGTGAATATTTTGCAACTACGCTATGTGTCGCCGCGCTTTTTCGCGCAAGTATATCAAACTTGGAGTAGTACCGAATCAACTTTTGCGATGAACCGCCGCACCTTGAATTATCACTCCTTCAAAAATGCAGGTTTCTCCGAGGACGAAGCGCGGCGCCGCTCGCTGGGGGAATTCTGGGTGCCCAATCCAGCCCTGCCAGGTGGCGGTTTTGCGCTCAATCGGGGTGCATTATTCCAAGATGATTCGCGGCGCTTGAATGGCGAAGTGCAATACAACAATGAAATCGCTGGTTTTAGCTATGTAGTAGGTGCACAATTCCAGCGCGATCTGGCAAATAGCAACGGTACCTACCTCTTGGACAAAGGAGAAGATATTCAAATTGATCAGATAGGCGGTTATTTGCAGGTAGAACGTCGCTTTGGCGAACATTTCAAGGCAGTGGTGGCTGCTCGCGCCGATAATCACGACTTGTATGGCTTCAACTTCATTCCGAAAGCCGCTCTGTTGTACATCACCGATGCTGGTACATTCCGCGTCACGTATGGTAAAGGTATTGCTGCGCCAACTATCTTAAACCTCGAAGCCAATATTTTTGGAGGTTTATTGTTGGGCAATAGCCAAGGGTTTACCCTATCCGACGGTAGCAAAGTAGATGCACTACGGGTAGAAACGATTCAAACCGTGGAAGTGGGCTATAAGGGATCGTTCGGTAAAAAATTATTCATTGATGCCAACGCTTATTACAACATTTCGCAAGATTTCCTCAGCCCAGCGATTAACATAGCTACCAATGGGCGCACTGTGACCCAGCGAGGCAGTGAATCTATGTCGGCAGTAGTGCCAGGTACGCCAGCAACTGGTGCTGCCGCTGTGCTAACGTATGTCAATTTCGGTAATGTGAATACGTATGGTTTCGATGCATCGTTGAATTATGCGTTTTCCAACAAACTCATTGGTACGCTGAATTATTCTTGGTTTGGCTTTGATTTAGATGAAAATGATTTGGCAAACGATGGCAACCGCAATGGCAAAGTAGATCAAAGTGACCTCCCGATCAACACCCCCGCAAACAAGCTGGGCGTTGGTTTGAACTATTCGGACAAGAAATTCTTTGTCAATTTATTTGGGCGCTGGGTGCAAGCCTACGACTTCTTCTCCGGTATCAATGTATCGGCAGCAGAGAATCTTGATTTGATTTATGGCGGCTCGCCAGTGCGTGAAAACCGTCGCGTGGGCACTTCCTTCAACTATGGCCCACTGGGAGGCTTCTTCAACCTTGATTTGGGCGTAGGCTATCGCTTCAACGATACGTTCACGCTGTCCGGGCAAGTAGTAAACGTGCTCAATCAAGAAGTGCGCGAATTTGTAGGTTCACCGGCCATACAACCGCTCTATTCTGTAGAGTTGAAAGTCAATCTGCCAGCCATTGGTGGAAAGAAGTGATTCTGATGGGTGGATAAACTGATGGGCTGGACGCATCAATAAAATTGGTTGGCTCAGCCCGTCAGTCACAACAATAAAGTAATATGCAAAACGCAATCATCCTTTCCTCCGGGGCATACGCGCCCGCGCAGGTTCTTCTAAATACGTATTTTAATGAACTGTTGGGCGAAGATGTAGATACTTGGTTGCGTACCAATGTGGAGATTTATGAGCGCCGATGGTGTGCCCCCGACGAAAGCACTGCTGACCTGTGCGAACATGCAGCCCGACAAGCACTGACCAACGCCGGACTTAGCCCAGAAAACCTTGATTTGATTATCATTGCGACCGATACCCCAGAGTTTATTTCGCCTTCTACGGCTTCTGTATTACAATACCGATTAGGCGCTGCCAATGCAGGCACTTTTGATGTTAATACTGCTTGCGCCGGTTTTGTGACAGCCTTGGATATTGGCGCCAAGTATATTCGAGCTGACCAGCGCTACCAGCATGTGTTGGTGATCGGAGCTTATGCCATGAGCAAGCATTTGAATAAAACGGATAAAAAAACGGTTACGCTCTTTGCCGACGGTGCAGGCGCTGTTATTTTAAAATCAGAACCGGCATCAGATAAAGGTTTTCTGGCAAGTCAGCTCATTACGCAGGGGCAGTATCACGACTGGATGGGCATATACGCAGGCGGTACGCATGAGCCAAGCAACGAGGACGTACTGCGGCGGCACGAACATCAACTACAATTCGTAAAAAGGTTTCCAAGCGAATTAAATCCGAATATGTGGTCAAATATGACGCGGGAGTTGTGTACACGCATTGGCGCAACCCCAGATGACGTCAACCTTTTTTTGATTACACAAATTAATATTAATAGTATTCGTGCTACATTGGATATATTGGGGCAGCCTCATCATAAAGCGCATACCATTATGCATCATTACGGTTACACAGGTTCAGCATGCATTCCGATGGCCTTGCACGATGCTCGTGAAAAAGGCAAAATCAAATCTGGCGACCTAATTATGCTAATTGGTTCTGGGGGCGGGCTGGCTTTTGCAAGTGCAGCATTTAGAATGTAATCCACATATCATAGCAATAGGGAAACACTACAAACGATGAGCCACCATGACTGGGCAGCAAAATGGGCAGTGTATAGCCCCGACAAAATCGCGTTGAAAGAGTATGAAACGCAACGTACCTTTACCTACGCTGTGCTGAATCGCTTAGGCAATCGCTTAGCGCACCAACTGAGCTATGCGTATGGCATTCGGCGAGGCGATCGCGTGGCTGTATTGGCAGAAAATTGCTTGGAATATGTCCTGCTTTTTGTAGCTGCTCAAAAAACTGGCTGCATATTGGTTCCAATTAATTATAGACTCAGTAGCCCAGAAATAGATTATCTGCTGCAAGATGCTGAACCGGCTTTGGTGATTCATGAAGACAAATTCGGTAAGCTATTAGAACCATCTGTTACCTATCAAAACACCAAACAGACATGGGCGCTCGAAGCGTTGCGCATTTTTTGCAATCCGACCATCCTACTTCCTGAAGATCAGCACTTTACAAATAACAGCATAGCCGATAGCGATCCTGCTTTTATTCTCTACACGTCCGGTACAACTGGTTTTCCCAAAGGCGCGCTTTACACCCATCAGATGCTCTTCTGGAATAGCATCAACACGGCTATGAGCCTGATTATCAACTCAGAAAGTCGCACAGTAAACTGCATGCCACCTTTTCATACCGGCGGCTGGAATGTACTGCTCACGCCCTTTTTGCATCATGGCGCCTACACTTGTCTAATGAAAAAATTTGAGGCCCCCACCGTGCTCCAACTCCTTCAGGAAGAGGGTGTTACGTTGTTCATGGGCGTGCCTACTATGCTCAAAATGATGGCAGACGAGCCGGCATTCGAGGTTGCAAAATTTCCAAACTTGCTGTACATAATCGTTGGCGGCGAACCCATGCCCATTCCTTTGATTGAAAAATGGGATGCCCGGCAAGTGCCTATTCGGCAAGGTTACGGCATGACGGAGGTGGGCCCGAATCTTACCTCTCTGCACCAGCGCGATGCTATCCGCAAAAAAGGCTCTATTGGTCGCTCTAATTTTTATGTGGACATTCGTATCGTGGATGAGCACGGACAAGACCTCCCGCCTGGCTTGCCCGGCGAACTACTGCTGCACGGCCCGATGGTCACCTCAGGCTACTGGCGCAACCCGGAGGCTACGGCAAAAGCTATAAAAGACGGTTGGTTTTATACGGGCGATATGGTGCGACAGGATGATGAAGGCTACTTGTATGTGGTGGATCGCATTAAAAATATGTTTATCTCCGGCGGTGAAAATGTTTATCCTGCTGAAGTAGAGCGGGTGCTCCTCTCTCACCCTGATGTGGCAGAAGCTGCTGTTATTGGCGTTCCTGATGCCAAATGGGGCGAAGTTGGTAAGGCCTTCGTGGTATGCCGAACCACACAGCGCAATACCCAAGATTTGCAGCAGCACTGCCGACAACATTTAGCTGCTTATAAAGTGCCTAAATATGTGGAATTTTTAGATGCACTACCCAAAAACGATACCGGCAAAATTAATCGCATTCTATTGAAAGACAGCACATTAGAGCGTTGACATCTGTTTGTAACCAAATTAAACCCTGATGCATTTTTATTTAAAATCACTTATAACAGCCCTATTTTATTATAATAAAATGGTACCTAACAACATATTTCAAGGTTTATTATGCACAAAACATCATAAAACACCCCAAGTGTTATTGAATGATTTCCACTTTGCCATTCTCCAGATGATAAATAGCGCCCACGATACTAATTTCAGCCTTTTCGAACAATCCTCTCAGCGTAGGTTCGCTTGATACCAATATATTAACACCATGTCGAATATTTGCCCTAACGGCCAAATCAAGATAGTTGGGACGTTGCTCGTTTATCTCCACCTCTTCAGGTTCAGCTTTAATATAATCTATAATAGCCTGAATATGACTATCTAACTTGTCGTGCTTATGTTCTACAAAGGCCGACACTGCACCACAACTGTCATGCCCGAGCACAACGATTAAGTGCGCTTTTAAATGTTCGACGGCATATTCAATGCTACCCAGTTCATACTCGCCTATGATATTACCCGCTGTACGTATCACAAAGATGTCGCCTAAGCCCTGATCAAAAATAAGCTCCGGCGGTACGCGCGAATCAGAACAACTCACCACGACGGCAAATGGATGTTGCCCCTTTTTCAAATCCCGAATTCTGGAAAGCGTTTGATCTGGATGAATCGGATGGTCGTTCATGTAACGTTCGTTGCCTGCCAGCAAACAAGCTAAAGCCTTTTCCGGGCTGATGTGTGCTTCGGCACTCGATATGGTAGGTTTGGGAACTGGTTTACAGCTCCAAACACCAATAAGCAATATCCATAATGGATATTTGATTGATATTGACATAGTTGCGGCTTTTTTTTAGAACCTGTAAACGGGCAGGGAATATTGATCTGACGCTTTTTTAATCCGGGCTTATGTTGGCAGCGTGATTAAGCGCTTTGATGTTTTGGGCGATCAAATATTTACATCCTATTTAGTGAATATAATTTGTATTCACATAAACTTGGCAAAAGAAATCTGATTTAGAATGTCATAAAGACCTGAAAAACAGGGCATTGAAAACACTATCTTCAACTAAACGCGATATCAGTCCTCCTTCTTTAAGGTTTATTCAATTTCTACAATCCATTCAATTTCCACAGCAATGTTACTTGGCAAGGCCGACATGCCCACTGCCGAGCGCGCGTGCTTGCCTCGTTCGCCAAACACAGCCACCATTAAATCCGAAAAGCCATTTATTACTTTGGGTTGATCCGTAAATTCTGGTGTGCATTGCACCATGCCCAGTACCTTCACTACGCGCTTCACCCGATTTAGATCGCCAATTTCGGCTTTGAGCGCTGCCAATTGATGGATCGCCACCAAGCGTGCTGCTTCGTAGCCTTGCTCCACGGTTAGGTCTTGCCCTACCTTACCCGTGATGTTCGTGCCGTCGGGTTTGCGCGGGCCCTTGCCCGACAGGAAGATCAAATTGCCGGTGCGCACCGCGTTCACATAGTTAGCAATAGGTGGCGAGGTAACCGGAAGTTGGATACCCAGGTTACGCAGATTGGCTTCTGCATCCACTTTCGGCAGGGTATCGGTAGCGGGTGCTGCCTGCCGGTTGCAGGAGAGCACTATCAAAAGCCCGCCTAGCCACAAGAAGGATTTCATACAACCTTGATTTTTAGATGTATAAAAATATTTATTTTTTTAATCCGCTTCTGCTTCTACGGTTGCCATTCGATTCTTTTCGTCAAAAAGCGACAACAGGTCAGAAAGGCGTTCTTTCAAATCTTTTCGATCCAATACAAAATCGAGAAACCCATGTTCCAGCAAGAATTCTGCGGTTTGGAACCCCTCTGGAAGGTCCCGTTTGATGGTTTCGCGGATAACCCTCGGGCCGGCAAATCCGATCAAAGCCTTTGGTTCTGAAAAATTGATGTCACCCAGCATGGCATAGGAAGCCGTGACGCCACCCGTAGTAGGGTCGGTCAGCATTGAAAAATAAGGAATTCCAGCACGCGCCAGCAGGGTCAGTTTAGCAGCCGTTTTTGCCATTTGCATCAGCGAGAATGCGGATTCCATCATGCGGGCGCCGCCTGATTTTGAAATAACCAATAAGGGTATGCGATTTTCAAGACAATGGTCAATGGCCATCGAAATTTTTTCGCCTACGACCGATCCCATGGAGCCGCCAATAAAATTAAAATCCATACATGCAACGACCAGCGGACGCTTATTCACCTTGCCTTTGCCGACAGTAATTGCCTCGTGGAGGCCCGTTTTTTTCATGGCTTCTTGCAGGCGCTGCGGATAGGGCTTTAGGTCGCGGAATTCGAGAATATCCTTAGCGCGTAGGTTATCAAATAGCTCCTCGGGCTGGTTGTCAAAAATGAGTTGGAAGTAATCCGCAGAGCCAATACGTACATGATGATTGCAAGCCGGGCACTTGTAAAAATTTTCCCGTAGTTCTTTCATCGTAGAAGTTTCGCGGCACTCCTTACACTGATACCACAAGCCTTCTGGCGCTTCTTTCTTGTTTCTGGTTGCGGTTTGAATACCTTCACGTAGTCGTTTGAACCATCCCATATTATCGTGATTATTGATGGATAAGGGCACTTGGTAGCGCCGGCGTTTTTCAAAAGCGAAATTCAAAATTAAGACACACAAGCGAAAAATAATAAATTTCGCACAAAAGTTTTATGATTCATATCGGAAAGCCTGCACGGTTTCAATAAATGTGCGTACCCCGTCGAGTGGCGTATCAGGATAGACCCCATGCCCCAGATTAGCAATGTGCCCGCGCCCAAAGGCTTGCAGCATGTCTTGTGTTTCTTGCCGAATGCGCGCTGGCGAAGCATACAAGCAGCAGGGATCAAGATTACCCTGTAATGCCTTGTTGGGCCCTACTCTGCGGCGGCTGGCGGTGGGATCCATATTCCAATCTAATCCAATCACCTGACAATCCATAGCCGCAAAATCTTCTAATGCAAACCAAGCGCCTTTGGCAAAGATAGTAATGGGCGCCTCCGTGATGGCACGGCACAACTGTGCTATATAATGCGCTGAAAATGCCTGGTATTGCTGGGGGCTTAGAATGCCGGCCCAGGAGTCGAAAATTTGTACCAGATCAGCGCCGCTGGCAATCTGCTGCCGGAGATAGGCGATAGACGTATCAGTAATTTTTTGTAACAACTTGTGCGCTGCATCGGGCTGGGTATAAAGAAATCTTTTAGCTTGCGAAAACGTTTTGCTGCCGCCGCCTTCTACCATGTAAGCTAAGATGGTCCAAGGGGCACCACAAAATCCGATAAGCGGTACGCGGCCGTTGAGTGTACGCTTGGTGAGTTGCAGGGCGTCATACACATACTGCAAATGCGCTGCCGCATCAGCTCCAGTGCGGAGTTGGTCAATATCCTGTACCGTGCTGATTGTCTTCGGAAATGAGGGACCACGCTTCTCCACCATTTCATAAGCCAGCCCCATGGCTTCTGGTACCACCAGAATATCCGAAAAAATAATGGCGGCGTCCACGCCAAGCAGATCCACAGGCTGCAGCGTTACCTCTGCGGCGCGTTCGGGGGTTGTCACCAGCGCTCTGAAATCTTGGAGTTGTGCACGCACCGCGCGATATTCTGGCAAAATTCTACCCGCTTGCCGCATTAGCCATACGGGGGGGCGATCTACGGCTTCGCCTCGAGCCACGCGCAACAAAAGATCATTTTGCAATTTCATGTTACAATATTAGGTAGAATAAATTTGTTGTTCTTACTTTACACATTGTTTTTACATTTTTATGATATTCATAGAATTCATGACAAAAAATTGACCACAGCACGCGAACTAAGTAAAAGAAGATTCATTTACTCCAAGTAGTTTTTATGCGGAATGAGCGCATTTTTATTATATTCTTTTTTTTTTACGATGGTAAAAATTTTTAGAAATAACATGATTCAACGCAATTGGTGGAAAGCGCTTAGTGTAATCATTTTATTATACGTTATCATTGCTGGTATGCTGTTTCCGCTCAAGCCTGGCATTTCCATGGTAGAGCCACGCAGCGCCCGCACAGGTGACTTAGTTACGCTGCGCGTGGAAGGGTATAATTCTAACTTCAAGCAAGCCGATGGCGCCATCCGTGCTTGGCTGAAGCTGGATGACGAGTATTTCTTAGGTGCGCAGCACATCCGTGTGCACAATGATCAACAACTCAACGTAGTATTCCAACTGCCGGAAGCCTTGCCATCTGCCCAAAAAGTGCAGGAAATGACGCTCATTCTGGACAATCCGGTGGACGGTAGCTCTTTACTGCCAAATGCCTTGTTCGTCACGCAACAGAGCGTCAACCCAGCGTTGGGTACACAAACTTGGCCACACGCGCCATTAGACAATCTACATACGCGCCGCGGTATCGCATTTCCATTCCGTAATATTTTGAGCGAAACTATTCGCAACACCTATTTTCATGTGGCACTGTGGCTGGCAATGGTACTACTATTTATCAACGCACTGATACAAAGTATTCGCTACTTGCGCACTTATGATGCCAATTACGACCGGCGGGCCGTAGCGTTCACGTCGGTGGGGGTGTTTTATGGCATTTTGGGTGTTGTCACGGGCGCTATCTGGGCGAAGCATACCTGGGGCGCTTATTGGAGCTGGGATGTGAAGCAAAATATGACAGCCATTTCATTGCTTATTTACTTTGCTTACTTTGTATTGCGCAATGCCTTTGAAGACCAAGAAAAAAAGGCACGCCTGGCTGCTGTGTATAATATTTTTGCTTTCGTAGCGCTTATTCCACTTATTTATGTCATCCCGCGTATGACCGACAGCCTACACCCAGGCGCAGGCGGCAATCCGGCCTTTGGCTCACAAGATTTGGACAATACCATGCGCTTGATTTTCTATCCGGCAGTAATTGGCTGGGCCTTATTGGGCATTTGGATTGCGCAAATAAGCTACCGATTGAAGCGGGTACAGGCAATACTATTCGAGTATTCGGATACTTCAGACAACTGACCACTTACAATGCACCACCCGCCACAAAGGGCACAATATTAATTTTTCGTTAAAATCGTTACTTTCCGAACGTATGCTCGTCAAAAAGGGTAGAAAATGATAGTAAGCATTTTCGATTAAAACAAAGTGCTTGATAGGGTCTATTCGAGCCACTGATTTTAAAAAAATCGTAAAAAGCTGTATCCCATGAGCCATATCATTGCCACCCTTGATCTGAAACGACTCCTGCAAGTGTTAGAACACCTGCGGCAAGTTTTGCAAAACGCACGTCGAAACCGAGAAGCCTTTCTGCGTCGCTACCCATTTGTACGGTTGTTGCTGCGGGCTATTGGCGCAGTAATCTTGCTTGGCGCATTAGCACTTACGGGCTTTTTGATGAGCATTCGCTATGGAGCTTTTGGCCCTTTACCTTCGCGCGAAGACCTCTCGGAAATCTCCAATCCGCTGGCAGCCGAAGTGTATGCCGCCGATAGCACACTGCTAGGACGCTACTATTTGGAGCATCGCAGCAACGTCAAGTATGAACATATTTCACCGGACTTTATCCATGCCCTTGTAGCCACCGAAGATGCTCGTTTTTTTAAGCATCATGGAGTAGATTTTCGCGCCTGGGGTCGGGTATTTTTCAAAACCATTTTACAAAAAGACGAATCCGCGGGCGGTGGCAGCACAATCACTCAACAGTTAGTCAAAAATTTGTATCCCCGCCAAGATTATGGTAAGTACTCTATCATTATCAATAAACTGAAGGAAGCTTTCATCGCTATGCGGGTGGAAAGCATGTACAGCAAGCAGGAAATACTGGAAATGTATCTCAACACCGTATCCTTCAGTGAAAATACCTACGGCATTAAAGTGGCAGCGCAGCGTTTTTTCGGCGTGCAGCCTGATAGCCTTAGTGCAATACAATCGGCGGTGCTGGTGGCCATGCTCAAAGCCACCACAACGTACAACCCCGTAAGTAATCCGGAGCAATCGCTCGAACGACGCAACTTAGTATTGCAGTTAATGCAACAACACAACTATTTGCAACAAACCGAAGCCGATTCGCTACAAGGACTGCCACTGGGCCTGCATTACAAGCCTTTCAACCACAACGAGGGTATCGCTACTTATTTCCGAGAGCACCTGCGCTTGGAACTCAAAGACATTTTAAAAGATTATCGCAAGCCCAACGGCATGGCGTACAACGTCTATACGGACGGATTGAAAATCTACACAACCATTGACGCCGGTATGCAGCGTGCGGCCGAAGCGGCAGTGCAAGAACATATGGCACAATTGCAAAAAGATTTCATACAGCACCTTCGCGGCGCACCTGCTTGGGAAAATGATACGATTCTGATTTTGGCAAAACAGCAATCGCCGCGCTACCGACGCATGATAGCCGAAGGACATACCCTATCAGAAATTGATTCGGTCATGAATACGCCAATCGAAATGACCATTTTTGATTGGAATGGGCGCGAAACTCGAAAGCAGATGAGTCCGATGGATTCGATTAAATATTATTTGTCGCTCTTTAATGCCGGATTCCTTGCAGCCGAGCCGCAAAGTGGTGCCATCAAAGCTTGGGTGGGAGGTATTGATTATAAATATTTCCAATATGATCATGTAAAATCGCGGCGCCAAGCGGGTTCTACTTTCAAACCAATTGTTTATGCTACAGCTTTAGAACAAGGCATTCCGCCCTGCACTTACACGCCTAACCAGTTGCGTAGCTATCCGCAATATCAAAACTGGACGCCCAAAAATGCGGATGGTAAATACGGTGGATCGTACTCCTTAGAAGGTGGTCTTATCCATTCTGTGAATACCGTCACCGTAAGTTTGTCCATGCGGGCTGGCTCGCGCAACGTAGCCAACATGGCAGAAGCATTAGGTATTGAAGGCCCTGTTCCTGGATCGCCAGCCATTGCGTTAGGCGCATATGAAACCTCCTTGCTCGATATGGTACGAGTATATAGCACTTTTGCCAACGGTGGTAAGCGCCCGGAGTTGTATTACATCAAGCGCATTGAAACGGCCAGAGGGCGTGTGGTTTACCAGCATTGGATTGACAGAGCGCGCTGGGCACAACCGCTGAGTAAAAATCATGCCACCATAATGACGCAAATGCTACGCTCCGCTGTAAATAATGGCACCGGACGTCGGTTGCGTTATCGCTATAAATTTACACACGATATTGCCGGCAAAACCGGAACCAGCCAAAACCATTCTGATGGTTGGTTTATTGGCTATACACCTACACTAACAGCAGGTGTATGGGTTGGAGCCGAATCGCCTTCCGTGCGCTTTCGCGATCTTAGCCTCGGACAAGGTGCAAATATGGCATTGCCGATCTACGCTTTGTTCACTCAGAAATTATTAGATCGCAAAGAATATGAATCGCTCTTCCAAGCGCGCTTCCCGATACCTTCAGAAGAAGTACAGGACGCCTTGAACTGTGCAACGGTCAGAACAAATCAACCCAACACAAATGCAGTAAACACAGTGGACGCAAGCACGCCGAGCAGGGGCAACCCTGCCGGCACAGTGCTCGCGCATTGAGTGCATAACACCCCAATTAGGCTTATGAAGATTGCTACCGAGCAATCAAAAACCGTCTTGTTTCAATGATGTTTTTGTCATTTTGTAAACGAAGAAAATAAAAGCCATTTCTGAATTGCGAAACATCTATGGTGTGGGGGGTACGCCGAATTATTTCTGATAAGACAACTTGACCTCTCGCATCCAATACTTGTAGTTGTAATCCTAATTCTTCTACTTGAATCTGGACATAGTTAGTAGCCGGATTAGGAAAGATAGATACAGATATAACTGGCTCTTCTGTCATTTGAGCTTGAGCGGACTGGTTTGCTGATGCTGGGGTAGCAACCGGTGTGCTAAACTGAACATCACTACCATATGGAGAACAATTAGCTTTTACACGCCAAACATAATTTCGACCCGGCTGTAGTCCACTAATTAAAATTGTGTTACTCGTGGTGCTACCTACGGTTATATAAGCAGTACTCGTCTCCAGCCGGTATTGTACTGTATAATTGAATGCGCCGCTTTGAAACTCCCAACTCACCTTTGCTGAAGTTGGCTGAACCAAATCTGTGTTTGTATTAGATGGTGCAGAACAAGAATTACTACCTCCACTACTACCGCCCGTGTTGAAACTCGCTATACTCGAATACGTCGAACAACTTGCTTTCACGCGCCAATTGTAAACCGTAGAGGGCAGCAAATTATTCAATGTCAGACTTGTACCCGTGGTGGGTGCCGCGGTCGTCCAAGTTCCCGACGAACCAACCCGGTACTGTACCGTGTAATCAAATGCCCCTTGAATGGCGGACCAACTCAATGTGACACTGCTTGAAGAAACATTCCCCGCATTCAGATTTGAAGGCTGCGAGCACACCTGTGCCTGAAGTGGAGTTGATAAACTCAAACCCAATAATATACTCCAGAACCCAATCCAGTTTTTAAAACAATGTAAGCATTCCATAATTTATTTGCGATTTTTAGTGAAACAATCACGTTTATATGATCGCATTTAAAAAATGTTACCACGAGCGAAATCATTTTTTAGTAAAATCATAGCATAGCAAGAAGTCACCCACGAATTTGCTTACCTTTGTGACAAACTATTCCGCTTATGCGAATACATCTGTTACTGATAGCTTTGATATACTCCTTCATGGAATTGCCCGCGCAAGACCTATTGCCAAAACGGGAATTTCGTGCGGCTTGGGTTGCAACCGTTGCCAATATTGACTATCCGAGGCAGGGTACCCCCAATGCAATAGCGCACCAAGAGCAATGGAAAAAGTTGCTGGAGCAATACAAAAGCATGGGTTTGAATGCTGTAATTGTGCAAGTACGACCGGCTGCTGATGCGCTATATCCTTCCGACTTGGCGCCTTGGTCGAGGTATCTGACAGGTAAGCAAGGCAGTGCACCTGAGCCAATGTACGATCCGTTGAAATTCATGATTGACGAATCCCACAAAATGGGCTTTGAGTTTCATGCTTGGTTCAATCCCTATCGCGCTACGGTAGATTTAGACACTATTAGCTTGGCGCCGAATCATGCGTTTCGACTACATCGCAACTGGATGGTTCGCTACGGAACGCGCTTTTATTTTAATCCGGCATTACCGCAAGTACGCCAACACGTAGTAGATGTAGTGACTGAAGTAGTAGAAAAATATGACGTGGATGCTATTCACTTTGATGATTATTTTTATCCGTATAAGATTCAGGGTGAAGATTTTCCTGATAGTTTGGATTATTATCGCTACGGCAGCCGGTTCTCTTCGATCGAGGACTGGCGGCGCAGCAATGTGGATTCACTAATCGAGAGGGTACACACGCGCATACGTGACATCAAGCCGCATGTGCAATTCGGTATCAGCCCTTTTGGCGTATGGCGCAATAAAGACAAAGATCCTACTGGTTCCAATACACGCGCAGGCGCTACTTGCTACGATGATCTGTATGCGGACATCCTGAAATGGCTGCGTTTGGGCTGGATTGATTATGTTATTCCTCAACTGTATTGGAATATAGGCTTTCCCCCTGCTGACCATGCCACGCTGCTCAACTGGTGGAGCACACGCTCTTTTGAACGCAATTTATACATTGGTCATGCTGCTTATAAAGTGCAAAATAATCCTGAAGCCGCTTGGAGCGACCCCAATGAAACGCCGCGCCAAATTCAACTCAATCGGCGCAACCCAGTGAGTAAAGGTAGTGCGTACTTCAGCTCTCGTTCTTTAATTGATAATCGCTTGGGGTTGCGCGATTCGCTGGCTGTTTACTACCAGATGCCAGCCCTGCTGCCCATTCCACCCGATGCTACGCTCAAAGCACCTGAAGCACCTCGATTGGGCTGGACTTACTATAAAAAACGTAGCGGTGAAGTTAAGTTGCGTTGGCGTTTTGCGAAAGCTGATAAAGCCGCTCCGCCCGCTTATTATGTAGTCTATCGTTTTTATAGCACAAAGATTGGCAATCTGGAAGACCCCGAAGAAATACTGCATATTACCCCATTTTTTGAAAAGAAAAAACGCTTCAGCTACACGGACCAACCCGGCGCTACTGGCAACAATTACACCTATACTGTAACCGCCGTAAACCGACAACACATAGAAAGCCGGCCAGCTAAAGCCAGAACAATCAAAACGCCTCGTTTGAACCAAACAAGCGATTACATTTTGCCTTAAAATTTTACATTATCGCTTAAAAAAGCGTCGTATTTTCTAAAAGTATTCACTTTTTATCACATTGCATGTCTAATCAATATAAATATAATTTGCGAGGCGTATCTGCTTCTAAAGACGAGGTGCACGCCGCGATACAGCACTTAGACAAAGGCTTGTTTCCGAATGCTTTTTGTAAAATTTTACCCGATATAGCCGGCGGCAACCCCGATTATTGCAATATCATGCACGCCGATACCGCAGGCACCAAGACCAGTCTGGCCTACCTGTACTGGCGCGAAACGGGTGATCTGAGCGTCTGGGCTGGCATTGCACAAGATGCCATTGTGATGAATCTTGACGATATGGCTTGCGTGGGTTGCGTGGACAATATTTTGCTGTCTTCAACAATTGGGCGCAATAAAAATTGTATATCTGGCGAAGTAATTACAACGATTATACAGGCTACCAGCGATTTTCTGAGTACACTGCGCCATCTGGGCATAGGTGTTACCTTGGCGGGCGGCGAAACGGCTGACGTCGGCGATATTGTACGTACTATTGACGTTGGTTACACAGCCTTTGCTCGGATGCCCCGCACAGCTATATTGGAAAATCATATTCAACCTGGCGATGTGGCCATTGGCTTGGCTTCCTTTGGGCAGGCTATTTATGAGCCATATTATAATGGCGGTATGGGTAGTAATGGATTAACTTCTGCTCGCCATGATGTTTTTACCAATACTTACGCTGCGCAATATCCAGAGAGCTACGACCCCATGCTGCCAAAAGCGCTTGTTTATAATGGTTCGCGCCGACTTACCGATACAATTCATGTTGGAGGTGAGGCGATTCCTATTGGAAAATTAGTGCTTTCGCCTACACGCACTTACTTGCCGGTGATTCGGGAATTGTTCCAACATGTACGCAGTAGCCTGCATGGGATGATCCATTGCACGGGTGGTGGGCAAACCAAAGTGCAAAAATTTATTCAAAATCTTCGCATCGTCAAAAACAACCTTTTTCCGCTGCCACCCTTATTTGAACTCATCCAACAGGAGTCGGGCACGAGCTGGCGCGAAATGTATCAAGTATTCAATATGGGGCACCGCCTGGAGGTCTATGTACCGGAGCGCGCCGCGCAGCAAGTAATAGACATCGCTGCTGCATTCAATATCGAAGCGCGGGTGATCGGTTTTGCTGAAGCCGCGGATTCGGCCGCTGTCCGTATCGAAAGCCCCTTCGGCACTTTTGAGTATTAACCTGTATGCAAATTATGCACTATTTTTCCTTTTTAAAAACATTCAACCCGTTCAAAATCAATGAATTGCATATGAAATAACCTCTAATTATTTTAGAACAAGTACTTACCAATTTACCACACATGACCAAAAAACAAAAAGCTACTGAAATCGCCGCCGTATTAGAATCACTGTATCCAGAGACCCCCATCCCACTCGACCATACCGACCCTTACACCCTATTAGTGGCAGTAGTGCTTTCCGCTCAGTGTACCGATGAAAGGGTGAATCAAGTGACACCACAGTTGTTTGCCAAAGCGAATAATCCTTTTCGCATGGCACAATTGGAAGTAGAAGCAATCCGCGACATTATCCGCCCTTGTGGGCTTTCCCCTCGTAAATCTCAGGCAATCAAAAGGTTATCAGAAATTTTGGTCCAGCAATATCACGGCGAAGTTCCGCAACAATTTGAAGCGCTCGAAGCATTACCAGGCGTAGGTCACAAGACCGCTTCGGTAGTCATGAGTCAGGCTTTTGGGCAACCGGCTTTCCCCGTTGACACGCACATTCATCGGCTGGCGTGGCGCTGGGGATTGAGCACCGGCAAAAGTGTAGAAAAAACTGAAGCGGATTTAAAAAAGGTTTTCCCGAAAGAAAAATGGAATAAATTACACCTGCAAATCATATTTTTTGGTCGCCAATATTGCCCTGCGCGAGGACACAATCCCTATCAGTGCCCAATTTGTAGTGTTCATGGCCGCAAAGAGCTGTTTAAAGAATTTGACCGCCAAGCGAAAAAAAAATAGCCGCACCAAACTTACTAAATAGCATTACTCTCAAGGATAAATAAGCGTTTGCGGCTGCCCGACAAAGAATAAAGTTTTATTGAATTATAAAATACAACTAAAAATTTGGCAAAAGACTTGTTTGTAATACTATTTTTGTGTATTTTAGGCCCTGAATTAAAGCGGATAGTATTATGTCAAAAATCGTCAAGCACAGCGGCGGTATTGATCGCCATTTGCGCAAGCAAGAAATAGTCGAATTAGCCCATCAACACGCACAGCTTGCTGGCGTACAAGACCCACAGGATTTACTTCGAACATACATAGAACTCAAGCGTTACGAAATTTATCTCAAGCATCTGCTGCCGCATCTAAAATTGCATGCCTTAGAAACCGCCTCCAATTGGAATCGCCTTTCACTTGAATGGCTGGAGGGCAATCTCAAATTGGTGCAACGCGCGCGCTGGGATTTTTCTGTGGATGAAACCTGGAATCAGCTCAATGAGCAAATAGAACAACTCTCCCAACTGCGCCAAAAACGCGAACAATACTTGAAAGAATGCAGCGAAGCACCCGTAGTAGTGGATGAAGAAACTGGTGAAGTGCTGGAATCTTTTGAAATACCCAGAGAAATCGAGTATAATATTGCACTTGGGCTGTAAGCAGATTAAAGTTATCATTCATTCTAAAAATCACATTGAATTGAAATTCAATATTTTACATAATAAAATTAAAGTATAATATCTAATGCTTTTGAGCCACGATAGCTGTTTTTTGTGTAAATATTTTCTTGTCTTTCAATATCTTCCGATTAGCACCATATTTATTCAGAAAACATTTTTACCCATTCATTTTGCTTTCCAACAGAAACAACTATCTTTATACGGCCTATATAGTAAGATATTTTTGTAAAATTGGCGACAAATTTTATCCCCCAACCTATTGACCAATTTTCACAAAAATGATGTCTTATTTTTTAAGCGAATAGCAACGATATACACAACCGATTCTAAACAGAGGCACTTAAATCCAATTGCATGAAAATACTTCAACTCTGCAAAAAATTTCCCTACCCCTTGAAAGACGGCGAATCCATTGCTGTAAAAAGCCTGAGCAAATCGCTGCGTGAATTGGACTGCGAGGTCACATTGCTGGCTATGAATACCCACAAGCATTTTTTTAATCTGGAGCATCTACCTGTGCATTTTGATCATTACACGGCTATTCATACTGTAATGGTGGACAATCGCATCAAACCCTTCGATGCAATTTGTAATTTATTTTCTTCCCGCTCTTATCATGTTATTCGATTTGAATCGGATGCTTTTCGCAATAAGTTAATACAGTTATTGCAAGAAAATGAATACGATATCATACAATTAGAAACATTATACTTGGCACCTTATATTCCGATTATTCGGCGCTATTCTAATGCGATTGTAGTAATGCGGGCCCATAATGTAGAACATGAAATTTGGCAACGAGTAACGGACAACACGCGGTTTTTGCACAAAAAATGGTACCTGAAATATCTTACACACAAGTTAAGGCAATACGAAATAGCGCAATTGCAGCACTATGATGCTTTATTAGCGATTACGGCGCGCGATTTAACAAGGTTCAAGGCGTTGGGCTATCCGCATCCGGCGATGGTAGCGCCTATCGGTATTAGTGGTGGTGATTATAAACCTGCGTGGCAGCAACAAGCACCGGTGCGTTCGCTGGCGTTTATTGGTTCGCTTGACTGGATGCCTAACCAAGAGGGGTTGCTCTGGTTCTTGGAAGCTATATGGCCGCACTTATTGACGCGATTTCCTGATCTGACCTTTCACATCGCCGGTCGCAATACACCAGAAAGCATCCTGCGCCTACAGGTGCCCAATGTAATCGTGCATGGCGAAGTACCCGATGCTGCCGAATTCATCAATAACCACAGCATGATGGTCGTGCCGCTTCGTTCTGGCAGTGGTATGCGTGTGAAAATATTAGAAGGCATGGCGCTTGGCAAGGCTGTACTGACCACTCGTATCGGGCTGGAAGGTATTGATGCCCGCCACCGCCGCGAGGTACTTATCGCTGATGATGCGAAATCTTTCGTTAACGCCGTGTCCTTTTGCTATAATGATGCTACCTTTGCGCATCGGATTGGGCAGCAGGCTCGCGCTTTTATATTAAAACGCTATGATAATCGAGAGATTGCCCTGCAATTGTTGCGCTTTTATGCGAACCTGCTGGGCAAACCGATTGAGCAGCCAACACAGCAACCCGCCGCTCTTCTTCACTGACTTTTTTGTTGCGCATGAAATTGCTTGTGCTTACATCGCGTTTCCCTTTTCCCTTAGAAAAAGGCGACAAATTGCGCGCGTATCATCAGATACGGGAGCTGTCGCGTCGGTACGAAATTACATTGGTAGCGCTTAGCGAGC
>CALMSP010000286.1 GCA_937872405.1 uncultured Saprospiraceae bacterium | reverse complement strand
CCTGAATCCGCGTATGCTTTTCTGGCATCGCATCCGGGTTACCTGAGCAATGCGGCCAACTTTAGCACAAAAGGCATCGCCGAAGACCCCAATAATCCTAAGCAGCGCTTTGAGTTGGAAATCGTGCTCGATAAAATTTTCATCGGCAAGGAAATTCCCTTAGAGAATATCTATTATGATCTTGATAAATGGGATATTCGAGACGACGCCAAACCAACATTGGATGCCTTAGCTGAAAATCTCAGATTGAATCCCGATATTCGCATTCGATTGGCTTCGCATACCGACTGTCGGGGGAGTGATAGTTACAACACCGATCTGTCACAAAAACGCGCCCAGTCAGCTGTGGATTATCTAATTTCCAAAGGTATTGATCCGTTGCGGTTGGTGGCTAAGGGCTATGGCGAAAGCCAGCCAGAGGTAAACTGCCCATGTGCTCGCTGCACAGAAGACCAGCATCAGCAAAACCGACGCACCACGTTTGCCATTCTGGAATAATACAGCACGATAAAAGGGTAATGCAAGTGGATAGAAAATAAGGATAATAACCATAAACATTTCAACCAAAAGTTTGCAAAACACATGAAGACGAAGATCCACCTAAAATTGATGCACACGCTTCTAATTCTGGCGCTGGTGCTAGGCAGCGGTTGTAAGGCCAGCAGAACCTTTAAAGGCGCGGCAATTGGTGCGGCAGCAGGCGGCGCAGTTGGCGGCGTCATTGGCAACAAAGCTGGCAATACGGCTGCAGGCGTCATCATTGGCGCAGCAGTAGGCGGCACAGCGGGCGCACTCATTGGGCGTTATATGGATAAGCAGGCCGAAGAAATTCGCCGCGACCTGAAAGGCGCCAAAGTAGAGCGCGTAGGGGAGGGCATTCTGATTACATTCGATTCCGGGCTGCTCTTTGATGTCGGTTCGTATCAGCTACGGCCGGCCACCCGCAACAATTTGGTAGAATTAGCCAAAACGCTCAAC
The DNA here is from genome assembly GCA_937872405.1 of uncultured Saprospiraceae bacterium. GTDB lineage: Bacteria > Bacteroidota > Bacteroidia > Chitinophagales > Saprospiraceae > JADJNW01. The sequence goes on along the minus strand of CALMSP010000286.1, from coordinate 5,314 downwards.
AAGTATCCCGACACGGAGATTCTGGTAGAAGGGCATACCGACAATCGCGGTGCCGCTGATTATAATATGACCCTTTCAGAAAATCGCGCCAAATCGGTTTTTAATCAATTGGTTCGCCAGGGGGTATCCAGCAAGCGCTTCAACGTTGTGGGCTACGGACTTACCCAACCCATTGCCGATAACAACACCGCCGAAGGACGCCAGCTCAACCGCCGCGTAGAGATCGCTATCTTTGCTGATAAAAAACTCAAGAAAGCCGCCAAACGGGGCGATATTAAAGTGGATTAGCATAAAAAAAATCTGCAATGGAGCAATGCCCGACAAGATGATCATTGTCGGGCATCGCATTGAATAAAAACCTCAAAAAATCCTTTCCTGCCGCAGGATTCTGCCTCAAAATATTAGATAAATCGCGCCCAGACTGCTAATTTTGCAGCCGATTTCTGAGGGATTATCCAAGCAATCCTCCGTTTTGAATTATTGAATGCAAAAATATCCATGACGTCACACGAAATTCGCCAGGCTTTTCTCGATTTTTTTAAATCGAAGCAACATAAAATTGTTCCTTCTGCGCCCTTGGTGCTCAAGAACGACCCCACGCTGATGTTTACCAACTCCGGTATGGTGCAGTTCAAAGATTTTTTTCTGGGCAACGGCACGCCGCCGGCCTCGCGCATTGCGGACACGCAGAAATGCTTGCGCGTGAGCGGTAAACACAATGATCTGGAGGATGTGGGTTTCGACGGTACGCACCACACCATGTTTGAAATGCTGGGCAATTGGTCGTTCGGTGATTATTTCAAAGAAGAAGCCATCGCTTGGAGTTGGGAGTTGCTCACCGAAGTACTTGGTTTACAGCCAGATAGGCTGTACGCAACAGTGTTTGGCGGCGATGACAAAGAAGGGTTGGATGCAGACGAAGAAGCGCGCAACATCTGGCGCAAGTATTTGCCCGACCACCACATTTTGGATGGCTCCAAGAAGGATAATTTCTGGGAAATGGGTGCCCAGGGACCCTGCGGGCCTTGCTCCGAGATACACTACGACTTCCGCTCCGATGAAGAACGCGCTAAAACGCTTGGCGAACACTTGGTAAATCAGGACGATCCTTCGGTCGTGGAAATCTGGAACAATGTTTTTATGCAATTTGAGCGCAAAGCCGATGGCTCGCTCGTGCCGCTACCCGCCAAACATGTGGACACGGGCATGGGCTTCGAGCGCCTGTGCATGGTACTGCAAGACAAACGCTACACGTATGATACGGATGTGTTCACGCCTTTCATTCGATTTATAGAGCAGGTTAGCGGCAAAAAATACAGCGGTTCTTACGAGCGCAACGCAAAAACGGATGTCGCGATGCGGGTCGTATCGGATCATATCCGGGCGGTGGCTTTTACTATCGCCGATGGACAGTTACCGGCTTCGGGCGGCGCAGGCTATGTCATTCGCCGTATCCTGCGGCGGGCGGTGCGTTATTACTACTCATTTTTGGACATCAAAGAACCATTTTTGAATGCGCTCGTGCCGCAGTTGGCGAATGAGTTTGCGCATGTTTTCCCAGAATTAAAAGCCCAGCAGGACTTTGTACAAAAAGTGATCCTGGAGGAGGAAAAATCTTTTCTGCGCACCTTAGAAAATGGCTTAAAACGCTTGGATACCGTGGAGGCAAAGGATGGGGTAATTTCCGGCGAAAGCGCTTTTGATTTGTTTGATACCTTTGGTTTTCCAGTGGATCTGACCGAACTCATTGCCCGCGAGAAGGGCTTAACCGTTGATATTGAAGGATTTGAAAAAGCATTACAAATTCAAAAAAATCGCTCCAAAGCCGACGCCGAAAAGCAAGTAGGTGATTGGATTGTCTTAGATGAAAAAGGAACCGTGGCGTTTGTTGGGTATGATACCTTGCAGGTCGCTGATGCCAAAGTACTTAAATACCGTGCCGTAAAAGACAAAAAGGGGCTGCAGTATCAAATCGTACTCAACCAAACGCCATTCTACGCCGAGTCAGGTGGGCAAATGGGCGACACTGGTTATTTGGATTTTGACGGCGAACATATTGAAGTGCTTGACACGAAGAAAGAGAACGATTTGATCATTCATATTGTGAATAAAGTGCCAGCGCATATTGGGGCGGAGCAAGTGCGCGCGCAAGTGGATACTGCCAAACGCATGGCAACTTCTCAAAATCATTCGGCTACGCACCTTATGCACGCAGCCCTGCATCGCATACTTGGCCAACACGCCGTACAAAAGGGTCAGAATGTAGATAACGAACGATTACGCTTTGATTTCTCTCATTTTCAAGCAGTTACAAAAGAAGAATTAGTACAAATCGAGCAATTGGTCAATCGGAAAATCCGCCAAAATATCCTATTAGAGGAGGTACGCGATATGCCAATCGAAGCGGCTCGCCAAAGCGGCGCGATGATGCTCTTCGGTGAAAAGTATGGCGAACAAGTACGTGTGATCACTTTTGATAAAAACTTCAGCCGCGAACTCTGCGGGGGCACGCATGTGCAGGCGACAGGCGAAATTGGGCTATTCAAAATCGTTACAGAATCAGCTGTAGCGGCAGGTGTGCGGCGCATCGAAGCAATCACGGCGGATGCAGCAGAGCAATTTTTAATAGAAGAATTGGCCGAACTAAATGCCATCCGAGAATTATTTAAAAATCCGAAAGAACCAGCGAAGCGCGTAGCAGATTTGCAAGAGGAAAACCGGCGCCTGCAAAAGCAGATCGAAGCGACGCTGTTGGAACAGGCAGCGAACTTGCAGCAAGAACTCCGCAAGGAATTTGTACAACAAAACGGATTTCAACTGCTGATCAAGCGCTTACCGCTTACCGATGCCAATGCAGTAAAGACCTTAGCGTACAACTTGGAAAAGGAAATTGGCAATGCAGTTATCATTTTTGGTACGGTATCCAACGAAAAACCACAGCTTACCATTCGCATTTCTGACGAACTGGTACAGTCCAAAGGGCTGAATGCCGGTACACTCATCCGCGAGCTTGCCAAGGAGATCAAAGGTGGCGGCGGCGGGCAGGCGTTCTTCGCTACGGCTGGCGGCAGCGATGCCAATGGATTGGACGCGGCCTTAGCAAAAGCCAAAGATTTGTTGCCATAACCACCCAGGAGCCATAGCAGATAGGCATAAGCGTAAAGGCTGTAACATCTCAGGCTAACTACTACCCAAATCCCGTAGTGCAGCTACGAAGGTGTCTAATTCTTTCAGTGACGTATATACATTTGGTGTAATGCGACAGCCCTGCACCCCCGCACCATCAATCGCTACCGTCCAGATGCGGTATTTTTTTAACAAAGTTTCTGCCAAGGCGGCAGGTTTTATACCTTTTACACCTACATTGGCGATCGCGCAGGCCCGATTGGCGTCGGCGGGTGTATTCAAAATAATATGCGGCAGATCGCGCACTTTACTCGTCCAGTAGGTTTGTAAATAACGCAGACGCGCCTCCTTGCGTTTGGGCCCTAAGCGCAGGTAGTATTCGATCGCATTGCTGATAGCCAAATCGGTGTGTACCGGATGCGTGCCCGTGTGGTTCAGTCGGCGGATGTCATGACTGGCGTGCCCCATTTCGCCAAAAAGCGGCCAGATATTAGGGATATGCTCTTTTTTGATATACAACATACCCGCACCCAGTGGCGCACTCAGCCATTTGTGCAAGCTGCAACCGTAGTAGTCGCAGTCGAGCGCTTTCACCGAAAACGGAATATGTGCAAAAGCATGCGCACCATCCACCATTACTTGCACCCCTTTGTGGTGCGCCATATCGCAGATTTTACGAATAGGAAGTATCTGCCCAGTGATATTAATCATATGGCATACCATGAGGAGCTTCGTTTTTGGGGTGATGACTTGGGCGTACAAATCCACGATTTCCTCATCCGATTTGGGATGGTTGGGTACAGAAACCCTTTTCAATACAACACCGTGACGCTTCTCGACTAATTTAAACATATCGAGCATGGCGCCATAGTCTTGGTCGGCCATAACTGCTTCGTCGCCGGCACTCCAATGAAATCCGCCAATAATTATGTCGAGTGATTCGGTCGTATTGCGCGTGATGATGAGTTCATCGGCACTGCAGCCTGCCAGTTCGGCTACCTGTGCAGCCACCGCGCGCTTGTTGTCCCATTGTGCGGTACGCATGTAGTATGAGCCTTGATAATTAATCTCGCGTACATGATGGATGAAATTTTCCAGCGTTTCTTGCGGCGTAATGCAATAGTAGCCGTTTTCCAGATTAATATAATCCGGCTTGATCCGATAGCCACTGCGTACCTGCATCCAGAAGTCTTCATCAGTAGCAGCGGCATCGGGCGACAAATGGGCTACCGTTGCTACCCATTTATCTAAATTTTTAAAAATGACGGGTAGCCCAATACCCAACACCGGCAATTGATGCAGAAAAGTGCGCTTGTCCATATTGTTGTCATTTTAAATGATGATTTTGAATACTGAAAAGTACGCATTTTAGCGGCATATGCAAAGAACTGATCAGTGAAGATCGCTTCATACAATTGCTCAGACACTACGTGGTTACGGGTATTCTTTAAAAAAAACACTATCTTGCTTTGTCTTTTAAATCAAATACTAATATGGCCGCTAACGCCCGTTTTTCCTTCCTCACGCTTATCGTGCTGTTTTTCTTGTGGGGTTTGCTCACCTCGCTCAATGACATCTTAGTGCCACACCTGAAAGCTGCCTTTGAACTTCGGCACTGGCAGGCCCAGTTGGTGCAATTTTTCTTTTTTGGCGCTTATTTTCTGATGAGCCTTCCGTCGGGTATTATTATTCGAAAATTGGGTTATAAGAAAGGTATTGTGCTTGGATTATTGCTCATGGGGCTGGGCTGCTTGTTGTTTTATCCGGCGTCTATTGTGAAGTTATACAGCATATTTTTATTGGCGCTTTTTGTGCTGGCTTCGGGCATCACCATTTTGCAGGTAGCCGCCAATCCTTACGTAGTGGTGCTTGGGTCGGAGTCCACGGCTGCCAGTCGGCTCAATTTGGCGCAGGGCTTCAATTCCTTAGGGCACACCTTGGCGCCCCTGTTCGGTGCGTGGCTCATTTTGCAAAATGTTCGCACGGTGGATGTAGCACGCGTACAGTTGCCTTATCTGCTATTAGCGTTGACCTTGCTGCTTATTGCGGTGGTATTTTATTTTTTAAAACTCCCTGATATTCAATACGATAACCCACGCCGAGAAGGCTTTCGACTGCGTCACTATCCACACTTGGTGCTGGGAGCAGTAGCTATTTTTTGTTATGTAGGTGCGGAAATTTCCGTTGG
>CALMSP010000285.1 GCA_937872405.1 uncultured Saprospiraceae bacterium | reverse complement strand
AAATTAATCATAGACTCTACTTTAATTTGGGTGCAGCTTAGGGGAAGAGGACAAGTGGTTCTTGGACGATTGCAGCCATTGTTATCAAATGCATAGCATAATTGACAAAGGTATTCTCCATAAGGACAAAACTCATAGTAATACTTTTGAGCCGCATCAGATTCAACAGCAAGTGCTTCACGGCTATAATTTATGAAGCATCCCATTGTGAACAAAAAGTATAAACTTAATTTTAAGTTTTTCATAGTCTAAAATTTTGAATAAAAAGCCCACGCTTTTCAGGATTTTCGGCAATCTCCTTGTAGCATGCATCGCGAATAGGGCTTGTGGTGGAGGCGGGAAAGTCCGGGTTACGTCAGCCCAATGCTTTCACCATAGCCATAATTGAAAAACTTTTGTTCAGCCTTTTATTCGTCAGCCGCGCTTGCGCCAAGACCTATGTTGTGTGCCGTTTTGTTGTCGAATGAACTCTCGAATGCCCTTATATGCTTCATCCGTTTTACCAATAAAAACACTCGTTAATATATTTCTGCGATCAATTAGAAAATGGGTTGGATAAACTGTTACCATCAGCCGATTTTCAATTTCGGCTCTGTTTAGTAACAGAATTTTGTATTTGAATTGTTTTTTAGATAAGAATTTACGAACAGCCGGAAGGGAGTCTGGAGTTATGGCAATAAAGTTTATAGTCGGATATTCGGCAACCAGAGCATTGAGAGAATCAATTTCTTCGAGACATGGTCTGCAAGTTGTACTCCATAAATTGATTACGGACGTTTGTTTTTTCGGTATTGATATACGCTTGCCGTCTATTGTTTTCAATTTCAGTCTGTCAACTTTCTTCCCGATTGATTTTAGTAGCATGGTTGAATCGAGGGCATAAACAATCGTTGTGTCGTTTATTTCTCTATAGAAAATTGAATAAAAACCTGAATTAGCAAGTCGCATATAGTCTATGGCGCTAATTGAATCTTTGCCAGGACTTAAGAAAATTGTTTTAGCTGCTACAGTTGTAACCGTTTTTTTGGGGTTTGAATCATTTTGAGCTATTATAGTAAAAGGAAGTAGGAGTGCTATAGCAAGAAACGTAAATAATAGGTGCATATTAAAAGGTAGCGTTTTGGTGAATCAAAAATTAGCTATAAGTTATAGTTGCTGAACACTGTTCACAACTGCATTGCCACGTTACTATTCCAGTATTGCCATCTACCGTTCCTTCTACTCTGCATTCACAGTCTCCTGTACGGTTGCAAATGATTTTGATAGAGCCTCCATTCGATTTGGCAGTTTCGCCAGAGGTTAGGTATTTGCCGGTTTTCGTGTCAGTCACGATTGACTGCGATTGAATGTTGAACTTTACGCCTTCGAAAGTTGCAAAGTTACCAGTTGCTCCATTTGCTATACGGTACGAAACAATTGCGGCAAATCCTTCTTTGACCGGCAAATACTCAATGCCTATTATTTCAAAAGATTGCTTGCCGTATTTAGCTGCAATAATTTTTGCAGCATCAGACTTCAAATCAGCTGTACTTGATGCGATTGCCATTCCAGAGGGCGCGGTAAGGTTCAAAGCCTCTTCTTTTATCGTGATCCTTTCTATTTGGCAGGATACAACACCCACTATTGCAAGTGTCAATGTTGCGAAAATTGCAACCATACATGATTTTTTCATTATTTAAAGTTTAAAAGTTAATAAAGGTATCACCTTTCAATATGGCACATCACATTACAAATATACGCTACTTTTTACGCCCATGCTCTTGTGCATCAGTAAAGAATGCAAAAAATGGAAATCTTTCTCATTATGATAGTGTTTTGTAAAAATTTATCTCGCTTAATTACAGTGATCTTCACTATTTGATGTTCGATTATCGTGGTACAAATAATTGGTTATAAAACCTTTAATAAAATTTGTTTTATAAGGAATTTTATTTAAAACAACATCATTACATTACTGGGCAGGCATTTTAACCAGAAAATCAATTTTGCCTTCATAATTTAAAGGAATAAAGTAGTTTTCTTCTTCGCTTTTCAGAATTTCTTTCAAAATATTGAAAAACTTTTCATTTTTTAGTTGTATAAAATTTGAACCTGCTACATAATCTTTCAGGCGTTCTTTTAAAGCAGAAAGTGTTTTTTCATCTATTTCATGATAGTACAAGATAAAATTTTTGCTTTTGGACTTACTTGATATATAGTTATTCTTGAAGGCATCCAGGCATGTGTTGCATTTAATGTTTCGGAACAAGAAATAATTATTATTTTCTTTAACCGGCACGTTATTTTTTTTTAACGTTTCTAAAATTTCAGTCAATTTTTTGTCCGCCTCGCTCGGGGTGCTCTGCGCTTCAGCAATGCAGTTAATTGACAATATAACTATGCCAGTAAGGACTAATCTTGAAAAAGTGTTCATATTACGAATGTTTTTAATGAAATTCAACGAAAAAAGATTTTTATTCAATGCATATTTAGTGTTCAAGATCACCGTTTTTATCACCAAGTGTAAGGCTTATTAATGCCTTTTTACTTAATTACCTTTACCGCACTGATATTCACTTTGTCTTTATAGCTAATGATATATGGTCCTTTGGGATCACTTGTTATATCAACAAGCATATTAATTATATCAACGGCTTCTTTTATCAAAATACTTTCTTCTGGAATACCCGCGAATAAAGGATAGTCGCTTATTATAGCTTTTTTTCTTTTGGAAAGAACTAAAATGAGATTTTTTTGGCTTGATGTCTGAAAAGCATACTTTGCGTGCGCGTAACAAAGTTCGCAGGAATTTTCTTGCAAGACAATCAAATTATCAAAGGATTCTCGAATTCCTAAATTTTCTATCGCAAGATGTAATGCTTTTAGGTTGGTTTCATTTACTACATTATTTTTCATTTTGGACGCTTGCTCGCAAGCAGTTGCAGAAATAATTAACATACATCCTCCGCCAAATAAAAACAACAGGTTTGTGATTATTTTCATTAATTAATATATTAACTTGAATTTATACAAATAAATATCTTCTGAAACCTTTTCGTCACCTGTGAACAATACCGTTTCTCGATCTAAAGGATATATTCTTGTATAATCAGACAGCATCTCGGGAAGGTCTAAAGTGTATTCCTTGTCATTTGACAAATCGTATATATGCAATACGGAAGTATATTGCGTGTCTTCTTCTTCCGCCGCATTAGTCGGGATGCGATTCTCCGGTAATGGTTTTCTATATAAAATAAATAGGCACCCATCTTTTACATTGATATCGTAGTAATACAAGTTGGAAGCCCTTATTCTAAAACTTCCTTCCACGCTCTTGTTTATATCACCTTTATATATATTCCCGAAAGGTGTGCTGTATCCTTTGCTTTCATAGGCCGGACTTAATATAATTTCTTTTTCAAGCTCGAAATTATCAGGGTTGTAAACATACACCGAATTATCAAACTCAAATTTTACATACAGCTTGTTGTTCCATATTTTAAAATAGGCTGTCGAACTATCCCAAGTTTTTTTGTCTCTTTCAAGCGCTTGTTTTATATAGTCCATATCTTTGTAAGGCAGACGATACTGAATAGAAGTAACTTCTGAATTATTAATTGTAATATCTGCAATGCCGAACCCTTCTTCATAATATTTCTTGTCGTGCTCTATATATACATTACTATTGATACTGGTGATAATCCTGATGCCCTTATCGTAAGGCGATTTGTAAATTTCGGTGCTCGACAAAATAGCTGGTATAAAATATTCATCTTTTAAAAGGTGAATGGATTTTTCGAATGCCAAATTCTTATTAAAAATACTTAATCTTGATACATCGCCCTGTTCAATTACGAAGATATTGCCATTGTCGTCCCATAGCGGAAGAATAAAAATACTCACAAAATTCCCTGGCAGATTGCCTTTTCTACTTATTTCTTTTACAAATTGCCCAGTACTATCCAATAAACTCAGGTTCAGCATTGGATATTGAAATGCTAATATTTTATTCTCACTAATTTTTTCTGGATTGACAAATCGAAAAGCCATAGAATCATTGAAAAGCGCTATACTATCCACTATGGTATAGCTTAATTCTTGAACTTGGCGAGGTTTTTTAGCCGTGCCAAAATTTTCGCAACCTAAAGTTAATAGTAAAAAAAGTAGTAAAGATATTGTTCTCATCTTATTAAAATATCATAAAGTAAAAAAGAAGTGGGTCTGCTACAAATCAGCAACATTCGTAGCAGACCTCATGTATCCAGTTTTGCTTACTGATTGCCTCCCGTTGGTTTGCAAGGGTGGGTGCAGTCATATGCCGCTCCGCTACAAGTAGCAATTCCATTTACCCATTTGAATGTTCCCCAACACCACGCTTGTGCTTCTAAAGCTTCAGCCGACTTAGCGGTACTTGAAACGGACATACTACTTGCGACCAATTGCGTTGCGCAAATCATTCCAAATGCAAGAAAAATTGCATACCACTTGATTTTAAATTGCTTAGCCATAGTACATGAATTTTGAATAAAAAAGCCTACTCTTTTCAGGATTTTCGGCAATCTCCTTACTGCGATGCATCACATTACAAATATA
>CALMSP010000284.1 GCA_937872405.1 uncultured Saprospiraceae bacterium | reverse complement strand
GCTCTAATACACGGTGCAGATTACTCACGGATGCAAAGGTAATTCATTCGATACGCGATGAGAACGTTTTGAGGGGTGAAAAGTTTGGGGGCGAAGAATCAAGAACATTTGAAGTAGAATTTGAAATAATTACAACAATATGGGCACTATCTTTTATACCGATTTAGAAGTCAGATACCAGATATCAGATGCCAGAACGCATTGAAAAACAGAGAATGATGGAAATTAATGTACGTCTTTTTTGAAAATGGTATTAGTTAGAAATTTATCCAACAAATAACCGATGAGTATTCTATTTTATAGGCGCTTCGTTGCGTTCCTTTTTATAAAATCGGCCAATGTTTATTCTTTATTTGCGAGTTGTCCGCAGGCGGCGTCAATATCTTTTCCTCGGCTACGACGAACCGTAACCATGATACCGTGGTCGCGGAGGTATTGAGCGAATTCGTCAATTTTGTGTTGGGCGGATTTTAGAAATGGCGCGCCATCAATCGGATTATACTCAATGATGTTCACCCGTACAGGAAAGCGTTTGCACAGCCGCAGCAGTTGGCGTGCGTCGTCCAAGGTATCGTTAAAATTTTGAAAAGCAATGTATTCGTAGCTAATGCGATTGCCGGTATGCTGATAAAAATAATGCAGGGCTTCTAAGAGCGCGGCCAAGTCATTTTGCTCATTGATTGGCATGATCTGATTACGTTTGGCGTCATCCGCGGCGTGCAAGGAGAGCGCCAAGTTGAATTTTACGTTGTCGTCGGCGAGTTTTTTGATCATTTTGGCTATCCCGGCGGTACTGACCGTGATTCGTTTGGGCGACATGCCAAGCCCTTCCGGCGAGATAATACGCTCAATGCTTTCCAACACATTGCTATAGGCAAGCAGTGGCTCGCCCATGCCCATGTACACGATGTTGGTGAGCGGATGTCCAAAGACTTCGAGCGATTGCTGATTGACCAATACCACTTGATCAAAAATTTCTGCGGCATCGAGGTTGCGCACGCGCTTCATGCGGCCTGTTGCGCAGAACGAACAGGTCAGGCTGCACCCCACTTGGCAAGATACGCACACCGTGTAGCGATTGTCTTCGGGTACAGGTATGAGCACCGATTCTACCAGATGCCCATCGTGTAGGCGCCAGCGCGATTTGATGGTGCCATCGAAGCTATCTTGGCGTTTGTCAAGTATAATGGGTTGAATTATAAAGTATTGCGATAGTTTTTCGCGCAAGCCTTTCGGCAAATTGGTCATGGCATCGAAACTGTGTACACCTTTTTGCCATAGCCATTCGTGCACCTGCTTAACCCGAAAACGCGGCTCGCCCCACTCCCCGAATATGGCTTCGAGTGCTTGTTTGTTGAGTTGCCTGATATCTTTTTTAACTGTTAGCTCCGTCATTTATAGTATTTGTGTTTACCCCTTGCACCAAGTATTTGTATGCAATACATTTTGAGCGTGTCATTAGTTCTGAATATAGTTTGTTATGATTATTTATTGGTAGCTGCTCAAAAATCCATTCGCTGCCGTGGTGCATTCATTCGAATACCGCCTCCAAAGTAATTGATTGTATTATGGAGAGCTGCATCGTCGCTGTTTTTCTTTCGATGGAAATAATTTAGTTCCAAGAAAACATTGTGCCAGAGCTGGTAACTAATGTCCAGCCCACCGATCAAGATGCGCGCGCCCAAGCCCTGCCCGATTTCGTTGCCATAATCCTGCACCCGACTGGTGTGCGGTAGCAGTACATTGTTGCCCCAGTTGGCATTGGTAGCGTCTTCGCCTACTGTAGCATGAATGATGCGGGCTTCTAAGGTTAGGCGAGGCAGTGGCTGATAGCGCACAAGTCCTAAAAATTCTCGAAAGTTGGCGCCAAGCGGGTGGGCCAGTGGCTGGTTGTAATGGGCATAACTGGCGGAGCTATCGCGGTGGGTGTAGGTGTAGGGCCTTACCAAATTTAATTCGGCTTGTATATCCAGGTGGTCAACGCCCAAAGCATCCACGTATTTCAGCCCCGTCTGAATGCCCCATTTATTGGCCCACCAGCCATTGCGTTCTATGATAAGTTCATTATACTTAAACTCGTCCATCATCAATTGCCCATAAAGTTGCAGGCGCCGGAAGAGGTTCCAACGTGCGTCAATGCCAATGAGTACATTATCAGGGCTACCAAAAGCCTGTTCAATTGTGCGATACAGGATAACTGGATTGAGGTATTGCAATTCAAACCCGTCGTTTCGGCTAAAAATGACCGTTTCAAACAGTCCAATATTAAAATTATTGGTCACATTAAAACTTAGGTGGTGCGTAGCCATGTATTTTTTCGGTAGTACCTTATCCTGAGTGATCTGACGTCCGGACCGCAGCGCCAACTCGGCGAATAGATTTTGATACTGAAAGCGCCAGACATTCCAATTGAGCTTGAAATACAGATAGTTGTTGGCAAAATCGCTCAGCAGTAAAGAGCGATAACCATTACCTACAAAATGCCGCCCGTAGCCAAACTGTGCGCCGATATGGCGGGTGAAATTAAATCCGACATACCCCTGTCCATTCAAAAAATCGTAGGCCTTACCATCGCCAAAGAGGCTACTTTGAAAATCTTTAAACAAACCATTGCCCGGCAAGCTGCGGTCGCGGCTAATGCGTTCATCCACGTATTGCGGAAAGCGTGCCTGATGCTCCAAAATGTTGATATGGAAGAACACCCGGTCATCCACGCCCGCGCGCAGGTCCACGCCGCGCAGATTAAAAAAGAGCAGTTCGGACTCTTCCCGGGCGCGTTGTATTTGCAGATTGAGTATTGGATTCACGCGCATGTAAAAATAGCGATCGTTCACTTCCAATAGGTTGGCTGGCGTGCGATAGAAGTATTTTAAAATCGGCTTTTCGTTGCGTACATATCGAATATCCTGCTGTGCTGCTTCGATCTGGGTTAGCCCCTCTCTACCTACTATTTTTTCGCGCTGGCTGGCTAACATCGTGTGAAATGCTGCCGGCACCAGCCATTCGTTGTTGTCTTTAAAAATGTAAAGCAGATCAAGCTGGTCGCGCAGTGATAGCCCTGTGTCCGTGAGGGTATCTAAGGTAAGCGCATACTGTGTTGCGGCCTTGCGATCATAATATTTGAGGCTGGTATGAAAAGGTGCCTCTACGCCCGATTTGATCGTGAGGCGATCGAGTATATGGTAGGCTTCATTGCCAATAGGCAACATAGCTCCCTGTGCCCATGTGGGGGCTGTCCCTACCAATAGGCAAAGCAGCAGCAGAACATACTTCATAAGATGTGTTTTTTTTACTATCGAATTATTCGCTTTAGTGGCAATGCTGTACGTTGCAAAATGAGGCCCGTTGGTAGTGTTTTGTGCATTCGGATGCTGCAAAAAAAAGAAAAAAATAGCATTTGTCCTTATTTTTTATCATCGGCTTACGTAAGCCCGAAAAGTTTTGCATTCGCGCACCACTCGATTGTAAAAATTGGTATTCGCATATTCATTACGCAAGATATCAAAATACCGGTAAGTTCGAGGGGCGCCGCGAACTCGGTTCAGGTACCAATCGTTGCGTTCGCATTTGGCTGCCATGTAGGTAGCGCGTGCTGCCACCTCTGGATTATTGGATAGCACCCGTGCCTTTTCAAAAAAATAGAGCGCTCGGGAGCAATCGAATGTTTCGCGGTTGCCATTTGGAAAAAGCGGATGCGGCACAACGGAATTGCCCCGACGAAGGTTGGCCGGCGCCATGCTGGCCCCACTTCGATAAAAATCCGTTATTTTCCAACCGTAGCTAAAGTAGCTCATGTTGTAATAAGCTACTCCCAGATCGTAGAAATTGATGGCACTGGTCGAATCGCCAAGCATCGCTTGCTTTTCCATGCGAAGCAGCAATTCGATGAGTTGACCTTTGTTGTACAAAGAATCGGTATCTGGTGTTGCGCAATGCACGCATTCGCGGAAGCGATCAATAAAAGGATTGAATCGGCCAAAACTATCCCATTGATTGCGGTCTAATTGCTTCAACACACTCAGCGCTTCTTCCAGTTGAAACTGGCTAAGCAGTAGCGTTGCTTTGATGTGGAGAAGGTCTTTTTCAATGGTGCTACCGTCGCGCTTGGTAATCATTTCTATTTCCAAACTGTTGCGTATAGGTTTTCTACAAATAGCCAACAGATCGTCAATAATTTCTATTTGAGGATTCACGCGCAGGTCGCGCAGGCGGTACATGGTGAGATAGGCTTTGCCAGGTGAGTTGCCGTTGCGGTACAGCATAGCCATTTTATCGCTTAAAAATGCCGGAAAATCTGGGTGTTTTTGATAGACCGGCTGGCTTTTGAGTTTGCTGACTTCCTGCTCTACTTCATTGCTGATTTCGCGATAAGCGCTGATAGTAAGTGCCAGCTCAAAGGCTTGCAATTGATTCTGCAAAACGGGGTCTTTGGTCTCATCCATAGCCTGTCGAAAGGTACGCCGAGCGTCGTAATAATTGCTCATTAGGAGTTCTAAATAGCCTTTGCTAATGATCCACAACACGGGGCGCGCCACTTGCCGTTCATCAATGGCCTGACGCACAAATCGCAACAAACGCACGGCATAGCGCCCTGCTTCTGCACGCGGATAGCCAAGGCGGCGATTCTGTTCCCGATTGCTATTAAAAGCCAGCCCTAGAAAATCTTTTTCCAGCTTGCGCAATTCGCCGATGAGTAGGGTCTCCAAGTGATGATTGCGGGGGTCAAGTTCATATATTTCTTCCATTTCCTCCACGGCACGGCTGTCGGCACTTCGTGCGCGCAAGGCATACATAGTAGCACGCTCCCGGTCACTCTGGCAGAGCAGCAAGCACTGCGCCCACTCTTCGTCGGTGCGAATTCGGAAGCTGCGCAAGGCTGATTCGGCTTTGGCTGGGCAGTTTTCAAATACCTTGGAAAAGATGTAAGAAGCCTCCACATTGCGGCCCAGTGCCATCAAAGCCCCTGCACGATGCCCTTCTATCCAGTATTCAATGGTGCTGGGGTCGTTATCAATCTGCGGCATCAGAAAATCGTACAAACTAAGCACTTCCGCATAATTCTTGGCATAATGCGCCAGCCGAATAATCTGATACGCATAGCGCAGTCGAATATAATGCGATTGGGTACGGCTGAAGGCTTGTTTTCCTTCTTCTAAGAGATCCCTCATGGCAAACGTATCGCGGCGCGGGGTCTGCCAAGGGTCATCACCGGTGGTCACATGCGGTTCGCAGCGCTTAGCAAATAGCAGGTATTCCACGGTTTCTAAGCAGCCGTTGCGCTTCAGGTAGCGCGCAAAACGATTGTCGGTAAAGGGATAGGACAATCGGGTGCTTTTCATGCGCAATTCTGTGAAAAGCTGTTGCAAATCGGGCAGTTCGGCATCATATACCACCGCGCGAATGTCTTCGATGCTGGCTTGGCGGCAAAATCGCTCCCGCCATTCGTTGAGATTGTCGCGTTGCTGCGCGATGGTTTGCCCGCCAAAATAATCGTAAATAACTTGCATCCCAGAAAAGAAAGGCGCAGAAGATATATCAGGATTTATAATTTTTGGATCAAGGAAAGAATACCCCTGAAAACCCGAGCGAACGGGAGTGCATTCGCCAGCAATACGCACCGGCAGCAGTAGCGCCATGGTGGTAAACAAAACTGCGCACAATTGGTACAATAGTCTGATTTTCAATTTTTTATAAATAATTTTAAAACGCTTTGCAAGCTGCATCCAAGGCTTCATATGGAAAATATTTGATCGTAGCCGTATCCAGATGATAAAAACTCACGGTCAAGTTCTGATTTTTTAGTTGACTACGCAAGAGGTGGGCGCTACGAATCAATTGTTCTGCACGAACGGATTCCAAGCGTAGGCGATCTCCAGCATATAAGTAATGCCCATCCAGAAAGGTACTTTGACGCACTTCAAACCGCTGTGGGCTGAGCAGTTGGAAGCGGCTGGTATCGCTCAGTTGCGCCGTCTGAAGGTTGTTGAGCAAGCGAATCATGCGCCCTTCTCGGAAGAGCACCCCCCAGGCGAAGATGGGCAACGCAACATCCAGCGGCATAGGATAGCGCTGCAACGCATCGGATGTTAGGTACCCTTCCGCCAAGCGCAGATTAAGAATACTATTGTCCTCTGACCAGCTTTCAAGGTCGCCGGTATTGTAAAACATAAGCATCCCGCGCGGCACGGGCGGCACGCCGGTCTGTTTATAGTCGCGTATTTGGTGCAGGCGGATCGTCACCGATAGCAGCCATGCTGGACGCTGCTGCTGAATAGCTTGCAAAAACTGGAAAAACCGCTCGCGGGTGGCGCCCGTCCAATCACAATCAAACTGTACTTCGCGTAGGGTACGATCCTGCGTTTGCAACCAGAGTTCTTCCAGTTTCAATACCACGCGATTTGCCAGCATAAAAATCTGGTTATCAGCAAGTTGTTTGAAAGTTTGATTGGTGATAAAGATGCAGGGCACAATTTCTTGTTCGGGCAGGCGCTGTATGACCAACGATGCAGTCGGCGCCGGCATTTGCAAGCTGGCATCCCAAAAAACGTCAAAAAACTTTACATATAATCGTTTGATTTTTAGAGCATTTAAATAATCTACCTCCGTATCTGTCAGCGCCAGCGTACTCTTCCAATGGTAAAAAGCAGGCTGCACTTCGCGGCGATTAGTACACCCTGATAAACACAAGCCAATGAAAATGAAAATAATACGCACCACGATTTTTTATTATTTTTTTTTATCGCTCCTCTATTCCTCCCATCACCCTATTCCCTTATCCACATCAATACTGATGCAGCCACAATTTTTCTTGTGCCACCACCTGTCCTTTCTCATAAATCACAAGCAAATAAATGCCCATGTTTAGGTCAGGTAGCGCAACACTATGCGTAGCCGCGCCCTGCGGCCAGACCTGCGTGTGGAGCGTTTCGCCAGCCAGATTAATCAGTCGAATCTGACGGGTACTATCAATCGGCGGCGTGTCGGATACCAGATGCAAGCGGCGATGCCCAGGCTCTGGCATCACCTGAATTTGGGATGGTATAGCAATAGTTGGCGTGCTCACCAAGTTATCGTACACATGGGTCATCCAGCCGATGCCACCATTCGGCATCAGATTATTCTGAAAATTAAAAAACGCAGCGTGTTCCTGGTGGGAGCCTTGCCCCCACTGCGTCCGACAGGTGGAAGACACACAAGCCGGCTCCCAGTAGATCAGTCCTTTGCCGCCCCGATTGATGATTTCTTGCGCCAGATCAATCAGAAAGCGGCGCTGGTTGTTGGGGCTGGCTGGGCTATAATCGGGGTGTACTACATTGATGATATTCGAGGCATTGTCGTTGCTTTGCAAGGTCCAAACGTAGCCTGTTTCCAGCACAACTACCTCTTTGCTGGGATAAGTTTGCCGCAGGCGAGCGATGATGGTTCCGGTCTGTTGAATCGAAATTGGGCGATGCCATGCCCAGTAATACGACATTCCAATGATGTCAAAATCGCGCACGCCATTGTTCCAGAATTGTGCGATCATGCCTTCCACTTCGGCTGGGCCAGCTACGTGCAAGGCAACCTGAATGCGCCGCCCTGCAAGTTGCTCCACATCGCGCACAGCTTTAATGGCGGTATTGAAAAGTTGGGCGTTGCGATTCCAGTTGAGCGTCCAGCCGGCATCGTCAGCAGGCGAAAGTAGAATGCCCTTGTTGGTTTCATTACCAATTTGTACTTGCTCAGGTAGCAGATCCGCTGCCAAGAGGTTATTCAGCACTTCAAAAACATAATTATACAGCGAATCCTTGAGTACCGGAAGGTTATTCGCAACATTCAGCCAGGCATCGGGTACGCGCTGCTTGGAAGGGTCGGCCCAATTATCTGATAAGTGAAAATTAAGCAATACCTGCATTTTGGCTGCTTTGGCCCTTTGAATACTGCGTTTTACATCTTCAAAATCGGAATAGCGCTTGCCTTGATTGAGCGTGTCGTACCACTTTGGCGTATGCCACAGGCGCAGGCGCACGAGGTTGCAATTATAATCGGCGAAGATGCGATAGGGGTCTTTCGGGATGTTATTTTCTTTGTACGCTACACCACAGTCTTCCATTTCATTTACATACGACAGATCGGCGCCAAAATAGAACGGTTGCGCAGGGGCGAATTGGCGTAAAGATGCCAACACCAACAAGCAGACAAAATTTTTATATGCTTTCATAATTTTATAATTTCGACCGGCTGTTTTAATTTCAAATAATTGATATTCAAATTTTTATGTTGAAATATTATTTAAAATTAAGTACTGTGCTTAAAAAAAATCAAATTAATCCCTCTCGAAGCAAATCGTGCAAATGCAGCATGCCGAGGTAGTTTCCGGCTTCGTCCACAGCGATCAATTGTGTAATGCTATACTGCCGCAGTACTTGCAAGGCATTTACGGCTAAGGCGTCGCCGAGTATAGTTTTAGGGGTTGGGTTCATGATGTCGCGGGCTTTTTTGTTCGACATATCCAACCCTATTGATAACATGCGGCGCAGATCACCATCCGTAATGATGCCGCAGAGTTTGCTAGTGGCATCCAGCACGGCTGTTGCGCCCAAGCGTTTGGAAGTCATTTCCAAAATAGTATCGGTCACGCTAAGATCTAAGTGTACGGCCGGTTTTTCATTTTGTGGGTACAGGTCGCTCACGCGCAGGTAGAGCCGCTTGCCCAGTGCACCGCCTGGATGAAACTGCGCGAAGTGCTCTGGTGTGAACCCACGTAGGGCCAGTAGTGCTACGGCTAAAGCATCGCCCATGGCCATCTGAGCAGTCGTGCTGGCAGTAGGCGCCAGATTGTTGGGGTCTGCTTCCTGGCTTACGGGGGTGTACAACACATAGCGCGCTTGCTTCGCCAAAAACGAATTTTGGCTACCGACCATACCGATCATCGTATTGCCAAGATTTTTGACCAAAGGCACCAGCACCTTGATTTCCGTGGTTTCGCCACTTTTAGAAATACAAAGCACCATATCATCAGGGCGTATCATGCCCAAGTCGCCGTGAATAGCATCCGCAGCGTGCATGAACAAAGCTGGCGTTCCGGTGGAGTTGAGCGTTGCTACAATTTTTTGAGCAACGATGGCACTTTTGCCAATACCCGTCACCACGAGGCGCCCAGGTGAAGAAAAAATCGCCTGAACGCAAGCTGCGAACGATTTATCTATGCTGATAATCAGCGCTTGGAGCGTCTCGCATTCGATTTCAATCGTCCTTCGTGCTATTTTTACAATAAGTTCTTCTGAATTCACAATTTTTTCTTATTTTTGGCTGCTTTTTCAAAAACAGCTTGCAAAATAAGCGCAAGTGCCTGATAAAAAAAGCGTTAGAAATTGTCTGAAAAATAGTTTTTATAACTATATTACATGGTTTCCTGTACATTGCTACGAACAATGAAGGAGGCAATACCAGCTTGCTCCGCAATATTACGGGATTAATCAGAAATGTGCGCTATGACAGCTACGAAAGAAACTTTGAGCGAAGCCCTGCAACAGTATTTTGGGTTCGACAACTTTAAGGGTAATCAGGAAGCGATTATCAAAAGCGTATTGAATGGTCACGACACCTTTGTCATTATGCCTACCGGCGGCGGCAAGTCGCTCTGCTACCAATTGCCAGCGCTCATGCTCGAGGGCACTGCCATCATCATCTCGCCGCTCATTGCTTTGATGAAAAATCAAGTGGATTCTATCCGGGGCTATAGCCAAAATGACGAAGTAGCGCATTTTCTTAATTCTTCGTTGACTAAAGCGCAGATGAAATTAGTCAAACAAGACATTACGGACGGCAAAACCAAGCTGCTCTTCATCGCGCCAGAAACGCTCACCAAAGACGAAAACATCGAATTTTTCCAGCAGGTAAAGGTATCTTTTGTGGCGGTGGATGAAGCGCACTGTATCTCCGAATGGGGGCACGACTTCCGCCCGGAGTATCGCAAAATACGCAATATGCTCGACACCATCGGCGAGGATATCCCTGTGGTGGCCCTCACCGCTACGGCTACCCCAAAGGTGCAATCGGATATTATAAAAAACCTTAACATGGAAGACTCGATGAATCTCTTCATGTCTTCTTTCAACCGAGAAAATCTGTACTACGAGGTTCGCCCTAAAGGCAAGCAAGACCAAGTGATGAAGAGCATTGTGCAGATCATTAAAACCATGTCGGGCCAATCGGGTATTATTTATGTGCAAAGCCGAAAATCCGCAGAAGATATCGCCAGAACGCTCGTAGTCAATGACATTAAGGCCGCGCCTTATCATGCCGGATTAGATGCTAAGACTCGAACCCAAACGCAAGACGACTTCCTAATGGAAGAGTTGGACGTCATTGTAGCTACCATTGCCTTCGGCATGGGCATTGATAAGCCCGATGTTCGCTTCGTGATTCATTATGATATTCCGAAAAGTATCGAAAATTATTATCAGGAGACCGGCCGTGCCGGACGCGACGGATTGGATGGCAGGTGCATCGCTTTCTACTCGTACAAAGACATCCTGAAATTAGAAAAATTCTTGCGCGATAAGCCCGTAGCAGAGCGCGAAATGGGCGCCCAACTCATGCAGGAAGTGATGGCTTATGCCGAAACTACTGCCTGCCGCCGGAAGTTTTTGCTTCACTATTTTGGTGAAGAATACGATGACTCCAGCTGTGCCAACATGTGCGACAATTGCCGCTTCCCGAAAGAACGCATCGAGGTGAAAAAAGAAATGCAGCAGGCGCTGGGCGCGGTGGTTGATTTGGATGAAAATTTTGGCATCAAAACGATTATCGAATTTTTGGTGGGCCGCGAAACCAAAGAAATGAAGGATTATCGCTTTGACCAACGCGAATTGTTTGGTGTAGGCAAGTCACAAACAGAAAATTTCTGGAGCTCTGTGTTGCGGCAAGCCATGCTTAATGGGCTGATTTACAAGGATATAGAGAGTTATGGCTTATTAAAAATGACCGATCGGGGCCGGGCTTTCATTCAGCATCCGTATTCGTTCAAAATTCCGCTCAACCACGATTTTGACAAAGAAAGCGCCCGCCAACTGGATATGCCTGGCAAAACAGCTGTACTGGATGAAGGCTTGTTGAATATGCTACGCGACTTACGCCGCCGCGAATCAAAACGGCTGGGTGTACCGCCCTTCGTCATTTTCCAAGACCCCTCGCTGGAGGATATGGCTACGCAGTACCCTATTTCCACGGAAGATATGACCAAAATAAGTGGTGTAAGCAGCGGTAAAGCCGCTCGCTATGGCAAGCCATTTATTGCCTTGATACAGCAGTAT
This sequence comes from uncultured Saprospiraceae bacterium, assembly GCA_937872405.1. Lineage (GTDB taxonomy): Bacteria > Bacteroidota > Bacteroidia > Chitinophagales > Saprospiraceae > JADJNW01. Next base: position 14,652 of record CALMSP010000284.1, on the reverse strand, counting down.
GTAGAAGAAAATGAGATTGACCGCCCCACAGATTTTGTAGTCAAGCAGGTAGCTAATAAGTCTAAGCTCAAGGTGCATGTGATTCAGGGTATTGATCGAAAGTCCCCATTAGAAGATATTGCAGAAGCAAATAATATCAACCTGGAAGAACTCTTAGAAGAGATGGACGCTATCGTGAGTTCTGGTACTAAGCTCAACATTGACTATTACATAGAAGAAAATATAGACGAGTACGTGCGAGAGGAGATCATGGATTACTTCATGTCGGCAGAAAATGATTCTACAGCCTTGGCTTACAGCAAACTACGCGACGAAGACATCACGATGGAGGAAATTCAACTTATTCGCATCAAATTCCTTTCGGATATGGCGAACTAAAATTTTAAAAAAACAAATCCCGCACAATCTATTTCAAGACAAGCGTACGCTTTTACGGATAAAACAAAACCATGATCTACTGTAGCATAAAAATCCGTGCTTGGTTTTGGTCATTTGAGTTTTTTTGTACATTAGCCCTGCTGAATACAGGCTGCCTGCGCAAGCTGTACAGTAAACCTGTCATTACAACTTTTCACAACACCGTCAACTCATGTCCAACGTTATTAACCACAGTTTACTCACCGATTTTGACGTCCATCTATTCCGGCAAGGCAAGCACTACCGGATTTACGAAAAATTAGGCAGCCATCTAATCGAAGTCAACGGGCAGAAAGGTACCTATTTTGCTGTGTGGGCGCCCAATGCGCGGGCTGTTTCCGTTATCGGCAATTTCAATGGCTGGGATAAAAAATCGCATCCGCTATCCGCTCGGTGGGATCACTCAGGCATCTGGGAAGGCTTCGTTCCTGGCATTGGCAAAGGGGAGTTGTACAAATACAACATCGTATCGCACGATGGGCGGCACCTGGCCAAAGGCGACCCTTTTGCACTGTTTTGGGAAATTCCCCCCAATACGGCCTCTATTGTCTGGGATTTAGATTATCAATGGCAGGATCAGGATTGGATGACGCAGCGCCGTAACCATGCAGGGCTGGACAAGCCCTACTCCATGTATGAAGTACACCTTGGTACTTGGATGAAGCGCGCCGGCGGTGCAGAATCGCTTAGCTACCGCGAACTGGCAGACGACCTGGTGGCGTATGTAAAAAATATGGGCTTCACGCATGTAGAATTCATGCCCGTCATGGAGCATCCGTACTTTCCTTCGTGGGGATATCAGATTACAGGCTACTTCGCCCCCACAAGTCGCTTTGGTACGCCACAGGACTTTATGTACATGGTGGACAAATTCCATCAGGCGGGTATCGGTATCTTGCTCGATTGGGTGCCTTCGCATTTTCCATCGGATGCGCATGGGCTGGCAGATTTTGACGGCACCCACTTGTACGAACATGCGGATCCGCGCAAAGGCTTTCACCCTGATTGGAAAAGCTATATTTTCAATTATGACCGGCACGAAGTACGTAGCTTCCTGATTTCCAACGCTTTATTCTGGCTCGGTGTGTATCATGCAGATGGGCTGCGCGTGGATGCTGTGGCATCTATGCTCTACCTCGACTATTCGCGCGAGGCTGGCGAATGGATTCCGAATATCTACGGTGGTAATGAAAACTTGGAAGCGATCTCTTTCCTCAAGGAATTCAATGAAACCGTGTATCGGGAATACCCAGATACCATCACGATCGCAGAAGAATCAACGGCATGGTCAGGTGTTTCCCGACCTACTTTTACCGGCGGGGTGGGGGTCGGGGGAAAGAGGGTGATGGGGTGGGGGCCCGGCACGCTCAAATATTTTTAAAACGATCCGATCTACCGGCGTTATCATCACAATCAAATTACTTTTAGTATTATTTACGCATTTAGTGAAAACTTTATGCTCCCGCTTTCGCATGATGAAGTGGTGCATGGCAAAGGCTCCTTGATACAACGAATGCCCGGCGACGAGTGGCAACGCTTTGCCAACCTTCGACTGCTATATGGCTATATGTTCGCGCATCCGGGTACGCAGTTGCTGTTCATGGGAGGTGAATTCGGACAAACCAGCGAATGGAATATCGAACGCGGGTTGGAATGGCAGTTATTGCAATATCCTTATCATAAAGGCTTACAACAGTGGGTGAAACAATTGAATACGTATTATAAAAATACCCCTGCGTTGTATCGTAAACAATTTTCGGCGGATGGCTTCGAATGGATTGATCTGCACGACTATCAAAATAGCACCCTCAGCTTCCTGCGCAAAGGCGATGAGCAGGACCCGCCCGTCATTGCTATCTGCAATTTCACGCCCGTTGTACGCGAGCAATACAAAATTGGGCTACCCCTCGGCGGCGCATGGGAGGAAGTGCTTAATAGTGATGCAGCAGAATTGGGCGGTAGCGGATTGATACGAAATGCCCACATAAACGTAGTGGAAGAACCCTGGCATGGGCGGCCTTTTCATGCCATAGTTAATTTGCCCGCACTAAGTGTTGTTGTGTTAGAATGGCAGCCTGCCAAAACCAACGGGAAGAAGGCAAGCACCACAAGCAAAACGCCCAAAACACGGTAGCGCTCGATTAAAGTACTGAAAATCAATTGTTTAAAAAGCAGCTTTGCGCTAAATCATAGAGCAAACGCTTATTTCAAAACAAATACCGATCACGTTTTTTTGATACATTTATAAACGCCGGACTCATTATTCGAACATATTGTATATTACAACTTCCGCTTGGGCAGCCTTTGCACCACACCCAACGTTAGTAATAACAGAGAGGTTTCGACCAAATTCGGTTGGAAATATCGCGGATAAAGGCTACCTTTGAACAGACAACTATCCAAAAGCGGCTTTGCAAGGCAAGTGGCTTATTCCGCCTCATGCGCTGCGCAAGGTCGTACAAAAGATTCTTGCATGGATTTTGCCCTGTATCTGCAAACAAAAGAAGGTGACCTGATAAAAGCCTGCATTCGCAAAGAACGCTGGGCGCAGCAGCTATTGTATGAAGAATATTACAGTAGCATGATGGGGGTGTGCCTACGCTATGCGAACAATGAGGAAGATGCCTTAGATATTCTTCATGAAGGCTTCATCAAAGTGTTCAAGCACATAGCTAGGTATCAGCCGGGCACCTCCCTCAACTCTTGGATAAGGCGTATTATGGTCAATACATCCATTGACTATTATCGCAAAAGCATCCGCCGGCGCACGGAAGATTTAGAAACAGCCTACGAGCTAAGCGCCCAAGATGCAGATGCCGTCAGCCAATGCAGCGAACATCAGATACTGGAGGCTGTTCAACAGCTGTCGCCAGCTTATCGCACGGTATTCAATTTGTATGTTATTGAAGGTTATTCGCACAAAGAGATTGCTGATATGCTGACTATTACGGAGAGTACTTCGCGCTCCAACTTAGTGAAGGCAAGGCTTAAACTGAAAGAAATACTGATGTCGAGATTGTACGGTTATGAAGAATAATAAGTGGTTTGACAGAATCATACAAGAGAAATTGGAACGCCTTCCGGTTGAATACGACCCAGAAAGCTGGGACTTGCTGGAGCAAAAATTAGATGGCACGCCAGCATCTTCCGGCACCGATCAATCGCTCGAAGAGGTATTGTATGAAAAGTTGTCCCGACTGCACTACCACGATCGTCCGGCTCAATGGGAGAAACTTGCTGCCCGCCTCGATGAAGAACAGCGTATCCGCGGTCTGCGCTTGCGCCAACGACTTATGACAGCGGTGTTGGTGCTCTTGTTTATACTTACCTTTGTGCAGTACTTTCCAACACAGGAACCTTACGGACTTCTCGGTCGTCAGTGGGGGCCACTAATCGGCATCATTGAAAACAAACATCCCGAACCAACAACCACAGCACCCGCCGCGCTGCCAGAAGCAACAACGCCTAAGCCCAATGCTGCTGAAGTTGTGTTGGAGAATGAATTCGCTAATGAGTCCAATGGTAGCGTAGCGCAAACAAGTGCTTCAGTCTCCAAGAGCAATCTGGGCACTAGCCCAAAAATTCCGAACGTAAAATTGCAGTTGCCTACACCAGAAAAGCCCGCAGAATCTATAAAAGACCTACATGGCGGCCCAATCGTTTCGCATGGGCCCATTCAGCGCACTGAGTTGATGGAGGCGTTGTCCAATTTGATGCTGGAGGAACTGTCCAGCCCCAATCAACCAGATTATCCGGTACTCATCAAACCCGCCATGCGGCGGCGCAACTTCTTGGTGAGTATGTTTGGCAGTGTAGATTACAACCGCATCATCACGCCTGCCACGATGCGCGGCGATGCGTATCTGCGGCGTCATGATCGCTATGCACAAGGCTATGGCGGTGGGCTAATGCTGGATGTAGAATCATCGCGCTGGGCATTAGGCGGCGGGTTTATTTATAGTGCGAAGCAATATCTGGCGCGTCCGGTGTTATATCGTTCTGGTAATATCCAGACCGGATATGATGTATTGCAAGGTATAAAAGACGTAGAACTTAATATTTTGCAAATTCCATTACATGCTCGTTATAATTTTATCAAAAAAGATAAATGGCGAGTATATGCTACTGCCGGCGTCTCTTTGCAGGTAGCTTTCCAGGCCAACTATTATATCTCGGACCAAGAACCCTACCGCGACGCTGGTTTTGCCCTACCGCCTACACCACAGCGACCATCGCAGCCTATACCGGCGCCGCCTGCTATTGACAATCTGCCCAGCGGGTGGTTTGAGGGGGGGGCGTTTTTTGATAATGCCTATCTGACGAGCAATGTTGGCATAGGTGTGGAGCGCTTCATCACGCCACGCTGGAGCATCTTTGGGCAACCGACCTACCAACACGCTATCAATCTCTTCGCGCCTGGGCTTGGCCCCGATAAAGAACGTATTCACACCATGTCGTTCTTTACGGGGGTGCGGGTAAAGCTGTAAGCATTAACGAATGGTGCGTCCGCTGGCCGTCCGCGATTTCATATCCACGCGGTCCATGCGCTTAATATCTACTAACAACCCCGCCCAAGCTGCGGAAGTGGTTACTTCAAATTGCTGCCCGCCGTAGGTTACCGTACCCCGCTGTGGGCCCCATTCAGAAGCTAACAGGGTAAATCGCCCTTGCATTTTAGGATTTGGCCCAAACATCAGGTAACGCTCCTCCCGATTGCTTTCAAAGCTAATCGCAAAGCGCTTCGCCTTTGGGCTGAATAAAAATACGCCTGGCGTACCCCCTCGAATTACAATTTCCTCCATCTGGCGCCCGCCCTCAATACGAATGCTGCCGCCTTGAACGCGAGTATCCGTAACGGAGAGGGTTCTGCGCAATACAATATCATCTGACAAATAAAACTGGATTTTTTTCAAATCCACTTCGGTGAGCCGGTTTTCGTCATAAATCCTTTCTGTAAAAGGGCTCAAGCGTGGGCTGCAAGCGCCCAATGCCAACAGCAGTGCTACCGCGCTAAATGTGGATGCAATTTTCATAGTAGATGTTTTGTGATTTGGTTGGTGTACTCGAATGTTATCGGAATTTATCTCCTGCCATTTTTAATCGAAACTCAAGCATTCAATTTGTTTCAACACACTGTTTTTCAGCATTTTATAAGAAACACAAATCAGACTTTTTAGGCATTTCTGATTTCAAAATTATTACGAAATTAGGGTATTCCGTAGCTATGTTGCTACTGCCTTAAAATAACTTTAACCGCTTTTAACAAAGATTAACAACTTAAGCGGCATCAACTGGAAAATGGAAGCAAAAACCCACCCCGTGGATGTTTTCAATGCGCAGGCCTGCCTCCAGGCGCAGATATTTGCGCAAGCGAGAAATAAACACATCAAGGCTGCGACCAAGGAAGTAGTCATCCTCGCCCCATAACTGTTCCAGGATTGTGGAACGCTTCACCACTTGATTTTTGTGTACGTACAAAAAACGCAGTAGGTCAGCTTCTTTTTGTGTCAGTCGCTTGGTATCGTTGGCAGTGCGAAGAGTAAGGTTTTTATAATCGAATATGTAGCACCCTAACTGAATGTTGGGAGTTGTGCTCAATGCGTCCGGTGGCACTAATTTGCTGCGGCGAAGGAAAATTTCGATCTTCAAAATCAACTCTTCGATACTAAAAGGCTTGGTAATGTAATCATCCGCACCGAGGCGCAAACCCTGTATTTTATCTTCTTTGAGCGATTTGGCGGTCAGAAAAAGGATAGGAATGTGCGCATTCTGGCGGCGAATGTTTTTGGCCAGTTCAAAACCATCCATTTCTGGTAGCATCACATCGAGGATACAAAGGTCAAAGATTTGATGGTTGACAGCTTCCAGCGCTATACGTCCGCTGATACAATGCGTGATGCAATAGCCTTGCAATTCTAAGTGGTCGCGGGTCACAAAACTCAGACTTTCGTCATCTTCTACATAGAGCAAATGCGCTTTGGTATTCATATTGGTTGAAATTTAGGTAACCGCAGGATGCCCTACTTTTACTATTGGAATCACAATCGAAATTGTAGTTCCTTGATTTTCAATACTTTCTAAAGCTATTTTCCAGTGGTGCCGTTGGCAAATAGTGTGCACATAAAAAAGCCCCAGCCCAAATCCTTTCACGTTGTGCACATTGCCTGTGGGTACGCGGTAGAACTTTTCAAATACTTGTTTCTGAGAGGATTTAGGAATGCCAATGCCTCGGTCGCTGAGGCGCAGTTGCACCTGCCCGTCGGGGGTACATTGGGTAGTGATGGTCACTTCCGGCGCGGCGCGGCAGTACTTGATGGCGTTGTCGAGCAGATTGTGTAATATATTGGACAAATGCAGCCGGTCAGCTTCTATATACACCTCATTATCAGTAAGTTGCAAGCACAAAGAGCCGCCTTTTTTTTCAATCTGAAGCCGGATACCAGCGGTTATTTCCACCAATAATTCGTGCAGATGGAGCACTTCGCGTCGCAGTTGGAAATTGCCGCGCTCCATGCGCGCCAGTTGTAGCACGTTTTCTACCTGATCATTGAGCCGTTGATTCTGCTCGCGGATGATGCCTGCATACTGCATCAGGCGAGGCTCTTGCTGCACGAGCGGATTATTCAAAAACACATCGGCAGAGATACGAATGGTTGAAATGGGGGTTTTAAATTCGTGGGTCATATTGTCAATGAAATCTTTTTGCATAGAAGAAAGCCGCTTCTGCTGCAAAATAACAAACATAGAATAAGCAAAAAACAACACTGTAATGAGCAAAATCATCGAAAACAGCACCGAAATTTGCATTTTGTTGAACAAAAACCCCGACCTGGTAGGAAATTTAACACCAAAATAATACGTAAATTCACTGTCCTTGGGCAGCTGTCCTCGTTCAAATTTCACCTCTTTATCCGGGGGATAGCTGCAATAATTGCCGTACACCATTTCATCTGTATGACAATCAAATACCGCGTATTCAAAATCAATAGTCAAAGCAAGCGCTTCAAATTCGCGCTGCAAAAAGTACTCCAAATTCTGCGGATCAATTTCATCAGCAATATTGACAACATAATAATTCGTGGTGCGCTGCCGAATCACATTTCGTGGTGGTAGTGTGGAGCCGTTCAGCTCAGCCAGGGCGCCAGCAGTGTTGTACAAGGCCAAATGCACTTTCTGGTTGAATTCTTCTTCATTCACATTCCAAGTAGTAATCACCCAATATGCCTGCACCCCGATGATGCCGATAATGGCAATCGTGCCCAGGATAACGACCCTCGTGATACTACTGCTCTTCATAATTATTGCAAAAGTCAGTTGATTTTTGCAGTCTGACAAATGCTTAACAGCTTGTTAACAATGATTTTTTTGATCTGGATGGGCTTTTCGTGCAAAACAATAAATAATTGCTTAGTTTTGCGTCAATTTTAAATTTGTACTTTTGCGCAGTTTGTTTAAATCCATTTTACTGCTTTCTATAATGCTATGCGGCGCAGTTTTGCCTACCTTCGCTTGGCAAAGCATTAATCCTTTTGACCTGACGCCTCGCCTACAACAGCCTGATAAACAATCTATTACGCTTGAAACATTGGATACAGGTAATCCATTCGATTTAATTGCTGCCCCTCCGTCCGCACCACGTCGGGAGCGCCCGGCGGTCATCAGCCCTGCACGCAAGTCCATTAGTGATGCTAGTAAACGTAGCCGATTTGTATTCGGCGCCGTCATGACGGTGTTAGTATCGCTTACATTGCTTACTACGCTGTTTCGTGGGTTTTTCAGTCGCAGTTGGCAAGCCTTTATCAATGAGAATATGCTCAATCAGTTTTTCCGCGAGCGCGAAGGTGTTGGCGGGCTGCCTTATTTTTTCCTCTATGGCTTCTTTTTTGTAAATGTGGGGTTGTTTGCTTGGTTTACATTAGATTATTTTCACATAAATATTCGGCTGAGCGACAATCACTTTGTTCTTTGGCTGTGCTACACCTTTGGGTTTATGGGATTATTTTTAGCCAAACATTTACTGCTGAGCGTTGTTGGGCTAATCTTTCCCATCCAAAAAGAGACTGCATTTTACAGCTTTGTGATTATGATTTTCAGTATTATCATTGGGCTTCTGTTCGTGCCGGTCAATCTGGCTCTTGCCTATGGCCCTGCATCCATTCGCCAAGGGCTGCTGTATGGCACCCTGCTGGCAATTGGTTTGATTTATCTGTACCGCGTGCTGCGAGGGCTAATTATTGCCAATCGTTTTTTGTTATTTCACAAATTTCACTTTTTGTTGTATATTTGCAGTGTCGAAATCGCACCTGTCATGATTTTGGTGAAACTGCTACGCAACGAAATTTAATCCTGACAGGTTTTTTAAAATAAAACTTTTATTTGATGGCATCAAATGGCAAAGTACAGGAAGAAACTTATAAAAAAGTCAAGACCATTTTAGTTACTCAGCCTAAACCCGAACGTTCTCCATACTACGATCTCGAGCAAAAATATGGCTTACAGATAGACTGGCGTCCGTTCATACATGTAGAACCCTTACTGGCAAAAGACTTTCGAAAGCAGCGTGTGTATCCTGACCAGTATCCTGCTGTGATTTTCACGAGCCGCAATGCTGTGGATCATTTTTTTCGCCTATGCGAAGAGATGCGCATTAAGATGTCGCAGGAAACTAAATATTTCTGCCTGTCAGAAAATATTGCTAATTACCTGCAGAAGTTCATCATCTATCGAAAACGTAAGGTTTTTATAGGTAAGAAAAAAATTGAAGACCTTGCACAATCGCTAAAAAAGCATAAAAACGAAAAATTTCTGCTGCCCTGCTCCAACTTAGGGGCAAAGGAGGTGACCTCGTACTTGGAAGCGTGTGGCTATGAGTATAAGGATGCAATGATGTACCAGACCGTAAGCTCCGATTTGAGCGACCTAAGCGATGTGACTTATGATGTGTTGGTATTCTTCAGTCCTTTGGATATCAAGTCATTATATGATAATTTCCCCGATTTTAAGCAGAACGAAACCCGAATTGCCGTGTTTGGCAATAGTACCATACAAGCGGTGAACGAGCACGGGCTAACGGTCAACATCAAAGCACCTGCGCCAGAGGTACCCAGTATGACGATGGCTTTGGAAAAATACCTTCAAGTGTCGAATCGCGAATCCTGAAAAATATTAACGTGTGGAACATGGCGCACATCAGAGGTAAAGGTGCGCGCCATGTGTTTTGAAAGTTACAATCGTATCATTCTCGCAGAAAGATCAATTCATCTCGCTTTGATAAACGAACTACCACCGAAGGCTCGCTTATTTTTTTCTCACTTTGGCGATGCTTCACAACGAAATCAACGCCTTCAATTACTTCCGAACTAATGGCGCCAAAATTAACCGGAAACGTGCCTTCACTCATACTGGCAAAAGTAGCTAATAGTGGCTTACCCAACTCACAAATCAAGCTACTGCAAAAGGCATCTTGAACCAGCCGGATGGCTACGCTACCATCAGGTGCGATAACCTCCGCAGGCAAATTGCGCGCTCGCTCAAAGACGATCGTGAGCGGTCTTACATGATATAGGAGCAGTGTTTCTATTTTTGGGTGTAAGTGTGTTACATATTGTCGAAGCATTTCAATGGAATCTACCAATATTTCGCCCCCCCCTGTACTGGTGTGCTGCTTGAGGCGCCTTACTTTCTCTATAGCGTGGGCGTTGGTGGCATCGCAGCCAATACTCCAGATGGTATCGGTGGGATATAGCAAAATACCACCTTGCTGCAGCGTCGTTAGCGCCCCTTTCAGGTCGTATTCCTTGATCATACGAATTTTTTCGTTTGTATAGGTCGTCATAAATCCGGGATTTGCCTTTAAAACCGTTCATCTCGTACAAACAATTATCAAAAAAAGTTGTAGAAACCGTGTATATCCACTCCTTTTGTTAGCGACTGTCAGCAGGATTACCAACTCGTATTAATGCGCTATTAAAGTACCTGTACAACGGCAACAAAATTTTATATTCGATGATTAAAATGTACGTCTTAAATACTAACTACCAAAAACTAAATAATTCAATGAAATAAAATGCCTTATTTTAGGGTTTTTCATTTACCTTGAGGTACTAATTAACTAACTTACGGCAACGGTCTCAAGGCATTCAATCAACGTAAATCATGCTAACGCTGTGACTTGCACAATTATTTTGAACCACCTATTTTTTGACAAAATGGACGGTCTTCATCGGAAAGCATCGGCTATGATTGATTGAACAGTAAGTAAGTATCGTGTTGAAAATACGCATACAGGGCCATTGAGGCACACTTATTTTTCTCTTATCATGCTTGAATTTTGGTAATAATGCAGCAGAAAATTACACGACTCCGACTATTCATTGCACTTTTTATGATGTTTGGCTTTGTTAACATAATGCAAGCACGCCACATCATAGGCGGCGTTATCACTTATGAATGTAGGGGCAATGGTCGGTATGACTTTGTATTGAAGATGTACCGCGATGATCTGTGCACCACCTGTGCTGCCTTCGATCCGCTGGCTTACATTGGTGTGTACCGGTGCACTGGTGGCAATTGTAATCTGCTTACGCAACGCGACTTTGTGGCTCGCCAAGACGTGCCCCTTCGCAACGTGCGCTTCGTGAATCCGCCTGATTATCCCTGCCTGATTCCGCCCAACGTGCGCGTGCAAGAAGCCATCTATGAGTTTTCGCTTGTTTTGCCTATTTCCAATGACAGTTATCATGTTTCTTACCAGCGCTGCTGCCGCAATATAACTATCAATAATATTATCAACCCAGACGAAGTAGGCGCTACTTACACCATCGAAATAACAGCAGAAGCCCAGCGTGTCTGCAACAATAGCCCGGTATTCAATGATTTCCCACCGATTATTATTTGTGCTGGTGCACCTTTGGTATTCGACCATTCCGCTACGGATAAAGATGGCGATCAACTCATCTACGAATTTTGTGATCCTTTGGCGGGCGGCGCCGGAGGCAACCGGGGGCTGAACCCGCTCATTTATCCTACATGTGAAGGGGCCTATCCCAATCCTGCCTGCCCCCCGCCGTATGACCGAGTTACTTTTCGCGCCCCCAACTTTACGGCAATTGCGCCTTTAGGTTATCGTGCCGACAACGGGCAACCTATACTACGCATCAATCCGAACACCGGCATTATCACAGGTACGCCCGAACTGCTTGGGCAATTTGTAGTTGGTGTTTGCGTATCTGAGTATAGAAATGGCGTGCTGCTGAGTCGAGTTTTCCGCGATTTTCAGTTCAATGTAGCCAGTTGCGATCCGCAGGTGGAAGCGCGTGTGCGAGCCGATGAAGTAATCGGCGGCCGACAGTTTCTCATCAATTCTTGCGGCGCCACCAGCGTTTCTATGCAAAATCAAAGCTTTCAGGAAAGATTCATTCGACAATGGGAATGGCGTTTTGATATTGCCGGCGAGCAACGCACTTTTAGCGCTTGGAATCCAACCATCGAACTTCCTGGCGTAGGTCAATACCGCGGACAGCTATTGCTCAACCCAGGCACCGATTGTGGCGATACCGCACAAGTGTTTATCAATATCTTCCCGTCTATTGATGCTGATTTTACCTTCGAGTATGATACTTGTGTTGCTGGGCCGGTTTTCTTTACGGATAGATCCGTATCGGGTAGTGGGCAAATTACAAGCTGGGATTGGGGCTTTGGTGATGGTAACAAAGGGACGGTCCGCAACCCCTCGCACATATATCGAGAACCGGGCGACATCCCTGTATCCCTTACTGTGAGGGACATCAACCGATGCCAAGACACACAAACCTACACAATACCCTACTACCCTGTGCCAGCCCTATTGGTGATATCGCCAAGTAGCTTTACGGGCTGTGTCCCAGCCTCGATTTTTTTTGACAACCTGTCGTTTCCTATTGATGACACCTACGATATCCGATGGACCTTCGGCGACGGCGGCACTGGCACAGCCATTAGCCCAACTCATACTTATGAAGTGCCTGGTATTTACACTGTTTCCCTCGAAATTACATCGCCCATTGGTTGCAAAACAGATACTATTTTTAATAATTTGATTACCATGCTGCCCTCGCCAGAAGCAGGGTTCTCGTTCTCCCCCGATCAACCCAGTAACCTCAATCCGGTCGTGTCCTTCACCGACCAATCCAATGGCGCTTCCAACTGGTTATGGGATTTTGGTTATGGTGGCGCCAACTCCACCTTGCGCAATCCCGTACATGCTTTCCCAGATACTGGTATGTATGAAGTGCGTCAAATTGTGATCCATCCTAGCGGCTGCCGCGATACCCTAATCCGCATCGTGGACGTCATTCCGGAGGTACGCTATTTTTTACCTAATGCCTTCACGCCTAACAATGATGCCTTGAATGACATCTACAAAGGAGTGGGCATATTAGATGGGATTCGCAGTTTTAAAATGTCTATTTGGAATCGCTGGGGTGAATTGATTTTTGAAACCACCAACCCTGACGAGGGTTGGAACGGACGAAAGTTCAACAGTGGCAAAGATGCACCCATTGACGTCTATGTCGTCGTGGTCACCTTCACCGGCCCTCGAGGCGATCGCTTTGAGTATAAAACCTTTGCTACGCTTGTTCGATAAAACGATTCATAAATTCAAAATACGTTCGTTTTTTCTTTGCAGTTTTTTTAAAAAATCATACCTTTGCCCCGCTAAATTTTAAGACGTTAGATATTAGACGATAGGCTTCAGACTTTTCTCGTGGTCACCAAATCCCTTGGTCATTACATTGCTTAGTCGCTTAGTCGCTCGGTCATTATCCTAACCTCTCTTTACAGAATCCTTTAAATTGCAAAGCAATGGACGCTATTCAATACGTACACGAGCAGCTGACACCCCAGCGGGAGTACCCTGTATTTCGCTCTGGCGACAATATCGTGGTAAAATACAAAATTGTGGAAGGCGATAAGGAACGCGAGCAGGCATTCCGAGGCGACGTGATCCAAATCAGTGGCGAAGGCCCAACTAAAACCTTCACCGTACGCAAAATATCTAATGGTGTAGGTGTGGAACGCATCTTCCCCTTTTCCTCACCGATTATCGTAAGCATTGAAGTGACCAAGCGTGGCAAGGTGCGCCAGTCACGTTTATTCTACTTGCGCAGCTTAGTAGGCAAGAAAGCGCGTATCAAAGAGCGCAAGTTCTCTAAATAAATTCTTTTCGATTGAAGACGATGCGTTTGATCTTTCGCAATATTGATAGTGGGTCAAAACGGTTGTTTTGTTGTTCAGATTTCGCAAATCTTAAAGATTTACGAAATCACATCCACTCATTTGACCCAGCACCGCAATATTTTGCTTTTTACTGTTTTATAAATTTGCCAATCGGACGTCGTAAATTGTAAGCGGTATAAATCCTTCGGTACGTTTCATACCGCATGATAAAATCATGGTAAGTGAATTCAAATACTTGCCAAGATTTCACATTTCTGATATTTTCCGTCGCTTTAGCATCACACTTCTAAAAAATCTTTCCTCCCGTCGAATCCTGAGGGCAAAAATAAAATCTTACCTTTATTATTGCGCAAGCAATTCAATTGCCCACACACTACACCTTATGCCCAACGAGCATCATAGCAATATTCTCATTCGACTACAGTCAGGCGATCGTGCCGCACTGCAACAATTGTTCTATGAGCACCATGCTATGGTTTGCGGTGCTATTCATAGATTGATTCCTGACCATAGTACCACAGAAGACTTAGCGCAGGAAGTATTCGTTCGGTTTTGGGAAAAACGCGAGCAAATTCATATTACCAGTTCGGTATCTGCTTACCTGCGGCGCATGGCAATCAATGAAGCCTTAGCGTACCTGCGGCGGCAGCAACGCTTTCGCGAAGAAGAAATAGACCCGCAATTGTCCGAATTTAGCACCGATAATGGGGTAGAAATGCAACTGCTTCATAGCGAACTGGAGCAACGCATCCGCAGTGCCATTGATACTTTACCCCCTAAATGTAGAACTATTTTCCAACTCAGCCGCTTCGAAGAAATGACCTATCAGGAGATCGCCGATCAATTGGATATTTCCATCAAAACCGTTGAAAATCAAATGGGTAAGGCGCTGCGCATTCTCCGTGAGCTGCTAAAAGATTATCTGCATCCGGCATAGCGGAGGTATTGGAGCGCATTTCCTCACACTTCCATCAATTGCCGCGCATTCTCGATGGCCGCCTCGCTGGGCGGGTTCTG
>CALMSP010000283.1 GCA_937872405.1 uncultured Saprospiraceae bacterium | reverse complement strand
TTCTCCGGGCACGGCCTGAAAGGGGCTTTCTTACCCATTGATTTTGACGGCTTTAACAATCGGCTGCTACACAACGATGTAGTGGACATCTTCCGGCGTAGCCCTGCTAAGTACAAACTCTGCATCGCCGATGCTTGCCATTCTGGTAGCTTGTTAGCCATGCGCAGTGCCTCTGCTCAAAGCATCATCAGCAGTTATTATGAAAGCTTAGCCCAAGCCAAAGCAGGCACCGCACTCATCATGTCGTCCAAATCAGAAGAAACTTCGCTCGAATCCAGCGGGCTGCGCCAGGGCGTCTTTACCCATTTCCTGATTCGCGGCTTGAAAGGCGAAGCCGACCGCAATGAAGACCGCATCGTCTCTATCCAGGAACTCTACGATTATGTATATGAAAATGTGCGCAATTATACAGGCAACCGGCAATCTCCCGAAATTATGGGTGACTACGACCAGAAAATGCCCGTAGGCATCAAACGATGAAATAACACTATTTTTATGTTTTGTAAAACACTAAAAAACAAGGTGTTAAATAATTAAGCAATTATTTCAAACACGGCTCACACTTGTTAAAACATACTGATTTTCAATAAATTATCAGCACATCAACACATTAACTAATCAGCGTATCAACTTAGTATAATATCCCAATATCATAATATCATAATCCCCCAATATCATAATCCCCCAATCAAATAAAATACCGCAGCATTCCCAATCACTTTTTCAAACAAATGATAACTTTACCGTATCGAAATTTGAAGCAAAACAACGGTTGATGTTCCCGCTGTTGAATTATTTAATCCGTTGGTTGTTTGTCATTTATATATAGTAAAAAGTAATTTATGTCATTGAACACACTATCTGCCCAACTCGATGGCGAATTACACCACGACACCCTCCTGCGTACCCTTTACGCTACCGATGCCTCTATTTACCGAGAGTTGCCGCTGGCGGTGGCTTACCCCAAGCACGCGCAAGATATTCAGGCGTTGGTGGCGTTTGCACAGACCAATCGTGTGTCGCTCATTCCGCGCACGGCGGGCAC
>CALMSP010000282.1 GCA_937872405.1 uncultured Saprospiraceae bacterium | reverse complement strand
TTTGAGATTTGCGAAATCTGAACAAAAAAACAACCGTTTTGACCCACTATCCTAAAATGTAATGCGGTCTGATTGCTTATCATATAACTGTAATGACTTATATAATTAATAATCAGAAGTTGCTTGTTTTATAGCGCTTTATATAAAATAGCGGGCACAGACTTTATGTATCATGAGCAATGCTGCTGTCTGTTCTGCGTTAACAAAATGGATGATTTCTTATTTATCAACAAATTCGCGTATTAAAATTCGCACCTACACTTATGAAAAATTTTTCCTTGATTTTAAATGTGGTACTACTGCTGGCGGTAGCTTTCCTGTATGTAAAAGTATTTGGCGGGGCCAAGCCTATAGCCAACACCCCAGAAACCAAGACGGAAGCAGATGCGCCGGCCGAGCGCCCATTGCGCATCGTATATGTTAATGCCGATTCGCTGCTCGAAAAATATGAAGAATTTAAAAAACAGCGCGACGTACTGCAAAAAAAGGAAAAAGACGCCGATGCTTCCTTGAAAGCCAAGGGCCGCGCACTGGAGCAGGATTTCCTCGAAGTGCAAAAGCGCGTACAGACTGGCACCATGTCGCCCAGTGAAATCCAGCGAGAAGAACAGCGTTTGATGCAAAAGCAACAGTCGCTCGCTCAGGAACAGGAGCGCATCACCAAATCATTACTCGAAGAAGGACAAAAGATCAACGATGCCTTGCAAAAAGAACTCTTAGATCAGTTGAAAACACTCAAAGAATCAGAAGGTTACGACTTTATTTTTAGCTACAGCGTCGGCGGGCAGATTTTGGTTACGAATGATAGCCTTGATATTACGCAAAAAGTGTTGGAACTGCTTAATGTGCAAAAATTAGATAAAAAGCAGTAAGCCTGATTTTTTTTCTATTGTTTTTAGATGACATCATGTGTGGCTCATGTCGTAAAGTTTTGACTTTCAAGCACTTTAGATAAGAATATTTACCTTTTATTACACTGTTTTTAACAAAAAGCGGCCTATTTCTATTTAGACTATCAATCGTATTTCGGTCCCTTTTAGCGTCTGAACGGGCACCATTACTAAAAATGCTTTCAATAGGCATTATTGACAATATTTTGAAGCTTTATAACAACAAAAAACATGACGACATTAGTGCTTGGTGCAAGCGGCGCCACGGGAAAACTGCTGGTTACGCAATTGCTGGAAAAAGGGCAGCAGGTCAAGGTAATGGTGCGCGCCACAAGTCATATTCCAGAATCGTGGAATCATGATGCCAATATAATAATCATTAAAGAAGATATCACAACAATGAGCATAAATGACCTGGCACGGCATGTTGAAAGCTGCCAGGCGGTAGCATCTTGCTTGGGGCACAATTTGACGTGGAAAGGTATATTCGGCAAGCCCAAACGTTTAGTTACAGACGCTGTACAGGCGCTTTGTGAAGCCATCTCAAGCAATGCACCCGCCGAACCGGTCAAATTCGTATTGATGAATACCGCAGGAAATGGAAATAGAGATGTGCACGAGCCTATTTCGTTTGGGCAAAAAATTGTGATCGGGCTGTTGCGCTTGTTGCTGCCACCGCATTCAGATAATGAGCAAGCGGCTGACTATTTGCGGGTGCACATCGGGCAGCAGCATCCGTACATAGAATGGACTGTTGTACGCCCCGATACCTTAATCAACGAATCGGAAGTGACAGCTTATTCCTTGCACGTTTCGCCTACAAGGAGCGCTATTTTTAATCCTGGAAAGACCAACCGCATCAATGTTGGTCATTTTATGATGCGCTTAATAACAGATAATGAAACTTGGCGTACCTGGAAAGGGCAAATGCCGGTTATTTATAATGCCGCCGCCGTATAATAATTTAAAAAGGGCTTTTTGATTTTGCAAATTTTAAAGATTCAGGGAATCTCATTCACCGTTTTGAATCACGGAGGCAGCCACTATTTCAACTCAGCTAAGGCACGTTCTAATATCGTATCTTTATTGCGTAGGCGGTCTGATTCGGTCATATTTACCTGAATATCAGGAGGAATACCCCCTTCTATATTAAAGCCGTTCGGCATAAAACTCTGCGTTGAGGAATAGCGCACAATCCAGCCGTTGGGGAGTTCTTTGCTGACCGGCGTACCGCCGCCGCCGCCTGTCCAGTCGCCTATTACACGCACATGAGGAAAATTTTTCATTGTAGCTACAAAAAAATTGGTAGCGCTGTAGCACATCCGGTTGGTAAGAATAATGACAGGTTTGGTAAATTGGCGCTCGCCTTGCGGCTCTACATATACTTTTACGGGAGTCGTAAAATCATTGTGGGCAGGGCCATTTTTAACCACAAAAGTATAAGCCAGTCGGCGCTGGTCAGCAAAACGCGAAGCCAAAAGCGGCACCAGATAGCCAAACCCACCGCCGTTGTCGCGCACATCTATGATGATACCTTTTGCATTTTGAAACCGTGCGATAATCAAGTCCAGATGGCTTTCATTAAAAACGGAACTAAAACTACCATAGCGCACATAGCCGACGCTGTCAAGCACCGTATGTACAAAGGGCCCGGTGTACCACTCCTGTTGTCTCCAATAGTTGCGTTCTATGATATTTTTATCATAATTCGGTGGAAACCCTAAAAACCATTCCCAGTTACGCGAGCGATTGAACCCCGCATTCAAATTGACATGCCCATCACGCAGTGTAAAGAGCATATCCGACATGGTATTAAAAAGTTCCAACGCGCGTGTGTTGTTATTTACTTTTGGACGATATACAGTATAAACACTATCCCAGTTGATGCGTTTGAATTCAAAGAATGAATAACCTTCGTCCACAGCACGCCAAAGTGCATCAAAATTAGAAATGGGGTCATCCGCTGGGTCTTCTTCAAAGAGGATGTACTCGCAGGACGCAAACCCTACGATAAGACTGAGTAGCAGGGCGTATTTTTTCATAAGCTGGTGTTACAGATTCATTATGTTTTATTAAAAATGCAGCATTATTATTTGCCGCACACTATCTTTTGCTCAATAATACGTGCAAACTCAACTGCGCCGATTGCATGGATTGCTGCGCTGGATGCGCACCAATGCTGGTGCTGAAGAAATCCCAGTAGTATAACAGCCCCACACGATTGCCATTCAATAGCGGATACACCAATTCAATTCTTGATTTTACGTTCAGGAGCTTTCCGAAAGAGACAAACTGGGCATCGGCAAAGCCCTGAAAACTATCATCATCTGGTGGGGCAACATCCAGCCCGCTATAATTTGGGCGAAGCCCGTAAGTCAATGCTGGTACAATGATTTGCCAGTCGGCGTACCAGTCGCGCCGAAATAAGCGAAAATGACGCTCCGTGGCGGCCGTAAGTCCAGTTGAGAAAAATAGATCATAAAAAAAATTGGAATTAATCAGAGATTGATGATTGCGGAAGCTGCCCCAGTTCGTTACAGCTGCACCCAAGTGCCAATTCCAACGTGCATCATCGGGGCTTACGCGCCAAAGATAGGAGCTATTGATCGTGTACGTGTAGTTTTCACTGGTGCGGCCGCTGCGCTCCGAGGAGGTTTCACCCAGCCAGAACAAAGCATCCATTCGATACAAATCGCGCACGCCACGCACGTCTATGCCAGCATATATGCCTATTTGAATGCCATTATATAGTAGTGGCGACATAGCCTGATCCCGAATTGTTTGCAGACTTGCGCCACCGCCCAGTTTTAGATGAAAAGCAGACTTGGAACGGGCATTATCCTCGGATTGCCCAGATAGCGCTGTGATAGCATAAAGCGTAAGCAGTACCGTATAACAAAGCGCTCGGCATGCCGAAGCAGTCGAGCGCTTAATAACTTGAAATATTATTATGTGGCATTTGGACATATGATATCACTTTAGCGGCTACGAAAATTATTATATCTGTGTAAAAATAGCCCGCTTTACGCAATATGCAAAATAATTTTGCCAAAGATACCTGCTGATGTTCTCGTTTTGTCCGATAGCTAACGCTTCAATAGCGCGTACCAATTTGTCTGCCTATTTCTGGGGCGTACCCTTTTGGGGCCCGATCATTGAGCAGCATATCCGCTAAGGCTTTGGCCCCAGCCACAGGGTCATTAAAGTTAAAAGTAAAACCTGCGTTGAATGACTCATTCAAAAACTTGGTGTTGATTTTCATCGCCACTTGTCCACCTTTTATAGTATTGAGTTGCCCTGTAAATTCAGCAGATTTTACATCTATCACGCCGCCCAAACCTTTATCTACAATCCATTTAGCAGCTTTCATGGAGCCGGTGGTTGCCTTATCAAAACCATCGAGTACCGTGCGCGAGGCGGCCACTGTGTTCGCGGCGATGTTGCGCTTGCTCCAGTCCACGGCTTTACCTAATCCATCAAGGGTTTTCTTATAGCCACTCAGCACGCCGGTGGCTGTTTCGTAAGAACCTTTGATAGCTGCGTACTTAGCGCACAGATCCGCTTTGCGATACCAGGCAGCTTTGTCGCAGTCGCGTTTGGCTTTGTCCGCATCGGCTTTTAGTTTGTTTACATCGCGCTGGGCAGCATCCACTTTCGCTTTTTGAGCATTGAAAGCATCCACATCTTTTTGAGTACGACGCAGGTAGTCCTCTGCTTCGCTCAAATCGGCTTTAGCCTTTCGATAATGATCCTGCGACGCTTTGGTTGCCTGATCAATGGCTTTGGTTGCTTCCTGATTCATATAGCTGATTAGCTCATTTTTCATCGCAGCACGGATAAAAAAATCCTGCGTATTTATCACATTACCGCCTTTGGCATCCAGGTTGGCTTCAAATTTATTGAACAATTTGCCCTGACTATAAAAATAAAAGCCGTTGCGATTGATTTCAACTTTGGTTTGGCTCGACATGCCAAGTAATTCTACTCGACCATCAATCATCAAAATCGGCTGCTGCATTTGCAATAGATTTTGATAGGTGAAGTCAACGGCCATGCGTGCCGAATCCTGCATAGCATTGCCACTTAGGCGAAAAATAGTTAGGTTACCCTCGCGAATTATAATTGGCGACACGACGGCTTCTCCTCGATACCCATTATCAAAACCAGCATTGACATCCAAGCGCGCACCCAGCCCCGCAATATTGCCTTTACCTGCTAAGCGTAGCCCTTGAGTGTAGGTGCGCCCGGCCATTTCGGTCGTTTTAGGAATAAGCGTCATTTCTACATCCCGTAATCCAAAATCGCGCAGTGTGGCTGGCAGTTTATTCAATTCGCGCTTAATGGCGTCATTCAAAAACGCATTCGCAAATTCTTGCATGCTAATTTGATTCAACTGCATGGAAATCAAGCTGTTAAGCGGGTTTCCGGTGTCAAGCATGCCTGCGCCCGCCCCTTGAAATGGGCCGATTTTCAATGCACCGCTCACGCCCAGCTTGGGCCGTGGTATAGGCGATAGCACATCGGCTCCTACGTCCAAACCCAGGTTGGCAATTTCTACGCCCTTGATTCCGAATGGATTACGCCAGATACTACCCTCATCCATGAAGACCACCACACCAAAGGTAGCCGGCGGCGCTACATCACCCATGCCGGTAAAATTGAGCCACCCGCCATCTAAATTCGCACTGATATTAAGCCCCGCGCCAAAGGACATATCCGCAGGAGCTACCTGCAAAAAGGCTTCATTGATGCGAAAAGCATTGCCCAACTGTAAACCATTAAATTGCACTGCTGCTTGCAACGACGGCGAAGCGCTCAGCGTAGGTGGAATGTGGGCACGCATCAGCACGCTGCCCGTAGTGCTCAGTCCTGGCAGGTTGGCTGGCAATTGGAAACCGCCCACCAAGGTCAGCCCTGACCGCACATTGGTAGCACTTATTAAAGTGCCGGAGAGTAATTCTAAATCTTGCGATTGTACTTTGCCCGAAGCGGCAGCATAAATCAAAGCAATATTATTAAGTCCCAGATTATCAATGGGTTGTAAGGCGGAATTTAACTTTGCCAGTTTATAGTTGGTATTTGGTGCAAAGCCCAATAAGAAATTAGCAGGCTGACCGCTGGGTTTTGTAAAGAATGCTTCTACGTTTCCTATATCTGATTTGCCTGTCAGCCGAGCGGAGCGGTCGCTGTGCAATACGATGCGTGCCTCCTGAATGGTGAACTGCTCAACGGCGGGCAACATAGGAGGCAGTGTTAAGCTCAGGTGACTGCCAATATTCCGAACTAAATCACTTATTTTCAGTTGATTAAGTATGCCGATAAAAACCCATTCGCGCTGGGTATTAGCCGTAGCTGCCAACTGAAAATGCAATGCTCCTATCTGTAAGGCACCACCCAGCTCGGCCGTAGCAGTGGTTGAAGTAGTGGTACCGCCGGCCCTTGTCAACCGAAAAATTAGGTTGGGGTCGCTCATGCGGAAATCTTGGTATGCCAATGGCGCAGCACCTACCGGTGGAGCAAGCGTAGCTGTTAGTTCGAGCCGATTATCTTCTTTAGGGTAAAAATCCATTTTTAATTGCCTTAAATCCAGATTATTACGCATGAAGCTTGGTAACCATTCATTCAAGTTTTGCCCACTCAATTGTATCTGAGCAGAAGCACCCGCCGGAAAATCGGCTTTGAGCGCAACCAAGGTATTCCCCATTTGTACCTGCATCGGCACAGCTTTGATACCAAAAAAAGTAGCGGTACCGCTCAGCGCCAATCCTTGTTGGTCCTCTGTAAGTATCCTGAAATCTTCATCTCTCAGTTCAAATTGATTCGTTATCGTTCCGATCAAATTGCGCAATTTGGTCAGTGCTTCGTTCTTCGTCAATTCATCAAAACAGGCAGTATGCGTGCGGGCCTCGGTGTGGTTCAAGGTTGCTAAGGTCAGCAAGATGCTCAACCAAAGCATCGAAAGGAAAGATTGGGCCTTCATATCGGTGTTGTTTTTAGGATGAGAAAATAGGTTGTTAATCGGTTACGAAATTATCATTTACCAGGTATTAAAACCTTAAAAACCAGTGTTTTACAAGCGTTGCAAGCTCAGTTGATTTCAGAATAAGTTTTTAAAAATTAAGCGATTCTTTATCGTCAACCAACGAGCGACAATAGCTACAAGCGGCAAGCAGTAAAAAAGGGATAGTTGCTGGTGATCAAGTCGTTTTTGTTGCAATGGAACGTTGAGTGGGGCCGCAGAAATTGTGTGCCAGGAGGTATGCTGCGTTTTTTTAACCGTGCATTAAGAAAAGATCAGCTATTTTAAGGACATTTAACAGCTAAAGATACAAATGTTAATTAACATTTGCCGCATGAAAAAAGCACCCACTGCCTATTGCTTTCGATTTTAGTTTAGCCTATCTTTGAATTATGAAAAAAATGTAATTACCCGTGTAGTATATTATCATTGTCATTATAATTTCTTCATCAAAATTCTTAGTTATGAAAATCAACATTCCATTGTTGTTGGGCATGGTCACCGGCCTAACTTTATTAGCTTGTGAAAAAGAATTGGTCTCCGCCCCCCCCCGAAAATGATTCGGAAGTAACACATCGAGATCCGATAGTAGCTCCGACAAGTTATCCACCATTGTATTATTTGAATAATACTTCCGTACCGGAAGGAACGTTCGAAGTTGGCGATTCTATTTTGTTCTTTGTAGCAGAAGGTGTTCAAGCGGACACATTCGGTAGTGATATTTAGATTATTTCGCAAAAGTAACTTTACTGGACTTTAGCACCACTTAATGCCAAAGCAATTAGTTGGTGGAGCTTTGGTATTTAATTTTTATGGTTTAATCTCTGAAGACAGCAAGCTACTGATAAATTTCAATTGTTGCTGTCTTCTTATATAAATGAAATAAAACTATGCATAAATCATTTTCATTGACATTTCTGTTTTCAATCATATTCACTGTAAGTTTTGCACAAGCAGAAGATACTGCTTCTGTAAGGCGAACCCTATTTCTTGGCTCTGAATTAGGTATAGTTTCGTTTGTTGCATATACTAGAGACTTCACCTACAAAGGCTTTGGTATGCGTATTGCGCCAAAGATGGGCTATTTTGTTGGGCAAAATACATTATTAGGGATAACCGGCGAGCATGAATTTGCTCGCACCAATTATGAGCAAACTTTTCCTACTTATTGGGGTGTGAATATTTTTCTTCGGCAGTATATACCTCGTTGGAATGTGCATTGGCAATTTCGTTTGCGCAAAGAGGGGCGCCCTGTCCACCTGCGTTTTCTGCCTTTAGCCAATGTTGTGTATAGCCGAGGTAATTTTTATTATAATACCGACGGGGAAGTTGTTTATACAAAACATTTACAAGCCAGTGATATAGCCATAGAGGCTGGTGCTGCGCTCAAATTGTGGCGGGAGTTATATTTGGCAATACATCCAGGGTTTCGTTACAGCTTTGATACTCATAAGTTTAGGATACACCGAGGTGCTGGCTTTGAATATTATTTTCACAAAAAATAGGCATCATAGATCATGAAATCACCGGTTTATTATGTTGTCATTTTACTTTTACTATCAGGCATTGCACAAGACGCCTGTGCCCAGCGTGATTCCATTTTGCGCCGGCCTTTTCGGCACTGGACGCTCAGCGTTTCGGGTACGTATCTGTTTGATCATACCCGTTACGTGTATGAAATATCGGATAGCACTTATTTTTATGAAGAATGGATATTTACAGGGAGTTTATCTACCGATCTTTCCCAGCGCATGAGCTTGGGCGTGCAATATCGAGTGTTTCAGGCAAACAGCGAGCTAAACGGGCGCAGCCAATTTTTTATGGCTGGTATTTTTACACGGTATCATTTGGGCTTATATCGTCGTAATCGCTGGTATGCCGAGGGTTCTGCGCAATACAGCAACTATTGTCTTTGTAATAAATTTGAAGGTGATCCGTATAAGAAAAACGGATTGGTATATATTGGTCTGGGCGGTGGTTGGAATCCATATATTACGCGCAACTTATCACTTGATTTGGGTTTTATGCGTTATTATATGCTCAATCGAGTGAAGGACAAATTTAGCCATGCGCAGTATATTGTCGGTTTGGGTTATACCATTCCAGGCATACGAAAACGCTGAAAGTCGTTTATATTTGCATCGTATTTATCAAAATGTAAATAAGATGCACAAATTGATACTGGCGTCCAAATCGCCGCGGCGTAGTTGGTTGTTGCAGCAGGCGGGCTTTACCTTTGAACTTCGTGTGGCGGACGTGGAGGAGGATTTCCCTGCCGACCTGCACGTAAATGAAGTAGCAGGCTACTTGGCTCAGAAGAAGGCGCAGGCTATTCCGGTGTATCCGAACGAAGTGCTCCTGACTGCCGATAGTGTAGTAATTTTGGATGGTGTAATATTCGGAAAACCAACGGATTATGATGATGCGGCACGCATTTTGCGGGCACTTTCAGGGCGGATGCATCAAGTGATCACAGGAGTATGCCTGCGCACTACGGAGTCGGAACAACTGCTATCGGATGAGTCGAAAGTCTATTTTGAGCCGCTCAGCGATGCAGAAATTGATTATTATATCCGCACTTGTGCCCCTTATGATAAAGCAGGCGCTTATGCTATTCAGGAGTGGATCGGCTTGTGTAAAATAACACGCCTCGAAGGCTCGTATGCCAATGTGATGGGGCTACCGGTGCATCGGGTGTACGAAGCATTGAAAAGCTACAGTTTGCAATAATTAACGAAGTGTAAGTATTTGACTTACAGGTATTTTTGTAATAATTCAGCCATTTTTTGTTGAATTGCCAATGCTGCCCGACGAGCCTGCACCGCAAAATCGTGGCCATCCGCAGCGAAAATAATATTCCGTGAGACGTTGACCAACAAGCCACATTGCGCATTCATACCACTGCGGCTCACGGCTTCGAGTTCTCCGCCTTGCGCACCTACGCCAGGCACCAAAAAGAAATACTCTGGCGCAATAGCTCTTAATGTTTTGAATTTTTCGGGATGAGTAGCGCCCACCACAAACATCAGTTCGTCGGGGGTAGCCCATTCCATAGCTAAGCGCATTACTTTCTCGTAGAGCGGCTGCCCGGCTTCCTGCCGTGTCAATTGAAAATTGGTACTTCCTGCGTTGGAAGTCAAAGCAAGTAGCACGGCCCATTTACCAGGAAAGCCCAAAAAAGGCCGTACAGAATCCTCGCCCATGTAAGGCGCAACGGTCACAGCATCCGCATTTAAAGTTTCAAAAAAAGCTTGAGCATACAGTTGGGAAGTATTTCCAATGTCGCCACGTTTCGCATCGGCAATTACAAAGTGCGTATCAGGAATATAATGGATTGTTTTTTCCAACGACTGCCAGCCTTTCGCCCCCAGCGCTTCATAAAAAGCCAAATTAGGTTTGTACGCTACGCAGAGATCATGCGTTGCATCAATGATTTGCTTATTGAATTCAAAAATAGGGTCTTCCTGTTCTAACAAGTACTTTGGAATGCGAGCTATATCCGTATCTAATCCAATACAAAGATACGACTGCCGCCTCCGTATGTAATCATAAATTTCCTCGCGATTCATTATGCAAAATTAATACTTTAAATATCCCAATATCATAATATCCCAATATCATAACTCCACATTTTCTACAATTTCGAGGCCGTAGCCAATCAGGCCAACGCGGCGGCGCGGATGGTTCGTCATCAGACGAATCTTGCTGATACCGAGGTCGCGTAGTATCTGCGCCCCGATGCCAAAATCGCGTTGCGACATGCCCGCGGCACGTTGCTCCATGGGCGTTTTGCCTTCGTAATCCTGCTGGTATTGCTGCAAGCGATGCAGCATAATATCCGATTTTTCGCTTTGGCGCATATACAGTACCACGCCTTTTTCTGCGTTAGCAATGTTTTGCATAGCTTTTTCGAGGCAGGCACCGTAGTCTTCAAAAAGGTAGCCAATCACGTCGCCGGTTTCGCTGGCCGAATGCACGCGCACCAGCACGGGTTCGTCGG
>CALMSP010000281.1 GCA_937872405.1 uncultured Saprospiraceae bacterium | reverse complement strand
GTTCCATAGATGAACATTTGCAGACCAAAGTATGAAATTTAAACATGCTCTAAATAAAACCAGACAAGCAAAGATCATGGGCAGCCGGAGCATGAATCTTCGACTGCCCGTTCTCCTTTGTTGAATATTACTTTATGGATTCCAAAAGCACGGCTTTCACGTATCCTGTTTTACTTTGATACCGTACCTTCCACCAGCTACTGTTGGTTTTCTCAAGCAATTCTACCTGATTACCAGCCATAAAGCGAAGCAATACGGTGGTTTCGTGCGAAGGGCCCTGGCGCAGGCTGGTTGCCTCGCGCAAGCGAAACGTACCGGATGCGGCCGGCGGCGGCGTAGTTGCGGAAGGCATTTCTACATTTGGTTTCGATGTATCCACTGGTTTTTCTTCTTTCGTTACTACAGGCGTTACAGGTGCCGATTGCAGTAAAAATTCGCGCTCTAAGGTAGCAAAATCTGCCATTTCGCCAGGTGTGATGCGCACTTCGCGATCGAGGTAGCCCTGTTTTTTAATCAACACGCGATAGGTTTCGTCGCGTTGGAGGGCAAACTTAATCTGCCCATTGAAGAACCCATTTACATATGCCAATTCCTCTCCACTGCCAGGCAACTGGCGATATGCCTCCACCGATACCGCCTGAAGCATGACACCATTATTAACGGCTTTCCCTTGTACAATAATGTAAGGTTTGATCGGCTCCTTCGGAGCACGTTCGGGCACTTTAGAAGGTTTATCGCGTAGTGATTTCTCTGCTTTGTCGGTACGTTTAGTTTTTTCTGATTTCCCTGCTGATGCTTCAGCAGCCATGCTGTTCATAATCGAATCCACGTTTTCGCCTTTTACCGCTAATAGTTGCAACTCTCGGCTACTGCGTCCGAAAGTAAACCCAAGCCCTACATTGGCTTGAGCGTTACGGGTTTTGGTGAGGTTAAAAACCGAGAGCAGGTTATCGGTGGCAGCAAATAGTTGGAATGGCCCTGCGTTCAGGGTAAGCCCCGCGCCAATATTCGCATAGTTTTGATTGTATGCCGACCAGTTGACCCCAGCCTGCAGGAAACGGCTAACATGCGTTTGTAAAGACACCGCATAAGCCATATCCACCTGCTGGCGAAAGAAGCGCGGATTGAGTAGCACCCCTACCGATGTATTCGGCAGGAAATAATAATTGGCTCCAAAATAACCCATTGCTGGTAGGCGGGTTTTATAGGCGGCGATACCCCCGAGCATATCGGCTTCCAATTCATCAATAAAATCGTTGAATTGCATTTCAAAGCTATCAATATTGTTGGTAGAAAAGCGCGTCGTCCGTGGGTTGATGGAGTTGAACGTCAGGTCATTTTTCCATTTGATACTACCAAGATCAGTGATGCTGGCAAATACCTCTATCCGATCCGTAGGCTGATATTGCGCACCAAAGTCGAATGCCCAGCCACGATTGCCTGTGCTACGGAACAAGGCAAGCGGATTATCCAACGCGCCGTTGATGCCCGCCGACAGTACATCGAATCGCCCAGAAATTTCAAAGTATTCTTCCGCTTCGTTGTTGGTCATGCGCAGCGCCTGATTGTTCGTCCACACATTGGCTAAGCCGGTAAGCATTTTGATACGCAGCCCTGCTGATAGCTGTGGCAGAATCTGCCGGTTGTAGCTAAATCCATACGAGCGGAAGTATGTGGCATTAAAATTCAGGCGGCTCAGGTCGTAGCTACCTAACATCGGCGTAGTGTTGGGGTCTTCATTTTCACTGTATTCGGACACATCCTGAAGCAGTTGGAACAGGCTACGCGGGTAAGTCGTTTGTGTTTTTACATAGTCGCCCAATTGAAAGCCAAAAAAGTTCTTCTTCACTCGAAACCCGATTTCCGTGAAGGAAAAATTGAGGTCGAATAGCATCTGATTTTCGTCTTGGAGCTTTCCGATAAATTCCGAAAAGTCATTTCCAAAAAAACTTTCCTCAGACTCACTGAGTTTTAAATCGTTGAATGTGAATCCATTATTGCTGTAACTGGTGTTGAAATTACCCAAGAGCGGAAGCGTAAAGAAACCATTGTACATGGGCATTCGGCCTGGATTGAGCGCATAAGCCTGGGGCGCCGATCCGAGGTTGTAAAGCGTAAGATTGCGCTGTGCGTGTACAGCCGCCACACAAAGCAACAAGCACAACAAAGGCATTAGCCGCCAATAGGCAGCGCGGGCGGCCGTAGCCACCGAGGGTGTCATTTTCCACATAGTAGTTACTTGATTAAAAGTGACAAAAAGGGGTTATCGCTTTGCCATTTGGCGCAAAGCCGGTGTCCGTAAAAACAACCGTATCAATGGGAATCTTTTTGGTAGGATAGCTTGAGACGCATCGCAGCCGGTGTATTATATTTTGCTGCTGCGACCGCTTTTTATCAAAGTCACCATCAAAAATAGTGCGCATTTTTCAGATTCGCAATAGTTTAGCCATACCTAAGTAAAAAAAATCGAAATAGCGGCGGCATTGTAGGGGAAAACACAGGAAACATTGTCGCTCAACATCAAAATAATTACCTTTGCCCGCATAAACGCTATTAGAATGAATACTCTACAACAATTGATTGAAGCGGCTTGGGAAGATCGCTCCCGCTTGCAAGAAAAATCGGTGCAAGAAGCGGTCGGGCAAGTGCTGGAATTGCTTGACCGAGGCGAATTGCGTGTAGCAGAACCCACGCCAACTGGCGCATGGCGCGTCAATGATTGGGTAAAAAAAGCAGTCGTGTTATTTTTTCCATTGCAGCAAATGGTGACAATAGAAGTAGGCCCATTCGAATTTCACGATAAAATTCCGCTCAAGCGGCAATACGCACAGCAAGGTGTGCGGGTAGTGCCCCACGCTATTGCGCGGTATGGTTCTTTTTTAGAGCGCGGTGTTATACTGATGCCCAGCTACGTCAATATCGGCGCTTGGGTAGGCAGTGGTACCATGGTGGACACTTGGGCTACGGTGGGTTCGTGCGCGCAAATTGGGCGCAATGTGCATCTGAGCGGTGGCGTTGGCATTGGCGGCGTACTCGAACCCCCACAGGCAGCACCTACTATCATTGAAGATGAGTGCTTTATCGGCTCCCGGGGTATCGTGGGGGGAGGGGGTCGCATAGAGCGCGAGGCCGTACTGGGTGCTAATGTCGTACTAACGCAATCTACGCATGTTATAGATGTAACCAATTCAGAACCAATCATTTACAAAGGGCGTGTACCTGCTCGGTCCGTCGTTATTCCGGGGAGTTACACCAAAAACTTTCCCTCTGGGGCTTATCAAGTGCCCTGTGCCCTCATCATCGGGCAGCGCAAAGAAAGCACGGATAAAAAAGTGTCGTTAAATGATGCACTCCGAGATTACAACGTAGCTGTGTAATGCGCACAAAAAGCGCAAAATAGTTATCTTTACAGCGACGTAGTACGAAGCCACCCGACGGCTATTCACAATACCAAGTTTAAAGTGTATGCAAAACTGGCGCGATTATATGTTCGATGCTGAAGGCGAACATCCTACTTATCAAAATATTGTACAATGGATGTGGCGGCTCACGTTTATTGGGCTGGCAGCCATCCCGATATTATTTCTGGCATTGACATTCACCAACCTGCCTTCAGTAGAGCAATTAGAAAACCCACGCAGCGAGCTGGCCTCGGAGGCTTTTGGTGACAACGGTACGGTAATTGGTCGGTACTATACTGAAAACCGTGTGCCCGTAGCTTATGATGACATATCCCCTAATTTGGTGAATGCACTCATTGCCACAGAAGACGAGCGTTACTATCGCCACAGCGGCATTGACTTTGAAGCCTTGGGGCGCGTATTCGTCAAAACGTTTCTGTTGCGCAGAAGTAGCTCCGGTGGTGCGAGCACTATTACCCAACAGCTGGCAAAACTACTTTTCACAGGCGAGAAGGCATCTGGTCTGACACGTATTTTCCAAAAACTACGCGAATGGATTATTGCCGTGCGCTTAGAACGCAAATACACCAAGGAAGAGATCATTGCTATGTATCTCAATAAATTCAACTTCATCAATGGTGCATATGGCATCAAAGCCGCTTCCGAAATTTACTTCAATAAGTCGTGCGATTCTTTAGAAGTGCACGAAGCCGCGCTGCTGGTAGGTATGCTAAAAAATCCTTCCCTGTTTAATCCTCTGCGCCGCCCGGAGATGTCCTTGCAACGGCGCAATGTGGTGCTGCGTCAGATGCAAAAAAACGGATTCCTTTCAAAAGCCGAGTACGAGACACACAGTAGCCAGCCGCTGGGGCTTAACTTTCGTCGGCAAACACATATTGATGGCTTGGCGCCTTATTTTCGTATGGAATTGGCAAAATATGTCAAAACTATTCTTGACCAACCGGAATACCGAAAATCCGATGGCTCTGCCTATGACATCTATCGAGACGGGTTGAAAATTTATACCACAATAGACCCCTACATGCAGCAGATTGCCGAGGAGGTGATGCTCGAGCATATGGCCAAAGTGCAAAAGGTGTTTTTTGAACGCTGGAAAAAACTCGATCCATGGACCTATCGCAGCGGCTCCCCGAATGAAGTAGCTTTAGAAATTCGACAGGATGGACTCAAAAAGCTCATTCGCGCTTCTGATCGCTATCAAAATTTACGTGGCAGGTACCTCAGCGATGTGCTCGACCGCTTGCAAAAAGAGATAGATGGCATTCGCTTTAGTGAGGACGACCGCGAAGTAGAACGCATCATACGCGAATCCGAAAAAGAGGGCTATCTGGCGGAATTGGTATCGAGGAATATGATCAGCTCTACCCTGGCGGGCGTGTATCGGCGGGGGATTAAAAACCCCCCCTTTCCCACCCTTCGTGCCCCCCGGGGGGAAACGCACGAGGGCGCGGAACGCGGAATTGATACACCCGCTGGAATGAAGGGGTTTGCCTATAATGAGCGCATGGAAACCGATACTGTCATGAGTCCGTTTGATTCGATTAAGTACCATCGGATGTTTTTACAGACAGGCATTTTGGCTGTAGAGCCAGCCACCGGCCGCGTAAAAGTATGGATTGGCGGTATCAACCACAAATACTTTCAGTTCGATCACATCAATATCAATCGGCAGGTGGGTTCTACTTTCAAGCCTTTTGTATATGCTACCGCTATTGCTCAGCAAGGCATCTCCCCCTGCTATCAAGTGTATGATGTACCAACTACCATTGCCCCAGGCGATGGTAATTTCGGGCTATTACAATCCTGGACACCCAACAACTCCACAGGTAAGTACACCTACAGTGCGATGAACCTCATGCAGGGTTTGCGCAATTCGGTGAATACCGTGTCGGTACATCTTATGAAACAACTTGGAGACACGGAACCCGTGCGCGGCCTCATCCATCAGATGGGTATCGACAGCAGTGCACGCTACCCCAATGGTCGCCTCCGCGTACCACAGACACCCGCCATTTGTCTTGGCGCTACCGACCTCTCAGTGATGGAAATGACCGGTGCCTACGTCACTTTTGCCAACAATGGCGTCTATAACAAACCCACTTTCATCACGCGCATCGAAGACCGAAACGGGCGCGTCATCTATCAGGAAATGCCACAAGAACGCACCGCCCTACCCCCAAATGCCAACTATGTCATGGTAGAAATGCTGCGTTATTCGGGCACGGGCCTTTTTGGTGTGAAAAGTGATGTCGGCGGCAAGACCGGCACTACTAATGATTATGTGGACGGCTGGTTCATGGGGGTCAATCCGCAGTTGGTGGTAGGTACCTGGACGGGCGGCGAAGACCGATGGATTCGCTTCCGCAGCATTGGCGAAGGGCAGGGTGCTCATATGGCAAAACCTTTCTTCCGCGAATTCATCAAACGCCTCGAAGCTGACCCGAACAGTAGTGGCTGGGATGTCAATGCTAAATTCTACCGCCCTCCTGGTGATCTGGGTATTGAATTGAATTGCAATGAATATCAGCGCCGTGTACCGCGCGAGCGCGAGAACTTTGATTCGGAACTGTTTACGACGGATATTTTTGGCGACGAACAGTTTGATAATTAGTATTTGAATAATTAAAAATCCTGACAGGATAGCTGTCTTATCCGATCATTTAAAATAAAAAACAAACATGAAACCTTTTCAAGCAAATGCGCTCAACGCACTGGTAATCATCGGATTAGGTTTATGGGGATACCTCGGCTCCGCCAATCCTTCGCCCACCGCGCTCATACCGGTTGGTTTCGGGGTTATTTTTGCACTTTGTACGCCCATGATGCGCAAGGAAAATCGCGTGGTAGCCCATGTGGTTGTTTTGCTCACGCTGGTGCTGATACTGGCCTTATTTATGCCCTTGCGTGGTGCCATTGCTCGTGCCGATACGATGGGGATTATTAGAGTAAGCATCATGCTGGCAACGGCTGTACTGGCGATGGCTATTTTCGTGAAAAGCTTTATTGATGCCCGACGTGCTCGGAAAGCGTGATATGGCATTATCCTGCAAACGAAAACCATGAAAATGAGAAAGCCATTTTTTATCAGTATTTTATGCCTATTCATTTGCCAATTGGGTTGCGTGCCGCCCGTTGAAGAAAAAATTACAGATATTAACATCAACTCAAAAGACCCTTTTTTTCGAGTTATCTATGACCTACAAGATCGGCAGCAATTAGACAGTTTGTACACTTTTTTCAACCATGCTGACCCGACTTATCGCTACCTGGCGGCTACTGCTTTTGGCTCTATCCGTAAAGCGGAAGCCATTGACAGTCTTGAAAAACTTTTACAAGATGAGGTGCCAGAAGTGCGAGCAGCAGCAGCTTACGCCCTGGGCCAAATCGGCGATGCGCGCGCCGAAACACTACTCATCAAAGCGTTTGAACGCACCGATACGGCAGGCGTTTATCGCAAGGCAAATCGCGCCATTTTAGAAGCGGTGGGCAAATGTGGCAACCCCGATAACTTGAAAATGCTGGCCACCATTAGTACTTATCAGCCCAAAGATACGGCCCTGCTTGAAGGGCAGGCTTGGGGTATTTATCGCTATGCTTTGCGCAATATCATTGCGCCGGAAGGCACCGAGCGCATGTTGTACCTATCAGCGAATACAGCATACCCGGAAAGCGTTCGATTCATTGCTGCCAACTATCTGTCGAGGGCGCAGCAATTGCAGTTGGATAGCGTCTTGGTGGAACCCCTCAACGAGGTAATCCGCACGGAAGCGAATCCTAATATTCGTATGGCGCTGGCGATTGCACTTGGCAAAGCTCGCACAGACACTGCGCTTCAGACACTGCTCAACTTATACGAAAAAGAAAGCGACTACCGCGTGAAATGCAATATTCTTCGCGCGCTGGGAAACTACAACTACGAACGGACACAGACGTTAGCCATGAATGCGCTGCGCGATCCGCAACTGCATGTGGCCACCCGTGCTGCGCAGTTTTTTTTGGAAAATGGCATCGCAGAAGATGCTACCCTCTACTGGCGCATGGCCAAAGACTCGTTGCCTTGGCAGGTACAGTTAGAATTGTACGCCGCTACCCTACGGCATTTGCCACCAACGGTTGAATCTTATCGAAGCACGATTAACAATGAGCTGCGTCGCCGATTTGCTCAAGCCACTTCTCCTTACCACAAAGCGGCTACCCTGCGTGCACTGGGCGAATGGGGCTGGAATTTTCGCTTCATCCAGCGCGAAGGTTTTGCTGCCGAGCATCCTGCGGTGCGCACCGCCAGTGTAGAAACCTTAGCTAACCTTTGCCGCAAAGGCACTTATGGGCGCTTCTTCGGAAGCAGTACGGTGGTGGCTAAGGAAATATCTATCTATTTCCGGCAAGCCATTGATAGTGGCGACCCCGCTATGATTGCCATAGCCGCCGAAGCCCTGCGCATCCCAGAACGCAATTTCAAATCGCACCTTGATAGCCTCGATTTTTTAGATAAGGCCTTAGCCAAACTAAGCTTACCGCGTGAAATCGAAACCTATAAAGAATTGCGCGAAACGATTGATTTCCTGCGTGGCAAGCCCAATAATGCTGTACAGCTCGACTTCAACCATCCGATTGATTGGCAAACCTTCGATGCTTTGGGGCCAGAGCCAAAAGCAACTATTCGTACCAAGCGCGGCGATATCACCCTGCGCCTCCTGCCAGATATTGCGCCTGGCTCGGTAGTCAATTTTGTGCGATTAGCAAAGGAAGGCTTTTACGAAAACAAAAACTTTCACCGCGTGGTGGCTAATTTCGTAGCGCAGGGCGGCTGCCCGCGCGGCGATGGCTTCGGAAGCCTCGACTATAGCATCCGTTCAGAACTGCCGCAGGTATATTATGATCGGGAAGGCTATGTAGGCATGGCTTCTGCTGGCAACCATACCGAATGCACACAGTTCTTTATCACCCATGCACCCGCACCGCATCTGGATGGCAATTATACGATCTTCGCTCGCGTTACTCAAGGCATGGACGTAGTGCATCAGATTCGCCCTGGCGATGTTATTGAAAAAGTATTAATACAGTAAATAAGCCCGCACAAGTAACGGATTACCCTTATTACTCTTAAACGCTCACAATATCATAATATCATAATGAAAAACACACCACTGACAGAACGGCATCAGGCGCTTGGTGCTAAGATGGCAGCATTCGCAGGTTATAATATGCCCATTTCTTACAAGGGCATTATAGAAGAGCATCATACCGTGCGCAATAAGGTGGGCATGTTCGACGTATCGCACATGGGCGAATTCATTGTACGCGGGCGACAAGCACTTGATCTGGTACAATGGGTCACATCCAATGATGCCTCTAAACTGCAAATTGGTCAGGCTCAATATTCCTGCCTGCCCAACGGAGCGGGTGGCATCGTGGATGATCTATTAGTGTACCGCTTACCGGAAGATTATTGCTCCGCCGGTGAGCAGGCTTTCATGCTGGTAGTCAATGCCGCTAATATCGAAAAAGACTGGGACTGGATCAGTCGTCATAATACATTTGACACTCGACTTATCAATATTTCCGAACAAACCGGACTATTGGCCGTGCAAGGCCCATTGTCCGCAAAAGTGCTACAGCTCCTAACGGATACCCCGCTGGATGCTATGAAATACTACACTTTCGTAAAAGATAGCTTAGCTGGCGTGGATAATGTACTCATTTCGGCAACGGGCTACACCGGCGCAGGTGGTTTTGAATTGTACGCCGCCGCTAACCGCCTCCCTGATATCTGGGATGCTGTGCTGGAGGCGGGCAAACCCTTTGATATACAGCCGGTTGGCTTAGGCGCCCGCGATACGCTGCGCTTAGAAATGGGTTATTGCTTGTATGGCAACGATATTGATGACACAACCTCACCGCTGGAAGCTGGCTTGGGTTGGATCACGAAATTACAAAAAGGCAATTTTATAGATAGCGAGCGCCTAACAGCACAGAAAGCCGCCGGCCTGAGTCGCCGTTTAGTGGGCTTTGAAGTAGCGGATCGGCGTGTTCCTCGGCACGACTATATTATTGAAAATCAAGAAGGTACAGCAATTGGCAAGGTAACTTCCGGTACGCAATCTCCATCTTTAGGCTACCCCATTGGTATGGGATATGTGCTGAATGAATGGGCCGCGCCGGATACCGAGATTTTCATTGCCGTAGGTGCTAAAAAACTAACCGCCAAAGTCGTAAAATTGCCTTTTTATCAAGCAAATCACTAAAAATAAGCACCTTTTGTGCATGCCATCGAAAAACTATTGAACAATTCGCAATACAATAGAGTTATCGTTGGGTAATTGTAATTTCAGTAATTTCTGAAAGTTGATACAACTCATGAATTTTGAGGAAGGTAAAGATCGGTTTATTCAAGCCTGGGGTGCGTTGGGATCCAACTGGGGTATTAATCGTACAATGGCGCAGATACATGCGCTGCTGCTCATCTCTCCTCAGGCCCTGAGCGCAGAAGATATCAAGGATGAGCTGAAAATTTCGAGCGGCAATGCCAATATGAACCTTCGAGCACTAATGGATTGGAATCTGGTGTACAAAGAACTGAAACCTGGCGAGCGCAAAGAATATTTTGTGGCCGAAAAAGATATGTGGGAAGTGGTGAAAAATATTATCATTCAACGCAAAAAGAAAGAACTCGAACCCATGCTGCGCGTGCTGGACGAACTTTCGGTAGTAGAAGGCATGGAGGAGCAATCCGATGAATTCAACAAAGTGATTCGCGATGTAAAACTATTCGCCAGCAAAGCAGATTCCACTCTCGATTCGCTTACCAAATCTGATTCCAACTGGTTTGTTGGCACATTCATGAAAATGATTAAATGATGCCCCTTCCAATTGAAAACAACTTGCTTTACACCATTTTAAACTGGAAATCACGTACTTATCTGTTCTCAAAGAATTGGTTGCCAATCTTTTACAAAACAAAAAATCGGGCTATTGCTGCGGGATACGTGAGCGTAAGCGTGCTTCCTCTGCTTTGCGAACCCTGATCAGAGAATCCACCGCCAATGCGACCATCCGGTCAAAATCCGCATCGCAAGCGCTATCCAATTGCGGGCGCAACACGCTGACTTTCTGCAAATAAAGGGTGTCGGCAAGCTCGCGCTGGCTGGACGTCATGGCGGGGGGAGGCAACTCTTGGCAAGCAAAACACAAGTAGCCCAGCAGCAGCAGTAAAGACAAATGTGTTGTTTTCATCGTTGTTGTTCTATATTAATGACCTTCCTGCGCAGCACAAAATTCTTACCCAAGTACACCTTACGCACCATTTCATCCGCGGCCAATTCTTCGGCAGTGCCTGCTTTCAATATCCGCCCTTCAAACATCAGGTAAGCCCGATCCGTAATCGAGAGCGTTTCCTGCACGTTGTGATCGGTAATAAGAATACCAATATTGCGCGTTTTTAGCTTTGCTACGATGTATTGAATATCTTCCACGGCAATTGGGTCAATGCCTGCGAATGGCTCGTCGAGCAAAATAAACTTTGGATCCGTAGCTAAGGCCCGCGCTATTTCTGTGCGCCGCCGCTCGCCACCGGAGAGGGTATCGCCCATGCTCTTGCGCACTTTCTGCAGTCCAAATTCTTCCAGCAGCGCTTCTAACTTTGCACGTTGTGCCTCCAGATTCAGTGCGGTCATTTCCAATACAGATTTAATATTATCTTCCACGCTTAGTTTGCGAAACACTGATGGCTCCTGCGGCAAGTAACCAATGCCTTTTTGCGCGCGGCGGTACATGGGCAGTTCGGTGATATTTTCTGCATTCAGATACACATGCCCCTCGTTGGGTTTGATGAAGCCAACCGTCATATAAAAAGTAGTGGTTTTGCCAGCACCATTGGGCCCGAGCAACCCAACGATCTCGCCCTGATGCACTTCGATGGATACATCGCGCACCACCTGTCGGCGGCCATATATTTTTACTAAATGCTCGCAGCGTATAATCATTTGCTCATTTACTGGAGGTGTTGCCGTGTAAGATTGCATATTATTTTTTTACAACAATTGATTAATAGTTTGATTAAAATTTAGCGGATAATTCTTTGCAGTGACCTCATTTAAAGCGTTTTATCATTTGAAAATTATTTGCTAAACGAATCAATCCACGTAAATAATTTTGTGTAAAAACCGTAGTCCCAGCGTCACTTCAAAAGTTAGGTTAAAAATTTGCCTTTCGGGAATAGTAATCGTGTTGCTACCGCCGAAAGGATTAGGATTGCGCACATTTTCAATGCGCGGCTGGTTGTACTGTCGGCTGAAATCCGGATTTACCGTAAATTCCAGAATGCCGCCGATATATTCTGAAAAAGGAAACTCAAACCCACCGCCGAGCGTGACGCCATAGTTGAATTTATTCACGAATGGCTCGATGGGGTAGATGAGCCGGTAGGGGTCGTTGTCGTCCACAAAATCAGGGCTAAGGCGGGTGCTGAGGGTATAATCACCTCGAATGCCCAGCAGGTAATACAATTGTGTAAATGAGCCTAAGTCGTAGCGTTGCTTTCCGCCTAAGGTCACAGAAATATTTCGAAATTCAAAAGGAATGGTAAGCCCAGGCAGCGATTGCAGGCCCGCCGGCGTCTGAATAACTTGCGGGAAGGTGCGAATAGCGCTGCCTTTTATATGATAGCCGCCCTGCGCAAAGAGTGCGAAGCGGGTATCTTCGGATGCCGATTCAATGAATAATATGCCGTGATAACGAAAGAGCGGGTCGCGCTGAAAGGAGTTGTCCCATCGTTGGGTGCCAATGGTTGGGCCGCCCTTGAATCCGAAAGCATAGCTTTGGGCTTGCAGTGTCGCTGTACTCAGGCAGCACCAAATAATGAGTATAAAAGCGCGTGTTACTTTTCGTTTCATGTTGTTACGTTTTTTTTCAAATGCAAGGTAATATCTACAAGTGGGGTACGCATCTGCTTTCACTTCACCCGAAGTTTCATACCTATCTGAATCGCATCATTTGTAAGATTATTCAGGGTTTTGATGTCATCCACGGTGCACTGATACCGGCGCGAAATATTCCAAAGCGTATCCCCTTTTTCTACTGTATGATATAAGGCTTTGGTGGCTGGGGCATCCTCATCAAGAATATCTCTATCGAAGCGATCTTGATTGGGTGCGGCGCCGATTGGGTTGCTTTGAGGCTTGGTGGCATCCATATTCAACATTTTATTTGGCGTTTCTGGCAAAGGTGGCGCAGCAAAAACGGGCGTTGCAGGTGTACTGGGTACTGGCACATAAGGTGTTTCGTGGGTGGGTGTGGTTGGCGGCGTATAGGTTGCCACGGTCGTGCCGGTTTGTCCCTGCGGATACAGTAATGGCGGCTGCGTTACTCGGCTACCACGCAATTTGATGCGTTCATTCGGCATTGGTTCGTCCCCTTTAGTCATATGGTTGCGTTGGTAAAGTGTTTCCAAGTGGATGGCATAATGCGCTGCGATATGGCGCATACGCTCGCCAGGTTTTACATAATGCCAAATCTGGTCACCGCGGTAAGCCTTATCTGTGGAAATGACCTGCTCGCTTCCTTGATGCCGATGCTTCGTGGCGGTGCGAATGTCAAGTGGTTGCTTATAATCGGGTAATCGGTACACTTCTGAAAATTTTTTTCTGGCAATGTGTGGTACCGGCTCCAAGCGTTTATGAAAAATGTGCCCGACGTACTGTGCCACTATTTCCTGATTCTCTGCTGAAGCCCGGTCGTACCGGTGCAGTTCGTATCGCTCAATCAAGCCAATGAGGCGGGTAGCATAGTTGGTGGCGGTGGCATAACCTGCGCTGCGCAGCCCCTGTGCCCAGCGTCGGTAGTCAAGCGGATCCAGTTTGAATAAAAAACCATAGCGGTCTTCTTTTTTGGGGTCGTGTAGGAATTCGGAGTGCGCCACAAAACTCGCTTCGGCATTAGCATACACCCGAAAACAAGATTCGACTAGGCGTCCTTTGCTGTCGTAATCGTCATCTTTTTTATAAAAGGTTTTACCGTCCCATTCTGGGTTGCATTTGATGCCAAAATGATTGTTGGCATAGCGGGCTAAGTCGCTTCTGCCGCCTTCCGATTCGAGTAAGGCTTGCGCCAATTTGATACTGGCGGGGGTGTGCCCGCGGTGCATTTTCCGCATGGGAAAGGTTTTTTTATTTTTTGTATAATTTAGGGATCCTTTGGTTTTTTGAGCTAAAACACTCATTACCAGCACGATACACACAATAGTTGCTACGAGGTGTCGGTGCATATGTTATTTTAATTGGGGTTGTTGGTTTCTATAGTTATATCAATTATTATGATCGGACATTTTATCAATGAGCTGGTAAATTTCTTCAAAAATAGGCTCCTCTGGCGCTAAAATCAATTCTATGTCCAAGGCTTCGCAGATGCTTTCGATCATATCGCATGTCATTTCATTGGGCACAACAATTTGCATTGGTATAGCTCCCAGTAAGTCGTGCAAGCTATCAAAAAACCAGCCCTGAAAGTCATCACCTGGACTTATAAGCAAACTGGAAATAATCATTCCGCTCTCATAATCAATCCACAAGGCTATCTGGGGGAAATAAGGCTGCTGGTCGGGGGCATCTTGTACGGGTTGCATCATATAACTGACTGCAAATAGGATGGCGCCTTTTGCGGTTTCCAATGTCGCTTTAGCACGCGCCACCAAATCCGGATCAGTGGTTACCATTGGTTCCTCCTCCCAATCCGATGCAGGTTGGTACATGTCTTTCCATTGCCACTGCCCATCCACTTGAGTAGCTGTACGGAGCAACATATTATCCTCATCTCCTAATACATCGGGGTCATCTTTAAAGCGTGTTGCCATCTCCATCGCCTGTTGGAGTACCAGTGTGAGGTACTGCGCCTGTGCGTCCGTTATATGCCAAGGTAGCCTACCAGGTTGGTATTCTTGTGCTTGTATCCATTGCCTTCTGCCTTTGAATTTTAACCCCAACTCTTTGATGCGCTTCATATTTTCTGGACTGATCATGTCGCGGTCTTCAAAAGAAACCATGAGGCATTGTTGCTTGATTCCGTTGATGCGTGCATCCTGTTCGGTTTCGCTTTCCAGCAAATTGAAAAAGGAGTTAAGGCCGCTCGCACCCATATAAACCGCCATAGATAAATGCACACCCGCTTCGCCCATAATGCAGCAGTAGCCCGTTTCGCCGGTTATAGGGTCTTGCACGCCAAAGAGGTCTGTTTCCTGCATCCAAGTCCAGGGTTGCATGTCTCGAAATTTGATAGCAGCATCATAAAAGTCGAGCCACACCTGCCGATTTTGTTCTGTAATGAACATACAAAGGGATTTTTATTTAGTAAATTAAACAATTTATTATAATAACAACATAGCGCATACGCTAAATCTCATTGCGCGAAATTCATTTCAAAATTCCCGGCAATTCGCTCCATGGGTGGATTGTAGTAGCCGTATTGTAAGTGTGGAAATTCTGATTTTAACAAGCGCATCACCTCGCGGATACCAATCGGGTCGCCGAGTTCCAATAAGTTGAGGCGTGTAAGGTACCAATCAGGGTCAATATTAAAATTGCGCCATTGAATCATTTTTAGCCCTGTTTTACGAATCAGGCGGCGTAAGGCTTCGTACTCCGCTTCGCTATCCGTGACGCCCGGAAACACAAAATAATTGATACTTGTCCAGCCTTTGTAATGATTTACTACGCGCAGGCTTTCTACAATATCGTCGAATTCGTAATTGTTAGGGCGATAGTAGGCTTCATACAGGGAGGCTTGTGCCGAATTGGTACTCACGCGAATGCTATTCAGCCCCGCCTGGCAAAGTGCTTCTACCCACTCCGGACGGCTACCATTGGTATTGATATTGATGCTGCCGCGATCTGTAAATTTACGGATTTCTCGAATGGCTTCGCACAGCGTCTCCCACATGAGTAATGGCTCGCCTTCGCAGCCTTGCCCAAAACTGATGATCGGGTATGGCGCAGTAGCCAAATGCGGGACGGTGTATTCTACAATTTCCTGTACGGTGGGCTTGAATGCTAAACGTTCTTGGTTGGATACAATCACCTCATCTTCAGGCTGTAATGAAATACACCCGATGCAATTGGCATTGCAAGCAGGCGATACTGGCACCGGACACTCCCAACGCCCCATGAAATAATTGCGAGCCGCCGGACAGTGGTACGTGAGCGCGCAGTTGTCAGCCAGATGCGCTACTAAGCGATTGTGAGGGTACGTAGTTCGTAGCAGTTCAACGCCCTGCTGCACTTTTGTAGCGTCGAAGCCGCTGCACTCCTGCCGGATGTCCTGCTCGATACGGGTAGCAGGTACGTAGAATTTGCCACCATGCCAGCCCACTGCCGTGTAGCAGAATAACGGCAGCACGGGCGCATGAGGCTGTTGGTCAAATGCCGCCAGATACAAACCCGTATGTGCCGGTGGAATAAAGGCTGCCACGGCGTATCCTTTGTCGCAGTGACGAATGTCGCCGGTTTTTACATCCATACCAATACTGACGCGCGCCGGCAGGTTGTAGAGCGAACCACCATCCGGCAGTTCTATCCAATCTTCATCTGCTATCGGATACGCGTACCAACCACTGCGCCCAAGTGCGTACAAGGAGCGGTCTTCAAATACATTGCCCTGCTCGTCTGCGTACAATACATATGGTGAATGTCTGAATTTCATGCCTTTGCTTTCCATTCTTGCGAAAGTACGAACTCTTGCCTGAAAATCCTTGTATTTTCGATGCAAAGTACACTATCGAGTTCGTAAGCGCACAACCGGACAGATCATTTCCTCTAAGGAAATACCGCCGTGCTGGAAGGTGTTTTTATAATAATTGTGATAATAATTGTAATTATTTGGATAGAGGAAGAACTTGTCCTCTTTAGCAAAAATGAAGGCCGAGCTTACATTGGGGCGCGGCAGTCCTGCTTTTTCCGGGTCGCGAATTTCTAACACATCGCGCTTTTCATATTGCAAATTGCGTCCTACTTTATAACGTAGGTTGGTGGTTGTTTCGCGGTCGCCCACTACTTTGGAAGCCGTATTCACTCGTATAGTGCCATGGTCGGTAGTGATGATGAGCTGCACGTCGCGCTCAGCGGCACGCTGAAGGGCCGCCCACAGTGGCGAATTGATAAACCAAGAGCGCGTAAGCGAGCGATAGGCTTTTTCGTCGCCAGCTAATTCTTTCA
Organism: uncultured Saprospiraceae bacterium; assembly: GCA_937872405.1. GTDB lineage: Bacteria > Bacteroidota > Bacteroidia > Chitinophagales > Saprospiraceae > JADJNW01. The sequence goes on along the minus strand of CALMSP010000281.1, from coordinate 3,823 downwards.
GCACTTCCATTTCGGTGCGCGCGTGCGATAGCATGTCTATAAAATTATAGACAATAACGGTAAAATCATTTCGCAGGTAGTTAAAAATATTATCCTGCAATTGGCGGGCATAGTTCACGTTCGTCACTTTTATATACTCATGCCGGATGGGTTTGCGAAACACCCGACGAATTTGCTCCTCCAGCAGCTCACCCTCATGGAGGTTTTTGCCACCTTCTTCCATATCATTTTTCCACCAATCAGGATGATATTTTTCAATTTCGGCGGGCATCATGCCGGCAAAAATCGCGTTGCGGCTATACTGCGTGGACGTAGGCAGAATACTACAAAAATAATTTTCTTCCTCCACCCGATAGAGTTCCGTGATGATGGGTTCAATGATTTTCCACTGGTCGTAGCGCAGGTTGTCGAGCAACACCATGAGCGTCGGTACATTTTCTTTGATCTGCGGAAAAATACGCGCCCGCATGAGGCTATTCGACATCACTGGTGCGTTGTTGCCTTGGCGTACCCAATCTAAATAGTTTTTGATAATGTATTTAGAAAATTCTACATTGGCTTCGCTTTTTTGCATGGACAAGATGTCCCACATCTCCGTAGAATTGGATTCATCAATTTTGATTTCCCAGTTGATGATGCGTCGGTACACTTCGGCCCATTCTTCAAAATTCAGGCCACTTTGGATGCGCATAAACAATTGCCGGAACTCCTGCTGATAATCGCTGGAGGTCTTCTCGCGCACCAAGCGCTTGTTGTCAATAATCTTTTTGAGCGTTAGCAGTATCTGATTGGGGTTTACCGGTTTGATAAGGTAATCCGAAATCTGCGAGCCTAAAGCCTCTTCCATAATGTGCTCCGCCTCGTTTTTGGTGATCATTACCACTGGCATCAACGGATTATCCGCTTTGATTTTAGCCAGTGTCTCCAACCCCGTAAGGCCTGGCATACTTTCGTCAAGGAAAACCACGTCAATATCGTTGTTTTCTTCGCATTCTTCCAGCGCGTCGTAGCCATTGCTCACCGTAAGCACCTCATAGCCTTTGCTTTCCAAAAACTTTAGCTGCGGTTTGAGTAGGTCTATTTCGTCATCCGCCCAGAGTATCTTTATTTTATCCATAATGATTTTTTATTCAATGTTGTTAAACGTGACTGCTCACACCGAAAAACGGCGGGCGTAAGTTACAGAAAAAGCGCCATGCTTACTACCATTTTATCGGTAATGACGATACGACAAACCTTCCTCGTCAAATTATACTTTGTGAAAAATGCTGCCCGCTGTGCTTGAAATTATGTATTTTTACGTCGTTTTTGTACACCCGTGATTCGTAAAAAAAACAATATCAATCTGATAATCAGTTGTTTGTATTTAATAGCAACTAAAAATCGTCAAATCGCTATTTGTTTATGCGTTCATCGCTTGCGCACATATGGCATCATCCGCATGGTTTCATGTAGCGCGGTTGTCACTACAAACGCCGTTCCTACCATTATTATTTACCTGATTTGTAAAATTTTATTCATAATATGTTAGATAAAATAGACGCCATACAAGACCGATTTGTACATCTGGAAGAACAAATGGCTGATCCGGCGCTGATGAGCGATCTCAATCGCTATCGGCAGGTGAGTCGAGAGTACAAGGAATTAAAGGAAATCGTGGACGTTGCTGGACAGTACCGGCGGGTGCAACAAAACGTGGCTTCGGCAAAAGAAATGCTTCGGGATAGCGACTTGGATATGCGCGAGATGGCGGAAGCCGAAATTGCAGACTTAGAACCGCAGCTAAACGCACTCGAAGAGCAGCTCAAGATGTTGCTCATACCTAAAGACCCCGAAGACGCCAAAGACGTAATCGTAGAAATACGTGCTGGCACCGGCGGTGATGAGGCGAGCCTTTTTGCTGGCGATCTGTATCGCATGTACATGCGCTATTTTGAAGCGCAGAGCTGGGACACCGAAGTGCTGGAAGTAACGGAAGGCACGGTGGGCGGTTATAGCAAACTGGCGCTGGAAGTACGCGGTGACGGTGTTTATGGTAAGCTCAAGTTTGAGTCGGGGGCGCATCGGGTGCAGCGGGTGCCCAAAACCGAATCGCAGGGGCGGGGGCATACTTCGGCGGCTACCGTAGCCGTAAAGCCCCAAATGGGAATGGAAGAGGTCAACATTAACAAAGCGGATCTGAAAATTGATACCTTTCGGGCCAGCGGCGCCGGTGGGCAGCATGTCAATAAAACCGAATCAGCCATTCGCATCACACACCTACCAACAGGCGTCGTGTCGGAAAGTCAAGACGGACGGTCACAGCACCAGAATAAAGAAATCGCTTTACAGCGGCTCTACCAGAAAATCTACGAAGCCCAACAGCAGCAGCACCTTTCTGCTATTGCTGCCCGACGCCGATCATTGGTGGGTAGCGGCGACCGCTCAGAAAAAATTCGCACCTACAATTTTCCACAAAACCGCGTGACCGACCACCGGCTTGAAGGGGATGCTAAAAACTATAATCTTGACGCGGTGGTAGAAGGCAACCTAAGCCCCATCATTGAGGCCCTGCAAATAGCAGAAAATGCCGAACGCCTCAGGGCCCGAGAAGCCGAAGTGTGAGTGATATGCTGTTTTCAAATGCGCTAATGCGCGGAGTTGCTGGTATTCACAAGCGTTCGAGCAATTGGGCTAATGCATCCCAGCTCAGGGTGGCGCAACTGAGGCGCTCCGGAAACTGGCGAGCCGCCGCAAAGGCTTGCAACGCTTCATCGGCACTATCTGTGGTACCGGATACAAGTTCCTGAAAATGTTGCAACAAAGCTGAAACTTCCGCCATTGGCAAACCCTGCAAGTTTTTCATAAGCACAGAAGTGGATGCTTTGGAAATGGCGCAGCCATAGCCCTGAAAAGAGGCTGCCACAATGACGCCTGCTTCAATATTTAAAAATAGCTGAAACTGGTCGCCGCACAGCGGATTGTAAGCTTCCGCTTGATGGGTGACCGTAGGCAGCACCTCATAGTGACAAGGCGAGCGATCATGCTGCCGAATCACTGCTTGGTATAGTTCGGAGAGATTGCGTTCCATATGCACTTGCTTTGAATTAGGATGCGTTACTGTCTAAAACATTGAAAATCAATATACTGAAACAAGTTAAGCAGTTCTATTTTTAATTAAAATGACATTAGGTATCGAACATTAAATGGACTTTAACCCTTTTCAAGTGGAAATGATGTTTTTATTATCAAAAGTTTGTTTTTCAACACGTTATAAAATCCAAAATCGGACTTCTAAAATTTAAAATGGTATTACATCCCTCTGCAAATTAATTTTAACAGGAGCTATTCATACACGGTTTCATTTTGAACGATTAAAAACCCTCACTACTCTTGCAAGTACACGCGCTTTACACGCGCAGAGATGGTCGTAAATACTTCCAATGGAATGGTATCATAAACGTTGGCTAAGACCGTGACGGAAAGGTTTTCGCCAAAAATTTCCACTTCATCCCCTTCGCGGGCTTCGGGCAGGTCGGTGAGGTCAATCATGCACATATCCATAGCCACTGTGCCCACAATAGGTGCGCGTTGTCCATGTAGCCATACCGCAAAGCGGCCGTTGCCAGCCGCACGGCGTAGTCCATCTGCGTAGCCAATAGAGATCGTACCGATGCGTGAGGTACGTGCCGCCCGCCAACGCCGGCCATAACCGACGGATTCTCCTGGATGAAGCGTGTGAATTTGCGAAATGGTTGCTTTTAGGGTCAACACCGGAAAGAGCTTTTCTCGAAATTCGGTGTAATTGTCCAAGCCATACAAGCCAATCCCGAGGCGCACCATA
>CALMSP010000280.1 GCA_937872405.1 uncultured Saprospiraceae bacterium | reverse complement strand
AATTTTTATCCATTATTTCAATGAAATGCCATCATACATTTGACATCACAACCGTATTTAAAGCATTATAGCGTAAAGACAAGCCGGATGCCCGAAAAGGTTGGCAAAATGTTTTATTTTAAAATTATGATACAAACTGCATAAATAGCATGATGCCCACTAAAAATTCTTTTGGATAACGGATACCCAGCAGCCATCGGGCATGTTCAATTTGCAATCTAAAAAATTGATTACCAAATAAATACAAATCCTAAACGGCAAAAAACCCTTTAAGAAAGGTACCCTTTCGTTTTTATTATTGACCAAAAAAATCTGAAACCAGAATAAAAACTATGAAACATACGATTCACATCAGCTTCATCTGTGTCATACTTATCGGTAGCACATTACCTGCGAGCGCGCAGTTGTTGGGGGGCAGTCCTTTTCGCAATGCGCATAAGGAATACGAAATTTTTGCTTTCAACAAAGCCATCGAATCCTACAAGGATGGTTTGAAAAGACGCCCCGACGATGCAGAAGCCTTGGGCAAACTGGCCGACTGCTACCGGCACCTCAATCAAATGGAGGAAGCGGCAACCTATTATGCGCAAGCCGTGCGCCAACGCGACGTGAATCCGATCTTCCGGCTGCAATATGCGCACACGCTCAAAGCCTTGGGTCAGTATGATGAAGCGCGCCTGTGGTACACAGAATATGCCAAAACCAACCCTGGGGAAGGCGCACATTTTGTGCAAAGCTGCCATTTTGCGCAAGCACAGCAAAACGTACCGGCGGTCTATACCGTTACGAATGATATGAATAATACCACGTCATCGGAGTTTGGGCCAGCATTTTACGGGGATAATCAGGTAGCATTTGCCTCTGCGCGGGTGGACTTGCCCCGCCCTGGTTTGCCGCGCAATACCCGAGTCAACAATCAGCTTTTTGTAGCCAATATCAGTAGCCGTAGCGGTTTCATGGAATCGCTCGATTACCTGCGCACCAATGTGCGAGAAGCCTCCGGCGAGGGGCCCGTAGCGTTCACGCCCGATCGGCGCTGGGTAGCATTTACCAAAAATAATTTTGTGGATGGTACGCGCCACCTTGCATCCAGTGGCATGCAGCTTTCTTTGCATATTGGTGAGGTAACGGCTTCAGGCGACTGGATCAACGTGCGTCCGTTTCAGTACAACGGTAGCAATTTTTCGGTTGGCTTCCCCAGCTTCTCGCCTGATGGCAAGGCCTTGTATTTTGCCTCCAACCGCCCGGATGGCTTCGGCGGTTATGACATTTATGTGTCCTACCGGATTGGCGAAGGTAATAACTGGAGCACCCCCGAAAATCTTGGGCCAGTGGTCAATTCGCCAGGCAATGAAGTGACACCCTTCTTCGACGGCGCCACCCTGTTTTTTTCATCCGATTGGCATCAGGGTTTTGGTGGCTACGATGTATTCCGCGCCGAAAGCAGCAATAACCGCTGGGTACGCATTTTTCATCTTGGCAATGGCATCAACTCGCCACGCGACGACTATGGCTTTATCTTTGATAGCGCCCGCAATCGGGGCTATTTAGTGTCCAATCGGGCCGGTGGGCGTGGCAATGAAGACATCTATCGCGTGAACCGTTCGGCCGATAACGTCACGATTGTTGTAAAAAATGCCGCCGATGGCACACCGCTGCCCAATGTAATGATTGATTTTTCATCCTGCGGCGAACGCTCAGAAATGACCGACGCTAAAGGCATATTTAGTTTTCAAGCGGTGCAAGGGTTGGATTGTAATTTGGCATTTCGAAAAGATGGCTATCTGAATCAGTCTTATCAATTTACGACGGGTACGATGCGTTTGCAGAGCCGTGAAATCGAAGTAATGCTGACTCGGATTGGCGAAGAATATGCCGGACGATTGGTGAACTACACGAACCGAATACCCCTGGAAGGAGCTACAATTACAGCAACCAACCAAACTACGAATACAACGATGTCCACCCTGACGGACACAAATGGCGACTACATACTTGCCCTAAGCCCTAACACGACCTACGTGGTGCGTTATTCAAGCCCTGGTTTTAGAGATGTAAGCCGCACGGTGCGTACAGCCGGACGCTTCGAGCGTGATGTACTGGGCATCATGGAGTTAATCCCCGTGGGGGTAAATGTTCGTCCCGAAACAGACATTGTGCCTAAAGGACCTGAAACCTCTACATCCCCAACTACTATAACCCGCGGATTTGCGGTGCAAGCAGCAGCCGTACGCACGCCAAACCTAAGCGGATATAGCGACCTGCGCAACTTTGGTACGCTTTATGCAAAGGAAGAAGGCGGCGTATATAAAATTCGAGTAGGCGTATTTGCCACGCGCGAGGAAGCCCAACGTGTACTGCGCTTAGTCAATAACCAAGGCTATAAAGGCGCATTTATTGTACAAGAAACAGGCGGTGCCACCACTGCGGAAAGTACCCCAGCGAAAGACCTAACACCAAAATCACCTACTGAGGATCCTTTCCCAACTTCTGGACGTTATAAAATTCAGTTAGCGGCCTATCGCGATGTCAAAAATTTTGACAGTTCTAAAATCAAAGGGCTTGGAGCCATAGAGGATCAGCAACGCGGCAACTTTACCGTCAAATATTTAGCGTCCTACACGACCATCGAGGAGGCGCGCCGCACACTGCGCGAAGCTCAAACCGCCGGATTTAAAGACGCTTTTATTGTCGAAAATGTAAATGGTAACTGGCGCAAAACGAATTGAGTAGCAACAGGTAAACAACCAATTTAGATCGAACAAAAAACTGTAACGAACATTAGCCCCGTCATTTATGAAAAAAAGCATCTTTTTATTCCTTATCAGCATATTGTGCGTGACATTTGCCGCTGCGCAAAACTTCTATACTGTTCAGATTGGCACTTTTGTAGATGCAAAAATGTCTGATTTTGAAGCAATTAAACCATTCGGGTTTGTCTATGCGGTTAAAATAGACGGCAACTTAGCAATCATTTATCTCGGAGGATACGATAATCGCAAAGCCGCCGAAAAAGCCTGGGAACAAGCGCGCGCCAAAGGATATTTGAATGCATTTATTGTAGAACGGCGCCCAACGGAAGGTCAACAAGCAGCGGTAGTGCAAATAGCCAGCAGAAGTGCTCTGCGCCCGATTGATTGGGAAACGTATGCGGGTATCAACGATTTGTATGTATTGCTGGAGGGAGATGCACTAAAGATCGTGCAAGGCGTTTACACCAATGCGGATGTGGCGCGTCCGGCACAAGAGGCGCTGCGCCGTGCCGGTTTTCGCGATGCTTTTGTCAAAACCGTCAACACCATTTTCCTTCATAAAGTATCCGATTTTGAAACAGGCATTAAAAAACCCCTGATTCCGATTGTATTTGAACAAACCCCTCCACCTGCTTATGAGCAGCCCGTGTCGCCCCCCGACATCACGCCCCGCACGCCGATTGTTGTAAATCCGCCTACTACCACCAACACCCCACCTCTACCTGCCCGCCCGGTAGCTACCCCTAACCTGCCGCGTCTGCGTCCGAATGTAAAACGCCGCTCTGCCCTTGAATTGCAAAAAGTGCTCAAAGCCGAAGGTTATTACAAAGGTAGCCTCGATGGTCAGTACGGCGAAAGTACGGCTCGCGCCTACGAAAGCATGAAAATCAACAACCGAGAATTGCAAAAATACCAAGTATTAGCACAATACCTCGACCTGTCCAGCAACACGGCAGCTACGCCCTTGCAAAAAGCCATTGACAACCTACCCGATGACCCCACAGCACTGCGCACACTCGAAACCTCCAAAGCCCCTGTAGCTAAGGCGTATCGGGCTTATGTAATCTACAACACCCGTGGCCCTGGTAGCGAAGTGAACAATCTAATGAATATGGCAATTCGAGAAGCTTTCACTGGCAAAAAACTTAGCAGCACGCCACCGCTTGACTACCGCTCCACATATTCCTATAATGATCTTGAGCAACTCCTCCTGCACTTGCACTATGTGCACAGCGCCCCCGACAGCGAAGCGAGTGCCCCTTGCTGGCTACTCCAGCGGCATCCTCGTGAAATGGGACGTGTATTCGATCGTTATGCGAACATGGCTTCGCTCAATTTTCCGATGCGCGCCTGTGATCAGTTTCTTACTTGGGAAGAGATACGCCTGGTAGTGGCTATTGCTAATGACCTCAGCCCCAATGCAAAACTCAGCGAACAACAACAAGCCCAAGCTGCTTCGTTGCGCACCTTGCTCTACCTATCGCCCAAAGCGCTACCCGCCACCGATGCCAAAGACCTCGATACTTGGCATGCCAATATCTGGAATGGTCTTAATGGCTGGGCTACCCGCGACCCGATCAATCAGCGGATGGTTGTTACATTTAAAGCTGCTTTCTTTCAGTCGCAGGCGCGTTTGGAAGATTTTTACATGGACAAGAACCTTAGCGCGGAGGAGTCTAAAGTGCTGGCATTGGCTACACTACGCACCTTGGTGGGGCATCAACTGCAACGATTCATTTAAAAACCCCGCGCCTGCAATCGGTTTAGCGCTATTCTTCTAATAAAACCTTCGCCTCTACTTCCCAGTTGGCGCGCAAGGCATCCAATTTTTTGACAAAAATGCGCTCGGGCTGGCGGCGAAAGTCGTAGTTGCCTGTGTCCCAACGCCCATTTTTATTGAAGTCTTCAATAATTTGTACCGAATACTCCCCTGGCGGTAAGGTTTTGAACTGGCGAACGACCACCGCATCGCCTTGGTGCTGAAAGGTCTCTACCAAATTAGAACCATTATATAATTGAATCACATAATTTATAGCAGCGTTCAAGCCCTCAATCGTTAGTTTTAAATTGCCAAAAGCTTTTCGAAATTCTGAACGATAGGTAATTTGAATGGTATCATTATACAACCCAAAACGGTCGCGGAATGCCCCCGGCAAGGCTTCTAATTGGTAGTTGGGCCCTTCCGCCCAGGGGTAGGTAAAACGCACCTGCCGGGCCGAAACAGAATCAATCGTAATAATGGGCATCACCACTTTTTGTAAGGTATCCTCATAGACGCGAATCAGCGCGGTATCAAAAGCAACAATCGGATGATTAAATTGTAGCAGGATGTATTTATCGGGGTTCAATGGAATAGTGCTGCTTCCGCTACGACGATTGGTTTGTAGGAGCGCGGCAGTCTCCAGCCAGTCGGACTTTGACAATACAGGCACACGTATGGTATCATAAAAAAGCGTATCCTGTTGGACATAGAGTGCCCAGGCCTGCGGAACGCTTTGGTTGTACCAGACATGCAGCGTATCCTTATCATATTCGTACTGAGGCGCCTGCCCTACATCTTCATAGCTGATCGTTAGGTCGTGTATTTCGCGGTTAAAGGTTAGTTTGATGTAGCCATAGCGATTTGTTTCTCGCTCCAGAATGCGTAAAGTACGCACCTCTTCAAATAGGCGAATGCGCAGCATTGGTGCACTATCAGCACGTACCACCAGCAGGCTATCCGGAAAGCCGATCTGCTCATTGGGCAAGTTGTAGCGGTAGTTAAAATCCACGTCTTTCAGGGCAAACCCTTTAAACGTGCCAGCGCGCATATTTTCAATTTGAAAACTGCCGGCTTTATCGGTACGAGCAAAATAAAACGGACGCTCCGTGCGTACCACCGAATCCACAAGATTATCGTACACCAGAAACAATACCTTTTCTACCGGCTCGCCTGTTTGTGCATCCACCACAATACCACTTAGCGACAGCGAATCAAGCTCGCCCCCAGTGGAAAAGACAAACCGCAGATTCTCAGCAGGGTTCTTTTCCGTCAGGTCTTTCACGGCCTCCCCGAAGTTAATGGTGTATGTTACCTGCTCGCGTAGCGTCTCCCTTTCATCAAAATCAAAGCGCAGCGTGCGTCCTTTCAGCGTCACGTTGTTGCGGTACTGCAATGGCGGCGACACTACCACTTGATTGAACACATCTTCCAGCGTCACCCACTCGTTAAAGGTAAGCTCAATGCGTTGTTTAGTAAAATTAGTTTGAAAATTGGGCGTAGAACGTTCCGGTACAACTTCAGGAGGCGTTTTATCTTCCTCCCCGCCCAGCGGTGGCACAATATTAGCACAAGCGCTCAGCCCAGCCATAGTTAATAAAATAAATGCATAACGAAGCATAAACCTGTAATCAGTGCTTAATATGTGAATCAAATTTTTACAAAAAGTAAAAATAACTAATTAAATGGCGTGCAAAATATTTCAATATTTTTCGCAGCCAACATGTATAATATGTCATTTTTTTTGATGTCACCCATTATCCGATGCCAAATTGTTCGGTACTGCAAAGGAAAGAAAATATCCTGAAGCCTGACCCGAAGAATGCTGTTAATTGCGATAGCGAAAATACCTTAAACCGATTTTTAGTTCAAGATGAAGCATTCAAACACCTCTAAAATATTGTTTTTCAAAGTTTTATAAAATAGTATGTCGGCTTTCGCACATTATACATGACATTACAGGTTCGCTTCCTTAGGAAAATGGTATAAGATTTTGATAATCAGAATTTTATACCAGCATTAGTATTAAAAAATACGACATTCGTACTCAAAAACGCTACGCAAAATGCAAGGGTTTTGTAGCTTTACACCAACATTGGGCACAGGATACTAAAAAATACGATAGTGGGTCAAAAGGGTTGTTTTGTTGTTCAGATTTCGCAAATCTCAAAGATTTACGAAATCACATCCACCCATTTGAACCAGCATCAAAAATACACACACTTTATGCTTAGTGCTATTAGTAAATGGATATTCCGGCTCTGGGGCTGGAAATTTGAGGGACAATATCCTTACGATTTAAAGAAATTCGTGCTGATTGTAGTGCCGCATACCTCCAGTTGGGATTTTCCGGTGGGTTTGCTGGCACGTAGTGCTTTGCGGGCGCGTATTAAGTTTGTGGGCAAAGCCTCGCTGTTTCGTCTGCCGTTTGGCTGGCTATTTCGAGCACTTGGTGGCTACCCCGTTGACCGCAGCAAGCGCAACAATTTTGTGGATGCCGTTGTGGATATTTTTAATCGGGAGAAAGAATTTGTACTCACGATTGCTCCTGAAGGTACGCGCCAGCGTGTAGAACATCTCAAAACAGGCTTTTATTATATTGCGCTGGGCGCCAAAGTACCTGTGTTGATGGTAAAATTTGATTGGGCAAATAAAATAGTGGGCTTCAGCCAGCCGTTTTATCCGACCGGCAACCTCGAAGCGGATATGGAAGTCATCACTGCTTATTTCCGAGGCATTAAAGGATATCACGCAGATATGAGTTTTTATTAAAAAAGTTATGCAAACTGCATGAAAAATATCATAATTTTATTGTTTTACGCTTTTTTATGTATCGGAATCATCATAGCCTGTGGCAAAAAAAATGATCCATCCGCTACCAATATAACGCTTACTGGTGATCCGGCAATTGACGATTTGACCCGCAAGATTGCAGCCAATCCGAATGATCCGACGTTGTACGCCGCCCGCGCTGGCCTGTTTTATGAGAAAGATGGTTTTGATGAAGCCATAGAGGATCTGAAAAAAGCACTCGCGCTGGATTCAACCAATCTGACCTACCTCAACGTCTTGGCAGATGTTTATCTGGATTATTACCAATCGAGATTAGCGATCGAAACCTTAGAAAAAGCGCTCGCATTAAATCCTAATAGTACTTCTACGCTCTTGAAAATGAGCGAGTTCCAGCTAATTCTTAAAAAACATGAAGATGCCATGCGCACCATTGACCGCGTATTGCGCCTCGACCCACAAAACGCCGATGCCTACGTGCTATTTGGTATGAATTTTAAAGAAACCGGCGATACCATACGGGCAATCAATAGCTTCCAGCGCGCCGTAGAATTAGACCCCGACCAAATTGATGCCTGGATCAACTTAGGCCAACTACATGCTGCCCTGGGCAACCGTATTGCCACACGCTTCTTTGACAATGCGCTGCTCATTGCCCCCAATAATGTGGAAGCCCTGCACGCTAAAGCCGATTATCTGCAAGACCAAAATGACCTGCCGGGGGCTATTGCTTTGTACAGGCAAATTGTGGGCATTGACCCTCAGTACGAAGAAGCCTACTACAATGCTGGGCTGCTCTATCTTGACCTGGATTCCTTGCAGCAGGCCTATCGCCAGTTTGACTTGGCCATCAAAGTAGAACCTACCTTCGTACAAGCCTACTATTTTCGAGCTGTTGCCTCCGAAATGGCAGGAAATCTGTCGCGAGCCAAAGTGGATTATGAACAAACACTACGCTTGGCGCCCGACTACGACAAAGCCCGCGAGGCGCTTGCACGCCTACAGGATGTGCAGTGATTTTGCTTATAAAAATTTGGTGCGCGTGCAGCCTAACCGCCTCCCGTTGTCTATATCTATTTGAAACAAATTTAAGCGCAATGGATACCAGCGGCCGAATGTGGGTGTGTTGCTGGTGCATATGTGGCGGTAAGGTAATACCAAAACAAAATAATAAAATGCACATTTAAATTCACTATAATATTGATAGTCAACCTAATAAAGACTACCGACTGTTCACTATTGACTCTGTTCTGTACTGGTATTATTTTAAAAATACTGCCCTACACCCAACACAAATCCTCGTTCTTGCACATTGTACAAGTCCACGCCGTAGTCCACACGGAGGATAGCGTCCCAAGCTTTTTTGTAAATGAGCCGAATCCCCCCGCCCGCAAAATGCCGGAAATTATTCGCATCCACCAGGTCTTCCAGCGTGCCGCCGGGTTGCCGCCACGTGCCCAGGTCAGAAAAGCCCACGGTTCGCGCCGCCAGCAGATTGGTTTCCACCAAAGTATGGCGGTACTCCGCATTCAAAGTGACGATAGCCGTGCCGTGATCCACGCGATTGCCGGAGCCGCGAATGTTGAATTGACTATCCAGAATAAAGGGGGCAAACGGCGAATTGTTGTTCGTGGAAATGCCCAAACGTAGCCGCAGCGCCATGTTGCCGCGCTTGCCGTAGCGTTGATAAAAATGCGTATCGCTGAACAGCATCCGAAACCAACTCTGATCCTGCAAGGCATACACCGTTTCGTACCGGACGATATTGTACCAGCCGGCGCGGTAGAAAAAATGATAATTTACAAAATTGAGGCGGTGCATGATTTTAAACAGCACTTTCGGTTGCTCGAGCAATGGGGGCGCGTTGGAAAAAGATTGCCCATCGTGGAGTTGGTGGCGTTCAACAAAAAAAAGCCCGCCCGCTTCCAGCGTATGCCGGTTGAGTTTGAATTCGTAAAATCCGGTGCCGCCGATACTGGAATTTTCAAAATCATAAACCGCCGTTCCCTCCGGGAAGTTAAAAGGTTCGATGGATGCCCAGCGAAACAGATTTGCCGAAATGCCCCAGCGACTGCCTCGAATGTACGGCACTCGGTAGTACAAATGAAAATTGTGCTGCCCATTGTTGTTGAGGTAGTACGTCGTGAGTTGCATGCCCCGCCCTATCCAGTTGACGTCGTTGATGCCCGCCTGATACCAGAAATTGCCTTTGATAGCGCCGAAATTGACAATTGGAAAAAGCGTGTGGTTTTCGGTCACTTTGTACGTTACGGCGATGCCCACCGGGGTGGTGTCGAGTTGGAATTCGGCATTAGCGAAAGCCGTGAGATTGCGCAGTTGCTGCACATCCCGCAACAATTTAAAAGTGTCGAGCGAGTCCCCGACTTCCGTTTGTAAAAACTGGGCGGCGTGGCTGCGTTTGGTGCGTTTCAAGCCTTCGAGTTGTAGGTGCGAAATGTGGTGCCCGCCGCGTTCCGTTTGCGCCGAGAGCATACAAGACCATTCTAAAATAATAAAAATAAGCAACAAACGCATTGGAAATATTTATAAAAATATCATAAAATAAAAAATATTCGAATATTATATCTTTTGCCACAAAAACACAAAGCCACAAGAATCGCGCAAAAATCTTTGTGTATTTTGGTGTTTCAGTGCCTTTGTGGCAGTTTATTTTTTTTTAACAAGGCTAAAATTACCGATTAAATCTTATGCCAACATTAAAAGTGGATGCCCTGCCATTGGTACTCGCCAAAAATTCATTGGTAAAATAGGAATACAAAGCCTCCACTTCAAATTTTGGGGTTAATTGATACTTTGTGCCCACGCCCGCCTGCCAAAAGTAGCTCAATTGCGGCGACCAGTAAGGAGAATAATTCGTCAAAACGTACACTGTTGCCTTCGGCGTCGGAAAATAACTCCCGATGAGCGTAACCGGCGTTGAAAAGCGGTTGAGCGCACCCTGTTCGCCATTGCCGAGGTCTTCCCAAAGCGCATCAATTTCGGCAAAGAGTGCAAAGTTTTCACCAATTGAAAAATCGTTGAAAAACTGCGTCCACCAGGTCGGATTGTTCCAATCGAGGTAAGGGCGCTCGCCGGTGCCTTCCCAGTCGTTGCGCAATGGAATCCAGAAGGCGCTTTGAATCGAAAAGTTGGGCAGTTGTGCGGAAGGGGCAAAGCGAACTTTCGGTCCGATGGTTGCCACCCCAAACCGCGAAGTTGCCGTTTGCTCAAAGCGAAAAACGTCGAGCGGTGAAGCCGGCAGCCGATCAAAAGTCGCCTGGCGATACCGCACTTCCAGCCCCACATTCAGCCGATTGGTCAACCCGTACAGCGAAGTGATGAACATGGTGTAAAAATTGGCGCGCTCGGTGCGGTCGCTACCTTTTGTACCAGTGGTTTGAGAGTATAAATTGTTGAAAATCTTGGTTTCCGTAGTGCCTTTAGGAATGGAAGCGGAGACCACGTAGCGGTAGTCGTTGTTGGATTTTTGAACGTCGGTTTCTAAAATAGGACTTTTGATTTCATTCAAAGACCAATCGTATTTGTAAAAGCTGACGTTGTAATCTGTTGAAATTGAATGGTATCTGTAGCGATTGATAAATTCGACGGCACTTTTTTTGCTGCCACCAAAATCGGTACTGTACCATTCAAAAATTTGCGAAAGCTCGACTTGTTGGGCGTCATCATTCACCCTGATAAATTTTGTATTATTCAAAGCCAGGCGGGTTTGCTGTTCTAACTGCGCTTCCAATTCTTCCGGTCGGTAGGCAAAATCGGTAATCGGCGGGCAGCCCACGGCACCGCACACCAGCACAAAATGCAAGCGCGCATCGGCATAGGATTTCAATAGCCATTCTTTTTCCAACTCGTTGAGAGAGCGTTGTTTACCACTGATTTCATATTTTTTTTTATCAAAAAAATCGGGAACATTTAAAACCGAAGACAAAGGATAATGGTCGAGCGCTCCTCGAATTACAAACAAATTATAGGCATTGATATAAAAAGCTTTTTTCGTAGTAGCGTCCATTTTGGACAAATCCGCTGCGGCAATTTCCTGCAACAACTGCTCTAATTCCTTTGGATTGCTTTGAATGGCATCGTAGGCCACCAAACCGTTTTGGACCTGCTTTTTGAAAAAAGCGTCCGCCCGGTCGAAGAAAGAAGCAAAGGCTGGATTTAACAAGCTGATTATCAATAAATTTAAAATAAAGAAAGGCTTCATGGTGTGGTAAGTTTAGTAATTTTAACGAGGTTTTTAAAAATAAGTTACCCAAATGATAGTGATACTTGCAGTAAACGTCCCCGCTGCGACACCCAACGCAGATTTATTCTTACCCAGAAGCATCCATTTGACCGATCGTAGCTAAGCAGAAGAACCCTGTCCTTCCGTCTAAATTTTAGTCAACTCTTAACGCATATTTTAGAATTTTTTTAACATTTGTGTGCAACCCTCTTGTTGCGCTATTGTCTATCATAAATGAGAAAAATGACCAACATTGGATTACGCCAATACACATCGGGACATTATTGAGCAATGCAAGCAAGGACATCGTACGGCGCAATTTGAATTGTACAAATTGTATTCTAAGGCAATGTACAATCTGTGCCTGCGCATGGTAAAAAACGAATTGGACGCAGAAGACATCTTGCAAAATTCGTTTATTGATGTCTTCACCAAATTGGATACCTTTCAGTATCAGTCGTCCATTGGTGCTTGGATCAAACGCATTGTGATCAACAACTGTATCAACTTCCTGAAGCGCAACCGGCTGCGATTTGAAGAATTGGACGACCGGTTGACGAACCTGGAAGTGCCAGAACAAGACGATCAGGATCAACTAAAACTAACAGTAGAACGCATCAATCGCGCACTTTTTGAATTGCCAGACGGCTATCGGGTGGTATTTTCCTTGTACATGCTGGAAGGCTATGATCACAAAGAAATCGCCGATATTCTGAACATTACAGAAGCGACCTCCAAATCGCAGTTTAGCCGCGCCAAAATCAAGTTGCGGGAGCTTATAAAAAATTGACAACAAACTGAGCATTGACCATGAACACGAACGGGCTAGAACGATTTATACAAGAAAACCGAGCAGCATTTGATCGGGCTACACCGCCTGCCCATGTATGGGCACAGTTAGACCAACGCCTCGAGCGCATGGAAGCCGACGCCCTATCTGCATTTTTTCAACAACATCGCGCAGATTTTGATAGCGCCGAACCAGGCATACAATCCTGGCTGGCAATTGAAAAACAATTAGATCAGCACGCTACGCCCCATGACCCTTTGACGCATTTTGTGCAAACGCACCGCGAAGCCTTTGACCCAGCTACGCCGGCATTTCGAGTATGGAGCAATATAGATAAGACCTTGCATCCGACACAAACGGCGCGCCACGCAGGTATCATCTCTATCCGGCACATTTTGCGCATAGCGGCGTCCGTTTTGCTACTGTTGGCTATCGGGGCCACCGCTGGAATATACATTACCAAAGCCCACTTTATTCGCCACAATACCATTGCATCGCTATCCGATATATCGCCAGAATATGCCGAAATGGTACGTTATTACAATCGCCAAATTGATGATAAAGTGCGACAAGTATCCATGTACGACAGTAAAGAAAACGTCTTGGATGACCTCGCCGCCATAGATCAAGCCATGCAAGAACTGGAAGCAGAGCTACGGCGTGTACCTCGCGGAGCAGAGGAGCAAATAATATCAAATCTGATTAAAAGTTATCAAATAAAGGTGGAAATACTTGAACGTGTACTCAACAGCGTACAACATGTGAACAAAGACGTAAACCAATTAAATTCAAAGGATGATGAAATTAGTATATAAGTTTGGGCTGGCCTTCCTGCTGTTTGCCTTGCTGGGCTTGACGGCTCAGGCAGCCGACGGCGAGCGCCGAGAATTTACAAAAGTGATTAAAAAAGAATTTGACATCACCGCCAACGGCACCACCGCCATTGTCAACAAATATGGCAAAGTAGATGTCAAGACATGGGATCGCAACCGCGTAAAAATTGATGTAACCATCGTGGTAAATGCTGCTAATGAAGCTGCCGCTCAAAAAGTATTTGACCGGATCAATGTAAACTTTCTGAACAAAAGCAACTACGTAAAAGCAGAGACCGTAATCGAACCAATCAGCACCAGCTGGTGGAGTAGTGTAACGACGGGTACCACACGCACGGATTATTCCATCAATTATGAAGTCTATCTGCCAGCAACCAATAACTTAGAAGTGTACAACCGCTACGGCGATTCTTACGTAGCGCCGATGGATGGCGCCGTCACCATGGATATTCGCTACGGAAACTTTAAGATGCAGGGGGTGAACAACAGCAGCAAAATTTCACTTGCCTATGGCAATGGTACCTTAGTGACTGCTCGCAATGTTAACTCCGACGTGAGCTATGGCAAGCTCATTATCGGTGAGATGCGCGACGGCGAATTCCTAAGCAAATATTCTAATCTAAAAATTGACAAAGCCGAAAACATCCGTTGCAGCAGCAAGTACGATAATTATGAAGTGGCATTAGTACGCGAATTCCGCAATGATGGCAAATACGATAATTTTCGACTCCTGCAAGCGGACAATGTACTCGTCAATGCGCAATATACGCAAGTGAATGTCAGTAAATTACAGAATCTACTCGACCTTAATCTGAAGTACGGAGGTGCCACCATCGGAATAGTCAGCAAAGACTTTAGCTCTATTAATCTATTAGGTAGCTACACCGATTTTAAATTAGCCTTAGAAGTTGGCACCAGTTTCAATATGGAGGCTTCCGGCAATTACGCAGGCATTAGTTATCCGGCTAATATGACCGTCACATCCGAGCAAAATAAAGGTACAAGCCATGAGGTGAAAGGGCATTTTGGACGCCAAGATACTCGAAGTGCCATCACTGCCCGACTGAATTATGGCGCATTAAAAGTAAAACAGGAGTAACTCAAGGTGAATCGCGCGGGGTGGCTCACAGCCGCCTCGCTTTTTTTAGCCGCTGGTTTTAAGTAATTTGAATATTGAATTATTGTGATATATAATAACAATTGCTTATAACCACTTCTGCCGACGGAAGAAATACAGGGTGATCAACGATGAAATGAGCATCATAGATATCGAAACCGGATAGCCCAACTTCCAGTGTAACTCAGGCATGACGTCAAAGTTCATACCATACACACTGGCAATGAGCGTCGGCGGCATAAACACTACTGTTACAACAGTAAATATTTTGATGATTTTATTTTGTTCGATATTAATAAGCCCCAGAAAAGTATTTTGTAAATATTCCAGCCGTTCAAAATTGAAGGAGGTGTGCCCCAGCAGCGAATCCGCATCTTTAATCAATACCCGAATCTTTTCGTACTCATCCTTCGGGAAATACTGACTTTTCAAAATAGACGAAAACAGGCGCTTGAGTTCACTGGTACTCTCTCGAAATAGGATGGTAATCTGCTGCAGGTTATACGTTTCAATCAGTACTTCTTCATCCATTTTTTTGTCTAAAGCCAGCACCTTGCCAGCCATGTAGATTTTCTTAGAAATTTCTTCCAGAAAATCGGCTTCAATATCAATACGGGTTTCAAATAGCAGCAGGAAAATATTGTAGCCGTTCAGCCCCATCTTCCGGCTGACATTCAGCAAACGCCGAACTTCCTCAAAGGATCGCAACGGAATATTGCGCTGGGTAACCAACGTATTGCCATTCAAAATAAAAGAAACGGGATCGGTGGCATACGTGCCGTCCTCGCGGCGATAAATGTAGCTCAAGTTGGCATTGATTTCGTGATCATTTTCAAAATACCGCGAGCTACTCTCTATTTCTTCTGCCTCTTGCCGAGTGAACAGCTCTACGCCGAGTTTTCGCTCTATCAGCGCCTTTTCATGCTCCATGGGGTTGTACAAATCAATCCAGATAATCGCCTCTGTCGCTACCTGCTCCAAATCCGATGCCTTATCTGCTATCGCGATTCTGTAGTTAGATTGATAAAAACAGTTCAGCATTTTTTGCCGCAAGATAGACAATTCCCATTATAACAAACAAATACCCGAAGCCTTCTCTGTATCTTAACGAAAACATTTTGGTGCAATAACTTTATCGCTCATGTGAATAGAACCCGCTCTATAATCCTTATATTTGCCGCTACTGCCCTGACCGGTGCTCAAAAATTAAGTCCTTATGCAAATCACTGACGCTTGGATTGATGTAGAAAAAATCGAAGCCGATGGCCGCTTTCTCACTACTTGCCTCCAGGAAGTATTAGAAGAATTGGGCTTACGCGAATTAGCGCAGGCGCTGGAAGTCTCGCCCCAGCAAGCCGACAGGGAAGTCGTGCGCCTATATGCTGCGTATTTTCAGCTGCTCAATTTGGTAGAAGAAAACGCCACTGCCCAGTATCGCCGCCGCCTTGAGGCACAGCATGGTATGGCCCGTATTTCCGGTTTGTGGGCCAAAAGTCTGCTCAAACTTAAAAACGAGGGTTTCAGTGAAGCCCAGATTGCCAAGTTGCTACCGCAGATGCAGGTAGAGCCTGTATTGACGGCACATCCAACCGAGTCAAAACGCACCACCACGCTGAGGCATCTGCGAGCCTTGTATCTATTGCTTGTAAAGCGTGAAAACCAAGTATGGACGCCACAAGAACAGGAGACCATCCGGCAAAGCATTAAAACCCAACTGGAAATTATCTGGCGCACGGGCGAGATCTTTCTCGAAAAACCAACCGTACAAACGGAATTGCGAGGTTTGCTCTATTATCTGGCGCATATTTTTCCGCAAAGCATTGCCCTACTCGACGCCCGGCTGCGCGCAGCCTGGGTGGAAAATGGTTTTGATCCGCAGACGCTCAATCATTATAGCAATTTGCCGCAAATTCGCTTCGGCAATTGGGTAGGCGGCGACCGCGACGGGCATCCATTCGTTACGGCAACTGTGACCCGTGAAACCTTGCTCGAACTGCGCGAACAGGCCCTGCAACTACATCAAGCGGATCTTAATAGCTTGGCGGCCGCCTTGAGCTTTTCGGATAACCGCAACCGAATTCCACAGCGCCTTTTAGATAAAAATAACGAATTAGCCCAACTCATTGGCCCCGACAGCATAGCAGCTTTAGAACGCAACGCCAAAGAACCCTGGCGGCAGTATTTGAATCTGGTGCAATTGTGTTTGCCTTTGAATCATCAAGCACCTTACGCTTATCGCTACGCAACGGAGTTGTTTGCCGATCTTGAATTTTTGTACGATAGCTTATACGAAATTGGTGCAATCCGTGTAGCCGACATGGAGGTGGCGCCCATACTGCGTAAAATTCAAACGTTTGGTTTTCACTTGGCTGCGCTTGACATCCGCCAAAACAGTGCCTTCCACGACAAAGCCATTGGGCAACTGTTGCAAATGTGCGGCTATGCAGATTCGGATTTTGCCAACTGGAATGAGACGAAACGACTTGAGTTTTTGAATATAGAACTGCGCACGCAGCGGCCTTTCACGCGCGCGGATATAGCGCTGCCACATGAGGCCCAATCCATACTTGACTGTTATAGAGTAGTTTATGATTATATACACCAATACGGCCCAGCCGGTATCGGCGGATTCATTGTCAGTATGACACGTAGCCTATCCGATCTGTTGGCCGTGTATCTGCTGGCAAGGGAAGCAGGCTTGGTATTTGCTACCGACGAAGGTTTGGTATGCCGTGTGCCGGTAGTACCCCTTTTTGAAACCATTGAAGACCTGCAGCAAAGCCCTGCAATTCTTGATGCTTGGCTGGCGCATCCAATCACAAAGCGCAGCCTACGTTTCCAGCAGCAAATGCAAGACCTCCCCCGCCCTATTCAGCAAGTGATGATTGGCTACAGCGATAGCAACAAAGATGGCGGCATTTTCGCCAGCCTTTGGAATCTCAATCGCGGCCAAAGGCAGCTCACCGAAGTGGGGCATCAGCATGGCGTACAAATCCGCTATTTCCATGGGCGCGGCGGCACCGTCAGCCGAGGTGCAGGCCCTACCCATCGCTTCATCGAATCCTTGCCGCATCAGAGTTTACAAGGCAATCTGCGCCTCACCGAGCAAGGCGAAACCATCGCTCAAAAGTATGCCAACCTAATCACCAGCGTATATAATCTTGAATTATTGTTGGCTGGTACGATGCTATCTACTGTGCGCCAGCACGAGCAGCCGGCTACGCCCCATCCGCTCGATCCCGTTGTAAGCTGGTTAGCTGATACCAGTTGCCAATGCTACGAAAATCTGCTGCAAGCCGAAGGATTTATAGATTTTTTTGCGCAAGCTACGCCCATTGATGTAATCGAGGCCAGCCGTATTGGGTCGCGCCCGGCCCGACGCACCGGGCAACGCACCATCGCTGATCTACGAGCCATTCCCTGGGTGTTCAGTTGGGGGCAGTCGCGGTTTTTTCTGTCGGCGTGGTACGGCGTGGGTACAGCCCTCAAATCCTTGCGGGATAAGCATCCTGACGACTTTGCCAACCTTTGCGCACAAGCTGTTGGCTATCCGGCTTTGCGTTACATCCTGACCAACGCAAGTTCCGCCATTGCCTTAGCTAATCCTAACATTATGACCCTCTACGCTTCTTTAGTGCCCAACGAAACGCTCCGACAGCGCTTCCTGCAGCATATTTTGGAGGAATACCATCGTACTAAAGCCATGTTGGAAATTATTTACAGCCAATCCATCGAACAACGCCGACCGCGCATCGCTACGATGCTGGAAACTCGACAACCCAAACTGATACAACTGCATCATCGCCAAGTAGAACTTATTAAAATTTGGCGACACTTGGAGGATAAAACAACACCCGAAGCCGAGCAATTATTATTAGATTTATTACTATTAGTAAATGCTATTGCCAGCGGATTACGCGCTACGGGATAAATACATACGGCGTTGTTTCTTTTTTATAATAAAACTATGACATTTTATTGAGCCACATAACTATTTGACACCTTGTTTTCTATACTTTTTAACCAGCAGTGTTTGACCCTTGATGGGTCAGCACACATCAATATTTTGACTTTAACTTTTTTTTAAGAGATAAAGTGCTCAATTTAAGCCATATTTGAGGAAAATAAGTCCAATAATCGCTGTCCATAAAACAGATGTTGTGCAGCAAAAACTATAGCCCCCCAATGCTCACGGGCATTGTTCCATTCTTTCAACGTTTTATATATTAATAATTATGGCAATATTTAACTTGAATATCAACGGTAAAAAAGAACAAGTAGATGTTGACCCTTCCACGCCTTTGCTTTGGGTGCTGCGGGATCATCTTCATCTGGTCGGTACCAAATATGGCTGCGGCATAGCCCAATGCGGCGCTTGCACCATTCATATGGGTGACATAGCTATGCGCTCCTGCATGTTGCCTGTTTCGCAGGTGGGCAACCAAGCAATTACTACTATTGAGGGCTTATCTAAAAATGGCGATCACCCGCTGCAAAAAGCATGGCTGGAGCACGATGTACCACAATGTGGCTACTGCCAAGCGGGGCAAATCATGAACGCTGCCGCCCTGCTCAAAGCAAGCCCAAAGCCCAGCGATGAAGAGATCGAAGCTGCTATGAACGGCAATATCTGCCGCTGTGGCACTTACGTTCGTATCAAAGCAGCCATCAAAACGGCAGCCAATTCTTAACTTTTAACTGAAGCATCTTAAAAATCCATAGGTATGACTATTGTAAAAACATCATACGGCAGACGCTCTTTTCTGAAAACGATGACCCTCGCCGGAGGAGGCATGATGCTGGGTTTCAGTTGGCTGGCAGCAGGTTGTAAGCCCGCCTCATCGGAGGATGTACTGAGCATGCCCGAAGAATGGTTCCAGATCAACGGTTTTTTGAAAATTGGGGAAAACGGCGTCGTGACCATCATGTCGCCCAATCCAGAAATTGGTCAAAACGTCAAAACGTCCATGCCGATGATCGTAGCGGAAGAATTAGACGTAGATTGGAAAAACGTTCTGGTAGAACAAGCGCCACTCAACACAGATATTTTCACCCGACAAGTAGCTGGTGGTAGCCAATCCATCCGACAAGGGTGGCAAGGGCTACGCATGGCAGGCGCCTCTGCACGGCAAATGCTCAAAGAAGCGGCCGCCCAAACCTGGCAGGTGCCTGTAACGGAAATTACCACTGCCGCTGGCGTATTGTACCACGAAAAAAGTGGCAAGTCGGCGGGGTATGGTGAAATGGCTTCGGCAGCCGCTAACGTATCCGTACCAGAAGAAGTACAACTCAAAGATTTACAAGACTTTAAGATTATTGGTACTTCGCGCAAAAACGTGGACGGCTTCAAAATTATCACTGGCCAACCCCTTTTTGGGTTAGATTATCACCGCGAGGGCATGTTGATTGCGATGATCATTCATGCGCCTGCATTTGGCATGAAAATTAAATCGGTGGATGACAGCGCAGCCCGCACTATGCCTGGCATTAAGGATGTTTTCACGATCAATACCTACGACGAACAATATGCAAGACAATGGTGCGATAATACCGCATTTTCTGATCTGGTAGTGATAGTTGGCAACACAACTTGGGAGGTAATGAACGCCAAAAAGGACTTGAGCGTGGAGTGGGAACGCATCTCGGAACCAGAAAGTACGGCTGCCTATATGGCAAAAATGGCTGAAGTGAATAACCAACAAGGCAAGCTCCAACTGCTCCGCAAAGACGGCGACCCAGAGAAGGCATTCAAAAATGCAGCAAAAATCATTGAACGAACATATACAGCACCTTTCTTGCCCCACAATACGCTAGAACCAATGAATTTCTTCGCCCACGTAACTGAAGATCGGGCAGAACTCGTAGGACCTATTCAGACACCAGAATACATGGAAAAGAGCGTATCCGAAAGGCTCGGCTTACCGCTCGAAAAAATTGACATCCACATGACCCGCCAAGGGGGGGGCTTCGGCCGGCGGCTCTATG
>CALMSP010000279.1 GCA_937872405.1 uncultured Saprospiraceae bacterium | reverse complement strand
TTTAGGAATCAACCCTTCTTGTTTCCCCATCAACAAATAAAAATAACGGTAAAGCTGGCAGAATCGTCCTACAATTCTATAAAAATGTCTGCGAATGAACGATTTCCGTTTATACAGGCTTCGAATGGAGGCTCATTGTAGCGCTGGCATTGCAAAAAAAAAGCAGGAGATTTTGCAACCTCCTGCCTCACTTCTGTATGAGAAACCCTTTACAAACCTAATCTTTAAAAGCCTTTTATAATGCTGAATGCTTTTGTCGTTTTTAAAAAAGAGGCTACGGCATCGGCAACTGGGAGGCTGCGCTTGCCGTAACCGCTATAAGTTGCGGCGCAGGTTAGTCGCCGCAGCGTGTTGTTTCTTTTTTTCGTCCTGGCTTCGCGAAAACGTTGGATCATGTTCCAAGTTTTCGGGCGTTGCCGCTTCTAAATTGGGGGCATTAGTTGAGCCACTCGCATAGCGTAGGTGGATGCGTTGCGTGTGTTGTACCGTATTTGCATTGATCATATCCTGCACTTTCCAGTGGCGTAGCAGCACTGTGGGTGTCATTTCATCCTGCCAGCTAAGGTGCAGGGAGCAATTATTTTCGGTAATGGCATATTGGTCGTGCGTAGTGAAAAGGTCTCCGTCCTCATCAAACACTGGATAGCCAAGTACCGAGGGTGTCAACGTATTCGTCCAGCGTGGGTTCGTTTCATCCACATGATTAGGGAAGACAACTTGCGTGATAGCAGGCTGGCGCAAAGCTATGAACTGCAAGGCGGCACTACGATTGCCTTGCGTGTCTTCGGCGAGCCAGGTACGTTCGATGATCGTCGAGTAATTGCTCATAAAACGAAACTTTGACAATTGAACCTGTTGTGCTGTATCGTCGTTATTTTGAAAATACAACGACAATTGGTCGCCCGCATACAGCAGTGGGCTACGATAGAAGCCTGGCCGTGCAATTGAGTGCGCCGTTTCGTTCGTTTGGCATTGAAATAAAAGATTGGAGCCCCCAACTTTTTTCCAGTCAAAAGCGGCAAACCCTTTAGCAGGCACTGCAATCCGAAGAAGGAGTGTGCTTTTAGGTGCCACTGTGACTTGAGCTATACCGGCCCCTTCAACCAGTACGCTATTGGGAGCTCCGGTGACATCTACCCCACCGTCACCACTTTTCTTTTCCCAACGAGATATTGCAAAGTAGCCGGAAAAACCCGACTCTGTCTGGAATGTCAACTCATAGTACGAGTCTTGATAGGTAAGACTTTGTAGTTCGCCACAAGGCGTTTCTACTGTAGGTAAGTTTGTTTCTTGCTTTTTTTCGCGACAATCGCTTTCAATATGCGCCACCTGAATAACAGGCAGGCAGGAAGCTTGGATTGGATGTATATGAAAGACAGCGCTAAAATAAAGCAGCGTAAGTAGTGCACCCTGGTAAGATGCAACACGCTTCAATGCGCTATGTTTTGAATGCTTCATGATGGGATTATGTATTAGATCTAAAATAATTGTCATTACAATTAGTACCTACTCGCTAATGGCAAGTAAATAACTACAACCAGTATCAGTTCTGCATGGCAAAACCGACAGGATGACCCTACTTAGTGAAAGGTAATTGAAATGATTAGATGCTAACACATAGCACACATGAAAAGGCATGTAAAGTTTCTTCGTTGTCATGGGATTATGCGGTTTAAGGGACTTCGCAGATGCTTAATTTTTGCATCTAAAAAAAATATTTTCAAGGACAAAGATATTACTTCGACAAAAGCAGCGCATACCCCAAACGGGGTATTTTTTATTTTTGACGGATTTTTAATATAAAAAATCTGCAACTGTACTCTATCCGATAGTTTTCGGAGGGAGTTTGAATAATTTAGAAGAAAAACTCCTATTGGATGTAATTTTTCCTCCTTTTCAACGTATGATTAACTTATTCGTAAAGTGTTTAAAATCAGTGTTTTGTAAGGGTTTTGGGCTGTATTTATTCTGAAAAAACATTGCTGATCAGGCATTTTCGAAAGTGCGATTGGCCATCATGGGCTGATATAATTGTCCTTCCAGAACGGCGCGCGAAATCACAATGCGTTGTACCTCCGAAGTCCCCTCATATATTTGTGTGATCTTTGCGTCGCGCATGAGGCGTTCTACATGATATTCTTTTACGAAGCCGTAGCCGCCGTGTACTTGTACTGCTTCCACGGTGTGCCGCATAGCCACTTCTGAGGCATATAGCTTTGCCATCGAACTCGCCGTGGCGTAGTCCATACCCTGATCCTTCATCCAGGCGGAGCGATATACCAAGAGTTTCGCTGCTTCGATTTCAGTGGCCATGTCTGCGAGTTTAAAGGCAATAGCCTGATGCTGACTGATTGGTTTGCCAAATGCTTTGCGTTCTTTGGCGTAAGCCACCGCCAGTTCGTAAGCGCCACCAGCAATGCCCAGCGCTTGCGCAGCGATGCCAATGCGGCCACCGGCGAGGGTTTTCATAGCAAATTTGAAGCCAAAGCCATCTTCGCCGATTCGATTTTCCTTTGGCACCTTGACATCGGTGTACATGATGGTATGTGTATCAGAAGCGCGAATGCCGAGTTTGTCTTCTTTAGCGCCAATGACTACGCCCTCCCAGTCGGTTTCTACGAGCAATGCATTGATGCCCCGATGCCCTTTCGCTACGTCGGTTTGAGCCATTACAATATGCAATTTGGACGTACCGCCATTGGTAATCCAGTTTTTGGTGCCATTGAGCAAATAGTGATCGCCCATGTCAATAGCCGTTGTGCGCTGGCTGGTTGCGTCGCTGCCGGCTTCTGGTTCGGAGAGGCAAAAGGATCCAATCCACTCGCCAGAAGTGAGTTTGGGCAAGTATTTTGCTTTTTGCGCTTCGGTACCGTAGGCTTCGATGCCCCAGTTCACCAAGGAATTTTGTACCGACATAATCACGGAGCAAGAGCTATCCACCTTGGAAATTTCCTCCATTGCCAGCACATAAGAGAGGGTGTCCATACCGCCGCCGCCGTATCCTGCCGATACATTCATCCCCAGGAAACCCAGTTCTGCCATCTTCCGCACCTGTTCGGTAGGGTATTGCATATGCGCGTCGCGCTCAATCACGCCCGGCTTCAGTTCCAACTGTGCGAAGTCGCGTGCTGCCTGCTGTACGGCGAGGTGTTCTTCAGTAAGTTCGAAAAGCATATTGGTTATAATTTAGTCAGGAAGTTGATACAAAATTCATCAGCGAATTTACGCTAAATTTTAACAACCAGCAAATGGAAAGGTTATCAATTCGCAGCATAAAATGCGCCCTTGTCCACAATTTCCAGTAGGGTTCGAAAAGCAACGAACTTCCCCCGAAATTTTTCGTTCACTTCGGCTTGTAGTTGTTTAGCGAAATATTTTTGATATAACTCAAATGCTGCCAAATCAGTACAATAGTATTGAATGGCATACGTCACCCCGTCGGGTTCGTCCATACCCAGCAGTCGCCCCATGCGATATTCGAGGAAAATGCCCGTAGCCATTACATTTGGGATATGCACTTCTTGCATCCATTGTAGCCACTCCTCGTGCGCCAACTGATCAATCTTTACA
Organism: uncultured Saprospiraceae bacterium; assembly: GCA_937872405.1. Taxonomy (GTDB): domain Bacteria; phylum Bacteroidota; class Bacteroidia; order Chitinophagales; family Saprospiraceae; genus JADJNW01. The sequence continues at coordinate 16,751 of CALMSP010000279.1, read as the reverse complement.
GTAACGTTGTATAATATCATGATTTTAGTTATGTCTCATGGTTTTATGGGTGCACTGTTTCATGGTTGTTCCCATTTCCCCATTCCCCTATTCAACCTATTCAACCTATCAACCTATTAACCTATTTTACAACCTTTTAATTTCCGCCCCCAGTTTATTTAGTCGTTCATCAATTTTTTGATAACCACGATCAATTTGATGAATATTGTGAATAACACTACGTCCTCGTGCTGACATTGCCGCAATGAGCAGGGCCACGCCAGCGCGAATATCTGGGGAGGTCATTTCAATGCCACGCAACTGGAATCGCCGGTTTAACCCAATGACAGTAGCTCGGTGCGGATCGCAGAGGATGATTTGGGCGCCCATGTCAATAAGTTTATCCACAAAAAACAGGCGACTTTCAAACATTTTTTGATGAATCAGTACGCTGCCCTTAGCCTGAATAGCCAACACTAATAAGATGCTCATCAGATCAGGGGTGAAGCCTGGCCAAGGCGCATCATAAATAGTCATAATAGAGCCATCCATGAACGTTTGGATTTCATATTCTTCTTGCGCTGGAATATGGATATCGTCGCCGCGAAATGCCATTTGTACTCCAATGCGCTCAAATACCCGCGGGATAATGCCCAACTCCTGCACCTGTGCATCTTTGATGGTAATCTCCGACTGGGTCATGGCCGCCAGCCCAATAAAGCTGCCAATTTCAATCATATCCGGCAGCATCCGGTGTGCGGTGCCCCCCAATGTTTCTACGCCTTCAATAGTCAATAAATTAGAACCCACCCCAGTGATTTTTGCGCCCATGCGGTTGAGCATTTTGCACAATTGTTGTACGTAAGGTTCGCAGGCAGCATTATAAATCTGCGTAATACCTTCTGCCAGTACTGCGGCCATGACTACGTTGGCAGTACCTGTCACGGATATTTCGTCCATTAAAATATACTTTCCGCGAAGACGGCCAGCAGTGCTTACATCATAATAGTGTAAGGGTTCATTATACACAAAACGGGCACCCAATTCTTCCAGACCCAATAGGTGTGTATCGAGGCGGCGCCGCCCGATTTTATCGCCGCCGGGTTTGGGGAGTACGGCTTTGCCGTAGCGTGCCAGCAGTGGCCCAATGAGCATCACTGAGCCACGAATGCGATTGGCTTTCTTGCGAAAATCTTCGGTATAGAGGTAATCCAAGTTGACATCCTGTGCGGTAAAAGCGTATGTGTCTTCGGTTTGCTTGCGAACTTCTACGCCCAGCCCTTGTAGCAAATCAATGAGTAGCAGTACATCCTGAATAGCTGGCAGATTGCTGATCGTCATGCGCTCTGAGGTGAGCAATACGGCGCTGAGTATCTGCAAAGCCTCATTTTTAGCGCCTTGCGGGGTGATCGCTCCTTGCAGGCGCTTACCGCCAATGACTTCAAATGCATCGAGATTCATGTAATAATATGGTGATTTGGTGATATGTGTATTGCCATTGTTATTGAATGCTGCTCCAATCGGTAGCAAAAATCTCCGCGAAAATAAACCAATATTCGCACATTATGGCGGTGGCCTCATTTTTCTTAGCGCATCTGGCATCAATCCTTAGAATTTTATCTATTTTGGAGGGTACAAAAAACAAAGCCGTTGTGCTATTTTCGCTATTATTCTGGCTATTGGTGGTAGCTACTGCTGTGCAATTATTTTTCTGGGGTGCCATTTTTTCCCGACTGGCGTGTCATCATCCACCAGTTGCCCAGTTCATAAGTCCACAGCATGAACCACCGATTTCTGTGGTGATCTGTGCGCGCAACGAAGCAGAAAATCTTTCAAAAAATTTATACCATTTCCTAAATCAAAACTACCGTTTATTTGAAATAATTGTCGTAAATGACCATTCCACGGACACAACGCGCGAGGTGGTCTTGAATTTTCAAGCAAAATTTCCCAACTTGCGATTGATTGAGAGCACCGCAACTGCTTCGGGCAAAAAAGTTGCCCTTCAGAAAGGTATTATGGCTGCTCGATTTGATATCATAGCTTTGAGTGACGCCGATTGCCAACCAGCCACCGACCAATGGCTGGCAACCATGCAGCGTGCTTTGCAGGGCAATATTCAGATCGCATTGGGCTACAGCCCTTATGTAAAGCAGGTGGGTTTGCTCAATCGATTTATACGCTTCGAAACCATTTACACCGCGCTCCAGTACGCCTCCTTCGCATTGGCAGGAATGCCTTACATGGGGGTTGGGCGCAACCTTATGTACCGCAAATCCTTGTTTTTACAAGAGCGGGGCTTTCACAAACATACCCATATTGCATCTGGTGATGACGATTTGTTCATCAATGCGGTATCAAACAGGACAAACACAACGATTGTATTCGATGCTCAGGCATTTGTCTATTCCCAACCGAAAAGCAGTTGGAGAGACTACTACTACCAGAAATCAAGACATCTGACCACTGCCACCAGCTACCGACCGTTGCATCAGTTGGCGCTGGGGGCACTGGCTGCCAGTCATGCGGGGCACTATTTGCTTGCGCTGACTTTGCTGGCGGGCGGGCACATGGTGGTCTTTGTATTGTTCATCTATCTGGTGAGAATAGGAGTAGTCTCATGGACATATGGCCGCGTTTTGCAAAGGCTGCAGGCTTCCGATCTGATTGCTTGGGCGCCAATGCTGGATGCTGGTTATGTGCTATACTACTTTGTATTCGCGCCGATATTATTAATCGGTAACAAAAACCAATGGAAGTAGTCACTGCACTCACAGCATTCCCGACCCAGCGGGCATTTGAAGATTATGAACTGGTAAAACGAGCCGTGCAAGGCGACCAGCAGGCTTATGCCGAATTGTTAGATCGGTATCGGCAACCAGTGTACCGCACGATGTTGCGCATGGTGCATAATGCCGAAGAAGCAACTGATCTTACGATTGAAGCCTTTGGCAAAGCCTTTTGCAACTTGGCGCAATATACGCCGCGCCATGCATTTAGTACTTGGCTGTTTCGCATTGCGATCAACAACGGCATAGACCATATTCGCCGAAAGCGCATGACTTTGGTGTCGCTCGACGAACCTGCTGACAAGGAAGGGGAACATGGTTTTGCGGAATACCTCCGCGACCGCAACCGCAACCCCGAAGAGCAGATCATCCGCGAGCAGCGCCTCGAATTTATGCGATACGGATTGCTACAGTTGGAGTCCAAGTATCGGCTGATGATCGAAATGCGATATTTTGAGGAACTAAGTTATGATGAAATAGCCAGAGCGCTTGATTTGCCTCTGGGCACTGTAAAAGCTCAATTATTTCGAGCTAAAGAATTGCTCTATGAACTGCTGCAAAAACCCGGATATAGCAACTATCTCGACTCCGGTAGGAGAAAGCGGCAAAAAGGAAGTTTAGCGTAGAACAAAACATCCTAAAAAAGCAATGCAACGCTTGGTGGTGCCATGGTACTATCAAGCGTTAGTTTTTTTTTGACGGCAACCGATTGCATCGTAATAATACCACTTTGGAAGCCAGATGATATTGAAAAACAGATAGTTATAGAAATGGACATACGTCTTTATTTATTGGAATCAATATAAGTTGTTAGTATAACATGGTATAAAAAAATCGTTAAAGCGCTACAGATATAGGACCAGCAAGGTTGGGCAAACGTGCGTGGCTCAGCCTATCCAAGAGGCCCCTTCAGAGGCTAAATATTTATAAAGATTCCGCCAAATAATTATTGGTAAAACCAGCTAAAATAATATATTTGCCCATTGCCTGAATTTAAATTCCAGAATCTGAACACCATTTTATGAAAAAAATCGGAATACTCTTTGGCTGGGAAAGGTCCTTCCCGAATGCCTTCGTAGAGCGCATTAATGCTAAGCAAGTAAAGGGCATCAGCGCCGAGCCAGTGAACATTGCAAAGGTGCAGCAGGGCGCCCCGGTGGACTATGCCGTAATTGTGGATCGCATCTCGCAGGATGTACCGTTTTATCGTGCCTACCTCAAAAATGCGGCACTGACGGGCACCGCTGTTATCAACAACCCTTTCTGGTGGAGCGCTGACGAAAAGTTTTTCAACAACGCCTTGGCGGTGCATGTGGGCGTACCAGTGCCCAAAACTGTGATTCTGCCTTCCAAAGATCGCCCCGATGATACCAAAGCGGAGTCCTTTTCTAACTTAGCTTTTCCGCTCGATTGGGAGGGTATGTTCAACTATATCGGGTTTCCCGCTTTTATGAAGCCGTTCGCCGGTGGGGGCTGGAAGCATGTTTATAAGTTGGATACTGTACAAGATTTTTTTGCAAAATATAATGAAACGGGCCAATTGGTAATGCTGCTGCAAGAAGCCATTGAATTTGATTCGTATTTCCGTTGTTATTGCATTGGTGGCAAGCATGTGCGCATCATGCATTACGAACCGCGCAATCCGCATCACCTGCGCTATGCGGCCCACCACAATGTGTCGGCAGAGCTGCTGCAGGAAATCGAAACCTACACCATCCGGCTCTGCCAGGCATTAGGGTACGATTTTAATACCGTCGAATTCGCAGTGCGCGACGGCGTACCATATGCTATTGACTTTTGCAACCCAGCGCCAGATGCGGAGGTCGGCTCTGTCGGGCAGGAAAATTTTGACTGGGTAGTAGAAACCGCCGCCAATTATGCCATTGAGCGAGCGCAGGCCCATACAGACGGGCACAACAACCTTACTTGGGGCACTTTCATGCAGGACGCTGTAGGTGGGAAAATGCCAACGAGCGATGGCACTGGCAATAAGAAAAAAAAGCAGCCAAAAGCAGCTAAATAACTTGGCTCTAATAGGCAAAAGTTTTTATGTTTGTTAAATAGTTTTTTAAAATTATACCATTCAAAATGAGTTAATTATATCGTAATTATCCTGAAGCCGATTGTAATTTTTAAACAAAGAAACAGCAGGATTCGTTCTGGAATCTAATTATCTATTTGCAAACAAGAAGAAACAATGGAAAAGATACGGTTGGCCATACTGGATATGTACAACAACGAGCCTAATCAGGGGATGCGAGCCATCCGGCAAATTATCGAGCACTTCGAAGCAGATGTTGAGTGGGAATTGTTCAATGTGCGTGCCAATGCAGCAGCGCCAGGGCTGGATTTCGACATTTATATATCCACCGGCGGCCCAGGCAGCCCTTATGATGGCGACGGATATTGGGACGTGAAGTACTTTAACTGGATGGAGCGGGTCTGGAACTGGAACCTGATTCCTGGCAACCCGAAAAAGCATGTGTTTTTTATATGCCATTCTTTCCAGATGGCTTGTATCCATTTTCAGGTTGCTACGGTTACTCGCCGGCGTTCGCGATCGTTTGGTACATTTCCGGTACACAAAACCGACGCCGGTATCAGTGAGCCGCTGTTCAGTGCGCTGCCGAATCCTTTTTTTGTAGCGGATTTCCGCGATTGGCAAGCCATCGAACCCAATTTGGATCGCTTAGATGAAATGGGTGCCGAAATTCTCTGCTTGGAAAAAATTCGCCCCCATGTACCGCTGGAGCGCGCCGTCATGGCTATTCGCTTTTCGGATGAGATTTTTGGTACGCAGTTTCACCCAGAAGCCGATCCAGAAGGGATGCTTGTACACTTCATGGATCCAGAGCGCAGCCGCGTCATTATAGAGGAGCACAGCGAAGCCAAATACCTTGAAATGATTGAGCATTTGCAGGATTCGGATAAGATTGCGCTTACACACGACATTATTTTGCCGCTATTCCTGAGCCGCGCCATTCGCGCCGTGCGCCAGGAGGCTGTGTTGGTGTAAAATTATAAACCGCACTTCGTAACTTTATGATCGCACACCTAAGACAACAATTCAACCAGCAGTTTCGGCAGGAGCAGTACGAAGCTATGCTAAACTGGATAGCCGATACCTACAAGCACCGACCACCTTTTCATGTATCGGAAACACCGGTTTTTATACCGAATGATTTGAAAACCAAGCTATTAGATGCTTGCCAAGAGATCACCGGTTTTCTACAACAACCCGAATTCAAGGCTTATTCCGAAGGTGCCCTACAGCCTGGGCAGCACGTACCCAACGAATCGGCACATACTACTTTTCTGGTGATTGACTTTGGCATCTGCCGAGATGAAGCTGGCGAACTTATGCCGCAACTTATTGAAATACAGGGATTTCCATCTTTGTTTTTTTTTCAACATATGCTGGCTAACGCCTATCGTCGCTACTTCCAGATTCCGGGTCACCTCACGCATCTTTTCCATGGTCTGGATGAAACGGCATACCTTCATAAAATGCGCCAGGTGCTCTACGGCAATAGCGATCCAGAGGCGACCATCCTGTTAGAAATTGAACCAGAAAAACAGGCCACGGCAATTGATTTTTTTGTGGCACGCCAAGCTACTGGGCTTCCTTTTGTTTGCCTTACCAAACTCAAAAAGCAAGGACGACACCTGTATTATACAAATGAACAGGGTAAACAAATTAAAGTAGAACGTATTTATAATCGAGTGATATTCGATGAGTTATCGCAAAGAACAGACTTAAAAATGGATTTCAGCTTCACCGACGACCTCGACATACACTGGGTGGGGCACCCCAATTGGTTCTTTCGTATTAGTAAACATACTTTGCCTTTTTTGAAAAGTCGCTATGTGCCAGAAACCCATTTCTTGAGCGAACTTACCACCCTGCCCGACGATCTCGACCGCTACGTGCTCAAACCCTTGTTTTCTTTTGCTGGCATGGGGGTCGTTATGCATCCCAAGCGCACGGATATTGATAAAATAGCTGATCCTTCGCAATTTATACTACAGAAAAAAGTTCAATATGATCCCATTATCCCGACCTTAGATGATCCAGCCAAAGTGGAAATCCGAATGTTATTGGTTTGGGAAGACGATGCGCCAGCCCCAGAATTGCTCACCAACTTGATTCGCCTCGGTAAGGCTGAAATGATTGGAGTACGCGCTAACAAAAACAAAACTTGGGTAGGTGGTAGCGTTGGTTTTTTTGAACCCTAATCGTTATCGCCTTAACTAATGCGCAAGCCATTATCCACGGGGCGTTCGGGCTGGAGGAGGGTCACAACACCGGCAGCATCCACGGAGCCGAGTACCAAGCATTCGCTAAAAAAATTGGCAATTTGCTTGGGCGGAAAGTTTACTATTGCCACCACTTGCATACCAATCAGGGCTTCCGGTTCATACAGATCGGTGATCTGCGCCGAGGAGCGCCGCGTGCCTAATTCGCCAAAATCAATCGTAAGCTGATAAGCGGGTTTACGTGCTTTTTCAAAGGGCTGCGCGTGCGTAATAGTACCCGTTCGGATGTCTATTTTTTCAAAATCTTCCCAAGTAATTAGCTGCATAAGAGCATCATATTTTTTTAAAAAAAACTAAATATTACAATACAAATATTTGAAAATCAATTATTTATGAAATATCACAATATCACAATATCACAATATCACAATATCACAATATCACAATATCACATCAGGGTCGCTGCAAAAGCGATAAAAATCATACACCAACAGCAGGCTTTCGCCGGTATAATGTTTTTCTGGCAATAGGCGACGGCTGTGCCACGCAAGCAGGTCGGAATCTTTGAGCAAGAAACCGTACAAAGTGCGCATTACTTTACAAAAACGCCCGAAATCAGCGCTTGTAGATAGATCGGTGCTGCCCAACCGTTGCAGTAGGACACGAAAGTGCGCATGCTCATAAAAGCTGTAGCGATCTGGATACCGAAACGCCAAATATAAAGAAATCATTTCATAATTATTGTGATGATAATGAGTGGTTTCTATTGTTTTAGGGAACGTTTCGCGGTAAATGCGCAGCAATTCGTCACTATAAAACACAAATCGCCCAACGCGAGCTTCCAAGTCTTTCGTATCATCCAACAAATCGAGAAAAGCCTGCCGCACCATTTCGGGGGCTAAGGCAATGGCTTCAAGCATAAACCGTTTGGGTTCGTAGCGTTCGCGTTTCCAGAGCCTTCGGGTGTGCGAGTTATCCAAGCTCCGATCGTACATATCCGAAAAATCAGGGGCTGCCACATCCCAGTGGGCTTGGAAAATGCGCTGCGACTCCCATATATACAGGCGCTGGTCGGCTGCTGGCGAGCGCAAAAAGTCTTTGTATGCTGCCATCCAGGCTTGAATTTGTTTCAATTGCATGAGGCGGTTTATTTTGGTCAGACACTTAACCTTGCTTTGGCGTGCTATGCGTCTGATAATTATCTAAGTTACCTAATCGCTTGAAAATCAAGACAAGTAAAATAACGGATTTGAGGTATATTTCTGAAAAGGGTGTTTTTTCTAACAACTTAACTTGCATCAAAAAAAGGTAAGCGTGGTTGTTATTTCTTATGTTCTTTTGTATTCGTGAAACCATAGGGGTATCATCTTTTCTAAGATCAAGCAAATAAACACAAATTCGAGCGCCTGAGGCATCCAACGTTTCAGGCGTTTTTTTTGTTGGGTTTCAGCATGTATTCGCTGAAGGGGCGCCGTTCGGCTAAGGCTTTGAGCCAATTATCCAATCGAAAATAAGTAAAAAATGCCGCTACTTTATCGGATTTGATCTTACCCATTTCCAATAAAAACTCTTGAGCAATCAGGCTGGCATTGAAAGGCTTGTTGTTGAGTTTGCGAAAGAATTGCAGCAGCCGAAAATAAAATGGCGAAATATGATCGGATGATGTGCCGAGGCGACGGGCTTTGGTGGCAATCAAGTTGTGTAGCAAGATGTGATCTTTACTTTCAAAATGCGCAATAAATTCTACGATGGTATAAATTTCGTCAAAATATTGCTGTAGCTCTTCGTTTGCCTCGTGCAGTCGGCGCAGATAGTGCAGCGCACGCCCAAAATCCTGTTTTATAATTTGATTAACAGCAAGATAAACATAACAAACAATCGCTATTTTTTCTGTTGCGATGCCGTGTTGCTCCAAGCGAGCTATGATGCGCTGCTCTAATTCGGTGCTGATAGTGTGAAATTGACCGAGACAATACGCGACGTGCAATGCTGCATGATAGAAAAAAATGAGTTGTTCTTTAGAATACCGCGCTTGCTGTGCAAATTGCTGCCCTTGCAGTATATAAGGTTGCGCTGTGGCATATTGGTGGTGCATTATGTAATGATTGATCAGGTTGCGGAGCGAGCCAAGATACTCCAAGGGGTAGTGTTTGGCGAACTCCGGGTGCTGGTCGAAAAGGGCGACTGTCTGAAGGCGACATTCCAACGATCCCTGCACATCCTCTATTATTTCGAAGATACCGCCCAGCGTAGCTAAGCGCGAGGCCTTAGCGCGGAAGGAGTTGGGTTCTCTGTTTTTACGAAAAACCTCGCTGCGACTCAACTCTTGAAAATAGCTGTGTTCGCTATCTGAAAATTCACTCCATTCTTTGCGCCGGCGCGCCTCCAGCACACGGCGGTTGAGTTCGCCAAATTCTTGTTGTTCGACTAAGCTATCAATGTACACGCGCATTTGCTCAAAAAACGGACGCGGTGCGCGGCCATGTTGGTCATAATGAATAAAGCTCAGGCGGACCTCGCGCCCAGCTATTTCAATCAGGTAGGTATATTCTTCGTAGCGTTGCCCCAATTTTTTGAGTTTGCCTAAGCGGTCAGCAGCGATATCGTACAGCTCTTTTTCCATCAGTATATCCACTTCTTCCAGCCCTTGTCGTAGCTTGCTGCGTACGTCTTTTTTACTGTGAAATACGGTCAGGCTTTTGAGTAGCAATTCGATTAATTGCACTTTGTGCACCTTGAGATTTTTACCATCGTTGGGCAATCGCTGTTTGACCAGGGCCTCATCGTAGGTTTCCATGCCATTGAGCAGGTCGAACAATTGTGTCAGCAGACTCTCCGGCTGGCTAAAGTACATTTTGAAATACCTTTTTTCGGCCGGTGACATTGAAGCGATCAGCCGAAACAAGGTGTCTTTGGGCTTTTTCATGAAATTGCCTTAAAGTTAAGTACCCGATATTCGAATAGACTATGAATCACACTCCGTTTTACCATGTGCGATTTATGAAGTCCGATTTTTTTATTTTATAAATCGTTGAAAAATAGTGTATTGATACGAAAAGGTGCGTTATTTTCAACTGCAAATGGCATTCCTGAAAGTGGCAGGAAGTTTTTTTCTTGTGTAAAGTTAAACAATGAACAGGGATAAAACAACTACCCTTAATGAAAACCTTTACACACTTTTTGGTTACATGCGGCGCGTCAAAATATTTTGAATGTATTACTTTTCATTGTTTTACAACATCCTGCAAAATATCATGGCGCTGGGTCGGGTATAGCCTGATGCACCGCTTCGATGGCTTGCAGTACTTCCGCTGGTAATATTTGGTGGATGCTGTCAATATTTTCCTGAAGTTGGAACATATTTGTGGCACCAATAATATTGCTGGTGACAAAAGGCCGGGAGTTGACAAAAGCCAAAGCCATCTGTGTAAGTGATAAACCGTGCGCTTCTGCTGCTTGCAAATACTGCCGTAGTGCTTGCTGCGCCTGAGGGTTATTGTAGCGTGTGTATTGTTTGAATCGGTTCAGCCGATCTTTTGGGCGGTCGGTGCCTTGCATATATTTGCCGGAAAGCGTGCCAAAGGCCAGGGGAGAGTAGGCCAGCAGCCCGGTTTGTTCTCTAATAGCGATTTCCGCCAAGCCGATTTCAAAGGTGCGGTTCAGTAGATTGTATGGATTTTGGATGCTCACACAACGCGGCACACCGTGGCGGTCAGCAAGGTAGAGCAATCGCATAAGCCCCCAAGGCGTTTCATTTGATACGCCCCAATAGCGAATTTTGCCTGCCTGTATGAGGTCGTGCATGGTTTCTAAATGTTCCAAAAAATTATCTTGCCAGGTATCGGTTGTATCATGTACATACCCCCGACGCCCGAAATAATTGGTGTGCCGCTCTGGCCAATGGATTTGATAAAGATCAATATAGTCGGTTTGTAAGCGTTGCATGCTACCCTCTACGGCTTGTGTTATTTGCTCGCGGTTGATGCGCAAGGGGTTGCGTATATGGCGCATGGCAGGGCTTGGGCCAACCACTTTGGTAGCAATAATCACCCGCTCGCGGCCGCCACGGCTTTTTAGCCAAGTACCAATAATTCGCTCTGTACTGCCCTGTGTTTCTGGGCGAGGTGGTATGGAATACATTTCGGCAGTATCAAAAAAATTAATACCATTAGCCACCGCATAATCCATCTGTTCATGCCCTTCGGCTTCAGTGTTTTGCTCGCCATACGTCATCGTGCCGAGGCATATTTTACTCACTTTCAGGTTCGTATTGCCTAAGGTAGTGTATTGCATAATCGTAGCGAATTTGAGCGTGAATACAGGAATTGATTTTACAGGGCAAGCATACAACAGTTTTTTCATACAATCGTTTATATCTGCTGGTGAAGCGTAAAAAGGTTAAATGGCTTTTTGCAAAACTTCGTAACTTGCTCAAAAATATAGCCATGCAATTTCAGCTGGAATGCCCTAACTGTGGGGCACGTATTCACTCGGATGATATCAATCTATCCATGTTGGTAGCCAAATGCAGGCAGTGCCATACCGTATTTGGCTATGATGCGATGTTGCTCAAAAAGCACACCCGCCAACGCCCACAAGTGTCTATGCCCAAAGGGATTGAAGCATTTAGCTATCTCAGCGAATTGGATATTGATATCAATTGGTACAAAACATCCAATAGTGGGTTCATTATCTTTTTTACCGTTTTCTGGAATGCGGTGCTGCTACCCTTCATCATCGTCGCGCTGACCACCGACGAATGGATTATTATGCTGTTCATTAGTATCCATTTGATAATCGGGCTGTCGTTTTTGTATTACACCATTGCCTTGCTGTTCAATATTACTTCGGTCATTGCGAGTCGCCACCACATACGCATCGTACACAAACCGATTAAAATGCCATTCTACCCGGATCGGGAGGTACCCGTGGATACGGTCGAACAGGTTTTTGTGGATCAGTATGTAGAAAGTACGACCAACAATCGGCCCAACTATGCCTATGCGGTGCGCATACTCACGAAAGACGGGCAGCGCTTGCGCTTAGTGAAAGGCCTGCAAACGCCCGAACAGGCTATCTTTATTGAACAAGAAATCGAACGTTTTTTGAAAATAGAAGACCGCCCCGTGGCTGGCGAAGTAATCGGATAGCGCCGGTTGTCGTTTGGAATGCCATACAGACAAAAAAAAGCAGCCCGACGATACTTGCCAGGCTGCCACAAAAACCAACTTCAAAAAGGGGTCTAGCGTAGTTCTTAGGTTCGTGGAATTAGGATCATGCGCTATTTTTTTTGTGTACCCCTTCATATATTGAGGCAATGCGCTGAACATCATAAACATGCATGTAAGCGTATTGCATATCTTTACCTTGTTGAACAGGGTTTTGGTCAACCGATCGTATAAACAATGGGTGGCGCAGCACACGGTGTCGTTGCTGCCGGATAGTTGCTGTTTCCGGAGGAATTAGAAAAAAATAATACACGTTTTTCTACTACAATCGGTTTTGGGAGGAATGTAACGGGTAGGAGTCACCTCCACTTTTTCCATACATAGGCATCTTCTCAGATACACTTGTGTAGTTTCTCGGTACAAAGTTAATACATTTATAAAAAAATGCAAGAGGTAGCCCTCACATATTCTTTTTTTGAAAGTGTAAAACGATTTACGGATCGGTCGTATTGAGGTGTTGTGCGGCCGCATCGAGGGCTTCGTAGAAGGAGGCACCGTACTTCCGGATAATGGCTTCGCGCACAAAACGATACACAGGTATTTGTTGCGTTCGGCCCAACTCGCAAGCCGCAGCGCAAATGTCCCATTGATCATAATTCATCATTTCTAATTGATGTTCACCTTTTGGCGTGATCCGAATAGGATACAAATGGCAAGACACAGGCTTGCGAAAATCGGTAGCGCCGGCCCGCCAAGCCAGTTCAATGCCGCACTGAGCAATACCTTGTTCGTCGCGGGTCATGTAAGCACAAGCGCCCCCATTGATGAGCGGCGTACCATAATCTTCAGGATCATCATAATACACATAAACCCCCTGTTGGGCAATAGCCGTGCGACCTGCCTCCGTAAGGAAAGGGCTTACCTCCGAATAAATCTGCTGCAAAACGGGGAGTTCTGTAGCATCGAGCGGAGCGCCGTAGTCGCCCTCCCAGCAGCAGGCACCTTTGCAGGCATTGAGGTTGCATACAAATGCTTCTTGCACAATCGCATCGCTGATCAACACATCATCAATCATTAACATATCGTCGCAATTTTATAATGGTCAACCCATTTTTTTACAAAAAGCTCGCAAACGTCGCGTCCATAACCCTTCCAAACCGTCAAAAATTTGTATTTTAGCGCATTGCTTTGGCGAAGTTCGAGCGATTGTTTTCTTATGAAACGCACAACGCCCAGCGCAACCAAGCGTTATTGTTATTCACCAAATCAAAAAAACATCCCAAAATATGAAAAGAATTCTGTTCGGCACGCTTCTGTTGTTGCTAATTTCAGCGCCTTTGCTGGCACAAACCAAAATCAGCAAGCGCGATATTCAACGGGCAACGGATGAAATTGCCACCATTTACCAATTGGATGCCACCCAAAAACAGGAAGTGTATCAGATCCAAGAACGCCGCCTGCACAATCTTGCTGAGGTGGAGAAACTGAAATCCACGGATTATGACCTCTATGTGCGTAAGCGCCACGCCGTGCGCATTGGCACGGACCACGCCATTCGCCAATTGCTCAATGAAGCGCAGCTAAAAATTTATGAAGCGCGCCAGAAAGACCTGCGCGAACGCGAAGTAGAGCGGATGCGCGAACTAAAACGCCAGGGCGCCAGCGATGCGGAGATCAAGAAAGCGCTGCTGGAAATAGAGTGATCCGCAGCGAACCGCCAGTGCGCAAGCCGTGTTCTCTTATTGGCAGATTTTTATAGCTTGCCGCTGTAAAAAGCATTTCATCACATCTAAAATAATGACACATATAAATGGATCCCCTGAAGCAAAAATTTATAGAGAAAGCTGCAGCCTTGCGCAATGATATTCGTGCTATGCTAAAAGAACATAGCGAAACGGAGGTAGGCAATGTGACCATGAGCCAAGTGTATGGAGGTGCCCGCGATATTAAAATGATGGTTTGGGAGACATCCGAATTGGACGCCAACGAAGGTATTCGCTTTCGCGGTTACTCGATACCGGAATTGAAAAAATTATTGCCGAAAGGCGACCGCGAGCCTCGCCCAGAAGGACTTTTCTGGCTGATGCTCACCGGCGAAGTGCCTACAGAAGCAGAGGTGGAATGGCTGCAGAACGAATGGCGCCAACGCAGTGAGGTGCCAAATTATGTGTTTCAAGTGTTAGACACGCTGCCTGCTGAAACGCACCCCATGACGCAGTTCACGGTTGCCATTAATGCCATGCAAAACGACAGTATCTTTGCACAGCGTTATGCAGCGGGTATTCCCAAAACAGATTATTGGGATCCGACCTATGAAGATTCCATGAACCTGATCGCAAAACTACCCCAGGTAGCTGCCTATATTTATCGCCGCAGTTTCCACCAGGGGAAGCATATCGCGCCCAACACGGATGAAGATTGGGCTGGCAACTTCGCCCACATGCTGGGTTTTGAAAGTACTGATTTTAAAAACTTGATGCGCCTATATCTGACCATCCACGCCGACCACGAAGGCGGCAACGCCTCAGCGCATACAGTGCATTTGGTAGGCTCTACCCTGAGCGATCCCTATCTATCATTCGCTGCCGGCATCAATGCATTGGCAGGGCCGCTGCATGGGTTGGCGAATCAGGAGGTAATCAACTGGATTTTTGAAATGATCGAAAAGCTCGGTACAACGGCACCTACCAAAGATCAAATTGCTGATTATGTAAAAACTACCTTAGCATCGGGACAAGTAGTACCCGGCTATGGCCATGCGGTGCTACGGCAGCCTGACCCGCGCTTCACCGCGCAGAAGGAATTTGCAGAGCAGTATATTCAAAATAGCGACATCGTACAGATCGTATGGGATGTGTTTGAAGTAGTGCCGCCTATTTTGCAAAGCTTGGGCAAAGTAAAAAATCCGTGGCCGAATGTGGATGCACACTCGGGTGCTTTGCTGGTGCATTACGGACTTACAGAAGCGAATTATTACACTGTGATGTTCGGGGTATCGCGGGCGCTGGGCGTGCTGGCTGCCTTGTGCTGGTCGCGGGCGCTGGGGATGCCATTGGAGCGCCCCAAATCGGTGACTTCGGCGTGGGCTTTCGATTTTGTAGCTCGGCAAAAGCAGGAAGTTAGCGTCAACTGATAGCCAAAAACGCTGGCAAAAAAGATCGCCCTGATATACCTCGCACTATCGGGGCGATTTTTTTTCTAAAAATTAGTTTGCTTTCTGCGGGCAGTTTTTTGAAATCTCTTATTTTTGAGCGTTTGTAGGCCAAACAAAATTTTAGGTTTAGATTAGCATCACAAATTTTAACACATGGAAATTCCAGCAAATTTAAAATATACAGAAGAACACGAGTGGCTCCGATTAGAAGAAGACAATATTGCTTATGTCGGTATCACCGACTTTGCGCAGGGTGAGTTGGGCGAAATTGTGTACGTAGAGGTGAATACAGTGGGCGAGGCACTTAGTGCAAATGATATCTTTGGCACCGTGGAAGCTGTCAAAACCACTTCGGATCTGTATTTGCCAGTAGGCGGCAAAATATTGGAATACAATACGCGCTTAGAAAACGAGCCAGAATTGGTCAATGCTTCGCCTTATGGTGATGGCTGGATCATCAAAATGGAAGTGCGCAACCCAGTGGATGTGCAGAACCTGCTCGATGCAGACGCATACGAAGCCATTGCTGGCTAACACGGATACCGGCGATGCCCCCAAACAAGTGACGCAGAAAAAAACTTTTGCTTCACCCACCAAAATAAAAAGAGCTTGCATCTTGCATAAAAGAAGTGTATATTTGAAAGCATTTTTGCCAGCTATATTATGGGCGTTTGCCATTTTAGTGCTGTCCGTTGCAGCTGGTACGCAGATGCCGAGTTTGATGCGGCAGTTGCTCAGCGCAGATAAGTTAATGCACGCTTTCGCTTATTTTGTGCTAACGGCGCTGCTACTGTACGGATTTCGGCGCAATGCGTATCCCTACAGCAAAGCCGCCATCCTTGCTATTTTGATAGCATCGGCATATGGTGCTGGTATGGAAATATTGCAATATAGCTTTTTTCCGCATCGGTATTTTGAAACTTGGGATATTGCTGCCAACATAATTGGCTCATTTATAAGCGTATTTGTATCTTATTTCTTTATAAAATAAAACTTGTCAGTATGGTTGATATCTCCATTGGTACAGTGACGCTCGGCATATCCGTACTGTTGTTAATGGTGCTTGTTGTCGGTATTGTTATCGGCGTAAAGCGCTTATTCAACAAACGGAGTCAGGGGGAGCTTGCCCAGAAGTACCACGGCAGGTCAGGTGAAGCGGCACTCGAAGTACGCAACAAATACCCAGAGGTTGACGTATTCAACCTAAGCGGTACGTTCTTCAACGTTGGTTTGGCGTTGGCACTCGGTGTCGTTGTGCTTGCTTTTGGCTGGACGCAATACGACAAGAAAGTAAATATCCCGGATGACCCGCTGTTGTTTGACGAGGATATCGAAATCGAGCCACCGTGTACTGCCGAGCCACCACCTCCGCCGCCACCGCCGCCACCGCCCGTTATTGAAGAG
>CALMSP010000278.1 GCA_937872405.1 uncultured Saprospiraceae bacterium | reverse complement strand
CAAGTTTGTGAATGCCGCAGGATGAAATTTAATATTGAATTAACATTGGATTGTAATTCGTTCGCTGCCAGTGGCTTGCTTTTCGCAAAATACTGTCTTTCAGTGTTTTGCAAAATCGAACTTCGTAAGATCACTTTTGGTGCTTTCAAAAATATAACTACGTGATCTTGCATACTGCCCTATTTTTTTAACAAAAATAACGTTTTTTTGGACGATTTTGGCGATAAAAATTTCGCAATATCTGTAATATTCATACAGCCCTTCGGCTTATTTCGTGTTCATTATAATAGTATTGTTTTTATTTATTCACTCAAAACCTTATTGTCATGAAAACATCTTTTATCATTGTCATGAAAGCATTTTTTGCTATCGCTCTCCTGTTATTACTACCTGTGCTGTCTTTTTGTCAATTAGAAAAAGGTACTTGGCTCATCAGCGGTAACGCAACCTTATTTACGCCTAGTATTATCAACACAACTGCACCAGCCGAGCGGGAAACCTATGTAGAGCTAAATACACTTGCAAAAGCTGGCTTCTTTCTGTCCAACCGTTGGGTTGTGGGTGCGCAATTAAGTGGTATCGTTAACACATCTTCTGAGCGTGACAACATAAGTGGTGGAATTGTGTTGTCGCCATTCGTGCGGTACTATCTGAATCCCAATCATGAAAAGCGGAACTGGTTTTTAACAGCGGATAATATTATATCATTAGAGCTTGGCTCTGGTAATGTTTCTTTGAGTACAGATGCTCTGACTTTGGGCGGCGGGGTAAATCATTTCATTACTCCCGACTTTGCGCTTGAGGGTTTTGTGGGTGCCAGAGGAATTACTACTGATGATGTGAACTTTGCGCTATCGCTCGGCTTGCAATTTTTTCTCCGCCCTAATGTAGTAAGAGCGGAAGTGACGCCCGCCGTCGGCAAGGGCACTTGGATGTTAGGGGGATCCAGCGCATCCATTAATATTAATAATTCTACAAGTGATTCTTGGAACATAAATTTAGCACCTAACGTACGTTTCTTCGTTTCGGACCAATGGGCCGTAGGCGCTGCGGTGGGACTCAGCTTCTTGAAGCTATCCGCCTTTGATATATCTGCCGCTGTTATATCTCCGGATATTCGTTATTATTTTACTCCTGAGCAGAGCCGAATGCTTTGGTTCGCAACGGCAGGCGCCAACATTGCACGCACATCCATCAATGGTGAAAATATATCATCCGATCTCAAGCATACCATTATTCTCGGTGGCTCAGGTGGTTTAGGGTTCAACTATTTCCTGACGCGCAGTGTCGCATTGGAAGCACAACTTGGAATAAACTACTTTGAAACAGAACGGTTTAACAATTTTAATATAGCAAGTAGTCTTGGGCTACAGTTTTTCTTGCCCTCCCAAAAACGATAAGCATATCGTCCGTCAGGTTTGTTTTATGCACCAACTTGGCGGACAGTATCATTTTGTAAAACGCATCCGTATTTTACAAAAATGGAATAAATAGCAATTCGCTTTTCGCAGTTCGCTTTTCGCGAAATACTGTTTTTCAATATTTTAAAAAATCGTAAATCGTAAATCGTAAATCGTAAATCGTAAATCGTAAATCGTAAATACTTTCACTCCCGCACCAATTGCAATTTCATTTTCTTGATTCGAGCCTCCAATTTCTCCGAGCTGAGCTTCTCGCGGAGGCGATTTACCATAATGGGGAAGGCGAAAGGCGTTGATAAAGAAACGAATTTCGTTGCTGTGTTGTTCTTAAAAGTATTCAACGTAAATTTACCATGTAATTGTAGGAAGCCAATGCCGTAAGTATGAGCAAACAAAATATTCGCTGGAAACAACGCTTTCAGAATTTTGAAAAATCGCTTGATTATTTGCAACAGGCAATGCAAATAGAACAACCAGATGTTTTCCAAAAAGCAGGGGCGATTCAGTTTTTTGAAATTTGTTTCGAATTATCATGGAATGTGATAAAAGATTATCTGGAAGAGGAGGGCTTTACGGGGCTGCGCTCTCCGCGCGATACCATTAAAAAAGCATTTGAAACAGGGCTGATTACCGGTGGGCATGCCTGGCTACAAACGCTGGAAAACCGCAACCGCACCTCCCATACTTATGACGAAGCAGCTGCCGAGCGTGTAATAAAAGAAATTGTAAAGATTCACTATCCTTTATTGCGCAAATTATATCATACATTGCAAGAAAAAATGTAAATTATGCTAGGACTAAAAGACAGCGACATAGCAACGATACAAGAAGTGCTGGCGCAATTTCCGGAAGTGCAAAGCGCGTTGGTGTTCGGGAGTCGCGCCAAAGGCACACACCGCAACGGCAGCGACGTGGACATTGCCCTGAAAGGCGGTGCACTCTCGTACCAAACGGTGATTCAGATTGCCAGCATACTGAATGAGGAAACGCTCATGCCCTATCAATTTGACATCATAGATTATAATGACATTCAAAACACCAACCTGATTGAGCACATAGACCGCGTCGGGCAGGTGATTTATGATAAGGAAGCGCAAGCGGTGGAAAGGGGAAGGTGAAAGTTTTGTAAAGCCAGGTAATTTGTTAGTTTTGTAAAGATATTAACATGAACTTGGTCAAAAATAAAAAACAATAGTTGCAGTAACGCAATAAAAAGTCAAAAGCAATTGAGAGCAAATGAGAACTTTATAAGAAGCGATATATTAATGCAACATTTTGCACAAGTCGAGGACTTACTTTGCACCTTATTACATCGCTTTTGGATACAGCCAAACCTCATCACTCAATTAACTTTGTTTCCTTATATTAATACGTCAACTTAATTTGAAAATGGTATAATACCCTCACTCCCGCACCAATTGCAATTTCATTTTCTTGATTCGATCCTCCAACTTCTCC
>CALMSP010000277.1 GCA_937872405.1 uncultured Saprospiraceae bacterium | reverse complement strand
CGGCGACCACCGAGATCTACACTCTTTCCCTACACGACGCTCTTCCGATCTTAGCCGTACTTCACAGAATGCCCATTGACGTACTCTGAAAGGGGGCCAATTTTATCGGCGGTTTGTTGTAAAATGTCCTTCACTTCGCGGGCTGCCAGATCGGGATTAGCCGAAAGCATCAGCGCGCAAATGCCCGCCACCAAGGGCGTAGAGCCAGAAGTGCCCCCGAAATGCTTATAATATTGCCCTCGCGCCACACCGTCGTACCAGTATTTGCGGTTGCCGGTGAAACCTTGCATGCCTGCGTCCCACCAAGCGCGTGCGGCCACCAAAGGCCAGTCACCATTGGAAGGCGCACAAACGCTCACTTCGCGGCCCCGATTGGAATACACCGCATACTCGTCGCGACTGGTGCAGGCAGCTACCGCAATGACATCGGGGTGGGCCGCGTAGAAGTTGACAAAATCAAGATCGTCATTGCCAACCGCAAAAAGGATGACACAGCCTTTGCCGTTGCGGCCTGACTTGGCCGCGCGAGTAATGGCTTGCTCCTTGATTGGACCAAGGCTGAAAGCCGGATCGGTGGTGCCCCAGCTACAACTGATAATATCTGCGCCATTTCTAACGCAATGATCAAACATTTGTTCGGTAAGATGATTCGCATACGACGTACCGCTAACCGGCATAAAACGTGCATTGGGTGCGGCGCCCAACATACCTTGCCCATTGGAGGTAGCCAGTGCCAAGCTGGCGCAAGGGGTGCCGTGGGTATAGCGGGGGTCACCCTGTAGAACCTCTGATGATTGGTTCCAGAGATCGAATGGCTTTACAATTTTTCCTTTGAGATCAGGGTGCGTTAGGTCAAAACCATTGTCAATCAAAGCGATCGTAATATCCGATTTGCCCATATTGCCTAAGCGTTGCCAAGCATCTACCACTTTTGCATCGGCGCCTTTGCGTAGCGGATAGTTAGTGTCGGGCACGAAGCCATTATTCTGCAAAAACCACTGATGACTGAGCAGATCGTCGTTGGGTAGAGCAAATGTGTACTCATCAAGTATTGTATCGAGGTCGGGTTCAGCAAATTTGACCAATGAAATCTGTTGCAGGGCATGACCGACTTTGAACGGGTTGGGCGAATCGGGGGTCACCCGCGCCAATACGCGCTCTGTGCTACGACGTTCTATCAGCGCCAAGCGAAAGGTTTCCAGTACAATCAACTGTTCCGCCTCACTTACTCCCTCCTGAAACACAATATAAATATCGCCGGTTGGTACTATAGGACGCTTGCTGCCTTCGGCAAAATATACATGCGTACCCACTGACACCTCGTCACGTTCGCGGATTTCATCGAGTTTATCATCGAGTTGGTCATTTGCTGCCATTTTTAGGGTCACAATTTGAAACCCGCCCAGATTTTTCATCACTTCCGATTCGATATAATCTAGTGATTCGGCGCTGCGGCCGGTGGTTTCAGAAGTTTTCAAGCCTACCAAACGCCGGCTTTTCTGTAGCGTCAATTCGTTTTTGCCGCTTTTGATGGTTAGTTTACTCATACGAGGAAGGTGCTTTAAGATATTGGTTTTCGGACATGCTTGCCGCAAATTCGACCGATAAATATAGCAAAAAGGCCAGACAATTTGCAAATGCCTGACCTTTTTAGCCGCGCAGCCCTAATTTATTGAAAGACGCTTTTAGGCTCTTTCCAAATAAAACTCTGAATATAGCTTCTGAAGTTTCTTTCGAGCGAAGAAAATTCGGCTCTTAATCGTGCCAAGTGGCGACCCCAATTCCTCTGCGATCTCCTCATATTTGTAGCCCTCGTATGCCATCATGAAAGGCCTGCGGAAGTCCTCCGGTAGGGCGTCCACCAGCGCCATCAGTTCATTGAAGGTCACATTGGTTTCCCCATCATTATCCACAGCCTTATCTCCAGAGTTGAGATAGTAATTGTTGGGTGTTTGATCAATAATCATATTGCGGCGTATTTTCTTCCGATAGTTGTTGATGAAAATATTGCGCATGATCGTGACCGCCCAAGCCTTGAAATTCGTGCCCTGATTATATTTATCAGCATTCGTCATGATGCGAACGGCTGTATCCTGAAATAAATCCTCTGCATCCACATGATTGCCAGTCAGTTTCAGCGAAAATGCGCGCAGAGAATTACTGATCCGATCGAGCTGGTCGGATATTTGGTGCTGCTGGATTGCATAGATCATAGTCGGTGATTTATGAGAAGTAATCAATCGAATGTATGAATTGTAATTATTTTTTACAAAAATAGCGCCAAACCAGATATAGTGCAAATATTTTTGTCTATTTAGACTAAATTTTTGTAAAAAGTGACAACCCTCAGACAGTTTGGCAGGCTTTGCGCAAATAATGTTAAAATTTTTAACGCCACATGAACAAGGTTCAAACTCCAAGTGTATTACAAGGGTAACGTTCGTCGGATAATTCGGCACATTCGTCGTTTTTTCATTTTACCGAAACCGACCAGCGCAACCTTTAATCACGATCGGAAAAAGCGGAACGTATGAATGCTTTAAACGGAATTACGGTGCATTACTTGCACCAAAACATCCGCTATCTGCGTAAAAAACTGAATATCAGCCAAGAAGAACTGGCTGCGCAAATCGGGCTGAATCGAGGCAACATTGCTTCGTACGAGAATGGCTCTGCCGAGCCGCGTATTTGCAATTTGCTAAAGCTCGCTCAGTTATTTGGCGTCTCTATCACAGATTTGACTCAAAAAGACCTCACGCAGGAAGCCACCTACGAGGCAGCGCACCACGCTTATCAGTCGCACGAGCACACTTCCGAGGAGGAGCGCCAAGAAGTATTGATCGGCTTTCAGCAAAGAAGCGAAGAACTGATGCGGGTAATGGAAAGCCTGCATACTTGTCATCAGTTCAAGCTGAACTCACTTGAAACCCTCTCCAAAGATGCGCGGATGATGAGTAGCCATTTTGAGCAAATGTACGAACTGGCCGCCAAAGCACTCAGCGAATACCAAGATTTGCTGCATTATGTACGCTGCCAAGATAAACCCACCACCTCAAGCGATGGAGTTGTAAGGAATTTTTAGAACCGCGTGGCGGCTTCTAATTTTAAAGGCTGTTGGTTATTGTAAAAAAACGGATTACCAGCAGGTTGTGTCGTTATCGGGTCGGTGTATCATAACGAACCTAATTTTCCACATCATATGGGAGATGCGCCCCCAGCGTTATTACAATTGCTACAACAGGTAGGGCAGTTTCCGGCAGCGGAAGCCGACCGGTTGCTTACCATTTGGCAACACCCCTTCCAATTGCGTCGTGGCGAATGGCTATCGGCTCCTGAACGGCGCGACCGCTACGTCTATTTTGTTTGCGAAGGCGCGCTGCGCATCTACTGCGTGGGCCCCGATGGCGAGGAGACCTGCTTGGGGTTTTCGTATCCGGGGTCTCTTACTGGCTCTTACCCTTCTCTGATTACGGGCAAACCGGCCGATATTTACGTACAGGCACTACAAGACTGCCAACTATTGGGCGCCCTATGGAGCGAACTCGTAGAGCTAACACCACAAATACCTAATATTGAACGCTTTAGGCGAATTTTAGCAGAAGAAACCCTACTTGGTCGCATGGAGCGCGAAATCGAAATGCTCACATTGCCTCCGGCAGAACGCTATGCACGTGTGCTGGCCCGAAGCCCTCACTTATTCCAGTGGATTCCGCAAAAATACATTGCTTCTTACCTCGGCATGACGCCCGAAACGCTCAGTCGTATCCGCAATCGAAAGGTATAATACCTGCTTGATTGGGCATTGATATTTCTATGATTTGTTTTTAAATGCCTGAAAATCAGCACTTTATAAAATAAAAGCCAGTGCTTAATTTCAATCCAAGCGCTTATTTTCAAAATAATTTCCTTTTCCCAACAGAAAGTCGTACCTTTGCCCCGCTAAAAAAATTCCTTAACCTTTAAAAGCATTCTTTCAATGCTCGATGAAAAAAATTTGGAGAACGAACTCCAAGAAAACGAAGACATCTTAGATGAGAAGCTCGACACAGAAGATGATTCTGTAGAAGAGGACATCGAAACCACCGATGAGGTAGAAGAAGTACCTGCCGAAGAAGAAGAGGGCGATTTAGACGAGTTGCTCGCCGCCGAAATTACGAGTGCTGCTTTACACGATGACTACGACTGGTCGGCAAGCAGTAAGCACGGCTATATCTATTCCAAAGAGGAATCCGTAAAATACACAGAGCAGTACGAGTCCACTATG
>CALMSP010000276.1 GCA_937872405.1 uncultured Saprospiraceae bacterium | reverse complement strand
ACGGTCGTATTAGATGAGGCTGCTGCAGCCGAACTCACCCGTTACAAGACACCTTGGATTGTGGGTCATTGCGATTGGGATGATGTGCTCATCAAAAAAGCGGTTACTTGGCTGAGCTTGAAACTCGGCAAACCCATTTTAAAATTAACCAATCGGGACTATGCGGATAATGGCATGGTGGATCTTATTACAGAATATGATGCCGCTTATTATGTAAATATAAAGGTTTTTAATGAGCTGCAACGCACCATTACAGGTTGGCCAGGCGGTAAGCCCAATGCAGATGATTCTAACCGACCCGAGCGCGCCAATCCGCCCCACAAACGTGTCATTATTTTTAGCCCCCACCCCGATGATGACGTGATTTCTATGGGCGGCACGTTCATCCGCCTACACGATCAAGGGCACGACGTGCATGTGGCATACCAAACCTCCGGTAATATTGCTGTTTTTGATGATGATGTGGTGCGTTTTGCCGATTTTGTTAATGATTTTCATGAAAGTTTTGGGCTGCATCCTGAAGTGACGGAAGCGCTGTTCAATACTATACGCGAAAAAATAAAAGCCAAGAAACCAGGTGAAGTGGATGCGAAAGAAGTACAGAAAATAAAGGGTTTGATACGGCGTGGTGAGGCCAAAGCGGGTTGCCGTTACGTAGGCATTCCCGATGCCAATATGCACTTCCTTGATATGCCATTTTACGAAACCGGATTGGTAAAGAAAAAGCCTCTTAGCGAAGAAGATATTCAAATCATCGTAACACTTTTGCGCCAAGTGCAGCCGCATCAGGTATTTGCCGCCGGCGACCTCTCCGACCCGCACGGTACGCATCGCGTATGTCTTAGTGCTATTCTACAAGCCTTAGCGTATTGCAAAGAAGCCAATGATGCTTGGATAGCAGATTGCTGGCTCTGGCTCTATCGGGGGGCTTGGCAAGAGTGGGATATTCATAATATAGATATGGCTGTGCCAATTAGCCCTGATGAGTTGTTGCGCAAACGGCGCGCCATCTTCAAGCACCAATCGCAGAAAGATCGCCCGCTTTTTCCTGGTCATGACTCACGCGAATTTTGGCAACGCGCAGAAGAGCGCAATCGGTGCACTGCAAAGCAATATGATCAATTAGGATTAGCCGAATACGAAGCGATGGAAGCGTTCAAACGGCATTTATTTTAAGAAGGCGATAGATGTTTAAATCGTTTATTTTCAAGGGATTATAAAAATTAATTAGCTGCATACGAGCAATGACAAGCGGGCAGCACAAGCAATAAATAGCGACGACAGATTGCAATATATTTACTAATCTTAAAACCATTCACGAACTTATGATGTGGAACTTACTAAGCCGACAACTACCCGCGTTCCTGATTTTCTCAACCATTGCCTTTGGGGCAATGGCGCAGCGAGTCAGCTACACGATACGCGGTACTGTAACTGATGAAGGTGGCACGCCACTGATAGGCGTAGCAGTGCTACTTGCTGAAGCCCGCCAAGGTACGGTTACTGATTTTAATGGTTTTTATGAACTAAGTGGTACCGTCAACGAAGGTACCTACACGCTACAAGCAAGCTATGTGGGCTACTCGCGTTACACAGAAACGGTAACGATTAGTACTGCCGACAATAATTTGCTGAAAGACCTTCGTATGGAGCTGGACATTCTCGAACTGGATCAGATCGTGGTAACGGGCAACTCGCCAACTTCCACACGCAAGCAGTTGGGCAACAACATTAGTGTAGTAAGCGGTGACAAACTGCAAAACACAGGTACGACCAACACATTAGCTGCTTTGAGCGGTAAGGTAATGGGCGCCCAGATCACACAGAACGACGGGAACCCGGCAGGTGGTATTTCCATTCGCTTGCGGGGGCCAAGTTCAATCAACGGATCGTCGGATCCTTTGTACATTGTAGATGGCGTTATTGTGGACAACTCTTCTCAAAACGTGATCAACCGCCGTTCGGACGCAATGGTGACGGGCCTGCAGAGCGGGCAAAACCGTTTGATTGATATCAATCCAGCGGATATTGAGCGCATCGAAGTGCTAAATGGAGCTTCGGCGGCGGCCATTTACGGCTCGCGTGCTTCTAATGGCGTGGTACAGATTTTTACCAAGCGCGGCAAAAGTGGTAAACCTACCGTAGAAGTAAGCACTTCGGCGATGTACAGTGCCCTGCGTAAACGGGTGTTTATGACCCAGCACCCAGAGCGCTTTGGTGTAAGAGGTAACGATCGCTTAGAAACAGCCCAAGACCGCCTGACGACTTTGTTAACTGTAGGTCTTACCGCCCAGCAGCTCACGGCTCAGGGCGCTTCCTTCATTACAACAGATCCGGGTGGACGTGTGCTGGTGACCAGCAAATACCCGGTGCAACGCTATGATTATCAGGATGAAATCTTCACTGGCGCATTCGGTACCGACAATCACGTTTCGGTGTCAGGTGGCAGCGATAAAACCAATTATTTTGCGTCGTTTGGGTATTTCAATAATGATGGTATTATTAAAAATACCAATTTTACTAAATACACGGGTCGGCTTCGATTGAATCAGACCTTAGCTGACTGGGCAAATATTTCTGTGGGGCTTGCCTACAATTATAGCCAAAGCCAAGACTTGCCCAACGGCAACAACTTCTTTAGCCCGATTAGTACCATGTTCATCATGGATAATGTATGGAACATCGCAGAGCGCGATGCCAATGGTAATCTGCGAGCAGTAGAACAAGTACGGATGAATCCGCTTTCCGTAATCGAAACTTTTGATATTACGCAGCGTACTAACCGCACCATTAGCGATATTCAGTTGAATTTGTATCCAATTAAAGGCTTGACAATCAATGCTATACTCGGAGCAGATAACTACTCCTTGGTGGGTAATGAGTTCCGCCCCCGCGTGCCGTACCCTGGAGTTTCTGCCGACTTCTTCCCAGATGGCTACGTAGGCAATGCCACCAGCAATGTGCTATTGCTTAATCATGACCTGACAGCCAATTATCAGACAAATTTATCGAATGTGATTAGCTCTACTACAACTATTGGCTATCAAATTCAGTATGACCGCACGCATTTCACATCGGCAGAAGGTCGAGACCTGACGCCATTTGTACAAACGCTTTCGGCGGCTGCCAATTTATTCGCGGCACCTTCGCAAAGTATTGCCCAGCGCAGCGTATGGGGCTATTTCCTTCAGGAAACTTTTGGCTTTAAAGAACAGTTGTTCCTGACCTTAGCAGGCCGGGTGGATGGTTCGTCGGCATACTCTGCCAACAACCAGACCAATTTCTTCCCTAAGGCGAGTATGAGTTGGGTGTTGTCTGAATACTGGAAAACCAGCGATCTGCGCAAGAATATCAATGTAGCTAAGTTGCGCGCCAGCTACGGTCAGGCTGGTAACTTGACCGGCATTGGCCCTTATGACCGCTTCAATAACTACCTACTGGGGCAACTCACTGGCTTTGCGGCTATCACGCCTTCGCGGCAGTTGGCAAACCCCGATGTACGCCCAGAGCTAATGACAGAATTTGAAGTGGGTGCTGATTTTGCATTTTTGAGCAATCGCATTGGTTTGAATGTTACCTATTATAATCAGGACATTACTGATCTACTTTTGGCGCGCCCGCTACCGGCTACAGCTGGCGGTAATACCATCGTGACCAACGTAGGCGGTATGAAAAATAGGGGCTTGGAAGTCATGTTGCAATTGACGCCCGTGCGTACCCGCAATTTAGACTGGAATTTCAATTTCCTCTGGAGCCGCAACCGCAACGAAGTGAACGGTATTGACGGTGCACTCTTCCTACGCGGTAGTGATGGTACGCAAGCAGCCATCAATGGCGAACAATTTGGTGTTTTCTTCGGTCGTTATTATGCAAGAGACAATAGTGGCAATCTGCTGGTAACCCCCTCCGGATTAGCACAGCCAGAGCGCGGCGTGGTCATTCTGGAGAAAGATTACAACCCCAATGCACTACCAGAAGGTGCACTGCGCGATCGCATCCAACTTATTGGCGGTAGCTACTATGTGCCAGTACGCAATGCTAATGGACAACCAACGGGTACAGAATTGCGCAAAATTATTGGCGACCCCAACCCGGAGTGGTTTGGCTCTATTGTATCCGATTTGCGTTACAAAAAACTGAGCTTCCGCGTACAATTTGACGCTATGTTTGGTTTTGATGTTTACAACTGGAACCGCATCACACAGAACAACGTTGGACAAGGCGCATTAGCCGAACGCGAAATTAAAGGTGAAGTACCGCGTGGGTACGTTGCTTCTATTGCTGGTGGTGTGACCGGGCAGCGCATCCAGGAAGAGCACGTAGAAGATGGCTCTTTTGTCAAACTCCGTGAAATTGCTATTAGCTATGATTTGGGTAAAATCGGGCGCACTTTCCAGAATGTCAACTTAGGTTTGGTGGGGCGCAACCTGATTTCTTTTGACAACTATCAGGGGTATGACCCAGAAACAAACTCTGCCGGACAAACAGATCGTGTGCGCGGCGATGATTTCGGCAACGTGCCAATTCCAATCACGGTGCAGTTCCGGTTGGGCGCCAAGTTTTAATTAAAAACGTTTCACCGTTGTTCATCAACAGGGAAACCATTCTTCACATTTCAATATATTTAGCTAATGAAAAAAATAATCATACTCGCAATGCTGCCGCTTTTTGTACTATTTGGCAGCTGCGAACGCGAATACATCAACCCCAATGCAGCCACCAAGGAAGAGGTACTCTCCAGTGTGGATGGCCTCTTAGGCTTGGTTGTAGGCATCAAGCGGGAATACTCGGTAAGTGCACTTGGTTCATTGTACAATATTGTATCAGCTAATGGCTTGACTACGAAGGAGTTATTCGTAATCAATACAGGTAATGGCGAATTGGCGGCCCTAGAAGCAGGGCGCCAAACATTGGGTAATGCCAATACATTTGTCAATAACGTCTGGACGAGCCTCAACCTCGTGAAGTCTTATTCGCAGCTATTGATTAGCAACGCCAATGTTTCAACAGACCCCGGCACCTTTACTGGTATTTTGGTGTACGGGCACTTCTTTAAAGCCCTGTCCATCGGTACGATGGCCCAATTCTGGGAGCAGGTACCTACCGAAACCATTGATGGTGCTGACTTTCTGAATGGACGCAATGCGACTTTCAAACCGCGAACAGAAGCCCTGCAGGAAGCTATTAAGCTACTGGAAGACGCCGCTGACGCATTGGCGAAGTCGCCTATTTCAGCCGCTTTTACAGCAAAAGTTGGTACCGATATCAATATGCCTAATGCCATTCAGGCCCTGCTGGCGCGCTATTACAATATGCTCGGCAATTCGCAAAAAGCATTAGAAGCCGCTAATCGCGTGGACTTATCCAGCCGCTCGGTATGGCGCTATGAGACAGGCAATTCGAACCAGAATCCGATTTTCCGGGTGTCGTTAGTTACCAACAACGTTTACAATGGAGTGAACAATTTCGGGCTTACTGGCGATCTGACCCCAGACCCAGCCGACGGGCGCATTGCCTTCTTCCTGGGCGCTAACCCTCCTACAGGTGTGCGGGTTCAGGGCTTTTTCAAGAGCGACACGGATATCATTCCGATTTACCAGCCGGGTGAAGTGATCCTCATCAAAGCGGAAGCACATGCACGCCTCAATCAGCTCACGGAAGCGGTGAACCAGCTCAATCTGGTGCTAACCAAAACGAATGATATCTATGGTGTGAATGCCGGCTTGCCCTCATACAGTGGCCCGCAGACACAAGGTGCCATTCTGCAAGAAATTTATCGCAACCGTTGTATCGAACTCTACATGAGTGGTTTGAAGTTAGAAGATAGCCGCCGCTTTGGCCGCCCGGGACCCAACGACCCGAACTCAGAGCGTAATCGGAATTTCTATCCGTATCCGGTACGAGAGCGCGACAACAACCCGAATACGCCGCAAGATCCAGCAATTTAAGGCGTTGCCAAGCACAATCGTATTTAATACGATGAGAAAAACGAATACTCATTCATAATACCAACTTAAAAGGCTACTATTTCACACACACATTTAGTCTCCCTGTCGGTTTCGGCGGGGAGATTTTTTTATGAAGTACTCTGTGTATAGCCTTTTAGAGTATGTTTAAAATTCGTTTTTGAAGTCGAAAATGATCAGATTTGGGTTTGTCCTCTTCCCCTAAGCTGCACCCAAATTAAAGTAGAGTCTATGATTAATTTG
>CALMSP010000275.1 GCA_937872405.1 uncultured Saprospiraceae bacterium | reverse complement strand
CAGACTGAAACGGCCATACGTGCAGAAATTGCCAAGGCTATATGCGATAAAGCGGTCTTTGTAAAGTTCTACCGCGCGCGTTACGTGTGGCCCGTGCCCGAGCACAATATCTGCGCCTACATCAATAACTGCGTGCGCAAATTCATACACATTGCCGCGATTCTCACCTATATATGTTTCGTTTTTGCGCGTCACATGCTGGTGGCTGGCGCCTTCTGCCCCACCATGAAAAGAGACAATCACTACATCGCTTATTTCAGTCAGCTTTTTTACAATGCGCTGAGCACCAGGTATATCGCGCAGGTTGCAAGTGCCGCTATTGGGTGCAAATGCACAAAAGCCATATTTCACACCATTGCGTTCAAATATCACATACTCGTCAGTGCCAGCAAGACCAGCATAGGCAATGCCTGCTTCTTGAAGCACTTCTTTCGTTTTGCGGCGGCCCTCCGGCCCAAAATCCCCAGAGTGGTTATTAGCAATACTCAACACATCAAAACCGGCGTCGAGGTAATACTGTACGTACTTGGCAGGTGTGCGAAACACATAGCAAACACTGGGGTCGCGGCAGGTTTTGGGTGTACCGCCATTGTCGAACATCGTGCCTTCCAAATTGCCAAACGTGACGTCGGCATTTTTTAAATAATCGCGCACATCGGCTAATAAATCTTTCCCATCGTTGGGTGGAAGATAGGATGTGGATGGATAATTGGTGCCCAGCATCATATCACCGACGCCAATCACCGTGTACGTAGAATCGGCTGTGGGGGTAGCATTTTCTGCCGTTTCGACAATTAGGCTGACGGGTTGGGCCATAGCCTCCGTTGTCGCCTCTGCATTTTGTGAGCGCTGCGCCTGCTGGCACGCAGATATAGTCAGAATACAAAAAAGACCCCCCATAAGGAAGTCTTTTTGTGAAATAGAATATTTCATGTACATCGTATTTTTGGGTTTTTACAAAGCTACTGAACGAATTCTATTTAGCATTTGTAAAATTGTACTAATCTAATGATTGGTTGGCAGCTTCAGCGGCTTCTACCAACTCCTGATATTCCTTAGGCGTCAGGCCATCCATACAATAATGGATTGGATTGACCTTGTCGCCGCGATAGTGTACTTCATAGTGGCAGTGCGGCGCGGTGGAAGTGCCCGTATTGCCTACCAACCCGATCTGCTGGCCGCGCACTACTTTCTCACCCACCTTTACATCTATGCGGCTCATGTGCCCGTAGAGTGTCTGATAGCCGTAGCCATGATCAATGATAACGTGGTAACCATAGCCGCTGCCGCGTTCGGCCTTGATCACTTTTCCGGCGCCGGTGGCTTGTATAGGTGTACCAATAGGTGCGGTGAAGTCAATGCCGTAGTGCATTTTAGGCACTTTAAAAATGGGGTGCACGCGGTAGCCGAAGCCCGAAAGCACTTGCACGTTGCGTGAAAGTTTGTCCGAGCGTACCGGCTTGATGGAAGGCATGGAAGCCAACATTTTTTCTTTTTCCTTTGCCAGATTGATGACCGTATCCAATGATTTGGATTGCATTGCCATTTGGCGTTTCAGCAAATCAAGGCGTTGATGGGTATTAGCGAGTACATCGCCGGCATTTTTGAGCTGTCGGTACTGTTCGTACTTATCATGGCCGCCGATGCCACCTTCCCAGACGTCTTTGTCAATCGGATCCATGCCAAATATCATGCGGTGAGCATAGGCGTCACGTTGTTGGATATTGTCGAGCACTTTGCTCATCTGATCCATGTCGCCCAGTAGGCGATTGTAGCTGATCTTCATTTGATCAATTTCCCGAAGTAAGGCCTTCTCTCTGGGAGATGCAAAATAGCGGTGGGAGATCATCGTAATGATGAATGCGGAGAGTACCGCAGCGCAAATGAACCCAAGCAGGCGCAGGAGTTTCTGCTGCCAAGATTCTACAACTTTCTCGTACCGTAGGGTATGGGTGTTGTAAACAAATTTTTCCTTCCTCATGAGCGGTTTTATCTTTACCAGAAATTTCACAAATCAATCAAAGTGTCCGTCCAAAGGGCATTTCGGAAATATGCGGAAACCTGATAGCCTTTGCCTCTTGCTCAATTTACTATCTCTGGCGATTTGCCAAAGATAAACGATGCTTTTGGATTTGCCAAGCATTCCTGAAAAAATTCGACCAGTGTGTCCTTTTCTTGCGATTATTTTAATGCAATTTAATCAAAATAGTGATAAAAATTAAGGTGCGGAGCTGGATTCGGAACGCTGATAGGTAGATAAAAATAGAAAAAACCATCCGGCGATGAATAAAACGCCGCCAAGCGGGGTGAGCGGGCCAATGAATGCTTTCGGAAATTCAAAGGCAACGTCTTGGAAAGCCAATAAATAAAGCGATCCGGAGAAGAGCAACATGCCAAAGCAGAAGAGCCAACCAGCTACGACCAGGAATCGAGCTTTTTTAAGATGCAACAATAAGGATACAAAAAGCAGGGCCAGCGTATGATAAAATTGATAGCGGACGCCGACTTCGAATGTGGCGATATGCTCTGGGGTGATCATATTTTTGAGCGCATGTGAAGCGAAGGCGCCGAGCGCTACGGCCAGCAGCCCCGTCAAAGCGGCAATGCGTAAAAATGTTTTTCGCATATCAGAAAATTTAGTATAATTGTAAAAAATTATTGCATTACAATATCATATTAAGCTTATTTCGCATCATGTTTTGCTACAGATGTATAAAAACGGCGTTTTTCACGTTCAAAGGTAATACAAAAAACATATTTTGAAAACACGAAGAAGATGGATTTTTGCGGGGCTGCTGGTGGCGCTATTTTTATACGGATGGCATTATTGGCTGCGGCTGCCGTTCGTGCCAGCACAGCCTTTGGAAGCAGTTTCCGGCAACACTGCCATATTTGTAGAATATGCCGACGGGCGGCGCCTCTATCAAGCCGATACGGTACTTTCGGCGGATGCAATTTTTTCACAACTATTGGTCAATCAAAATTTTAGCACCGATTTTCAGTTGCTGCGTCAGACATTATCCCAAGCTGCCTTGCCCCAGGCTTTTCGAGTAGTGCTGGGTTTGCAAAATACAACACAAGGGAACATCACACCTCTGCTCATTGCCGATGCGCACCTTAGCGAAGCGCAATTGCAAACCCTCATCGCTGCTCAGCAACCCCGTCGCACGTTACCTTCTCATTTTCAAGGACATACGGTGTATCGCTTGTTGCTGCCCGACGGTAGAGAAGTAGCGCTTGCCCGTTTTCGCAATTTACTATTATTGGCGCGTTATCCTTTTATTATAGAGGATATGTTGCAACGGCTCCATAAGCCCTATGCATCGGTGTCGCGTAATGTAGCTTTCCGAATCGCCCAGCGGCCAAGGGGCGAAGCTCACCTTCGGATGTTTGTGAATGCTGCGACTATGCCCGATTTGCTGGCAGGGCTACTTCGTGCAGAGGGGCAGCAGCAGCTACATCGCTGGGGCAAAACAGCACAATGGCTGCGCTTGGAAGTGCATCCGAAACCGACTTTGTTGCAAATAAATGGGGCAATGACGACCACAACGGGCGACCACCTTTGGCGCGGATTAGCTGGGCAGCGCCCGCAGACCTTTGGCGCTATACTGCGCGTCATTCCAGATCAGATTGCCTATTTGCACTGGATGAGTTGTACCGACGCCCAACAATTATTGCACGCACCTAACCAAAACCGGAACGCGCGTTTTGATCGCTACATTCTACCCTGGGTAACCGACGAAGTAGCGTTGGTGCGCAATGCTTCGGCGCAGTTTTTGGTGCTGCGCTGCCAAGATACGAACACAGCGAATAAAGCCCTCACCCAACTTGCCGAGCAGGCAGGATTACTGCGCGACTACCGTTACCAAGCATTTACTATTCGTCAGATAATGGATGACCAACTGCTACGTGTGCTGCCAGGAGCACCAGAATTCACCAATCCTGTTTTCACGATTATTGAAAATTATGTGATTTTTGCTTCCTCAAGATCGGCGCTTGAGGTTTGGCTGGATGAATACACGGTCAGCAAAACCCTCTCGCACAATGAAACCTTCTTGCGTTTGTATCAGCCCGTGCGGCAAGAGGCACTCCATGCTTTTGTCTATGCGAATATGGAAAATGTAGCACCGCGCATACAAAGTTGGCTGGCTAATGACACTTTCTTGCAACCTGGCCAACCCGAACAGCTTGGGCAATTTGTGATGGCTTTTCGACGACACAGCAGCGCCTG
The DNA here is from genome assembly GCA_937872405.1 of uncultured Saprospiraceae bacterium. Lineage (GTDB taxonomy): Bacteria > Bacteroidota > Bacteroidia > Chitinophagales > Saprospiraceae > JADJNW01. The sequence goes on along the minus strand of CALMSP010000275.1, from coordinate 3,384 downwards.
GCGCTACCGAGGCTACTGGGCACCAGCAACGATTGTAGCAGATCAGCGCCAGATCGGAACCGCTTGGAAAACTTTTTTGGATGCAGAAGCTATTACACCGCCTGTGCTCATACCCCCCCAAAATGGCGAACCCGCAGGCATTATCATACAAGATAGCTTTTTCAATCTCTATTACATCCGACCGGATAGTGAAATTGCTTGGAAGAAAAAGCTCGATGGCCCTATCCTTTCCAATGTACATCTGATTGATTACTACCCCAAAACCGATGGACAATTACTCTTCAACACGCCCCACCAGATTCATTTGCTCGACCGCCGCCGAGGCGACCAGCAGGGGGCATTCCCCTTGCGATTGCAGACGCCCGCTACAAATGGTGTATCGGTGGTGGATTTCAATAATAATGGGGACTACTGCTTCTTCGTAGCTTGCGCAAATGGCAATTTGTATGGCTTTGATAAACAAGGTCGCCCCCTACCTGGCTGGAATCCATTGAGTGGCGCTGGTACAGTGCGGCATGTTATACGGCATTGGCAGCACGCCAACAAAGATTTTTTAGCTGCCCTCAATGCCCAGGGGCGCTTGCAAGTGTTCCGACGCGATGGCACGCCTCGATTTGCCGCTGTGCAGGTAGGTGAATGTACCGCCCCACCCGAAGTGCAATTATCAGGCAAAGATAGTCGGATCGTTACACTCAATTGGCAGGGGGTAGCTACCATCATCAATATGGATGGCGGATCAGGTAGCCGCCGGCTTTTGCCTGCCACAGGGCAAGCTGCGCATTTTGTTTACGCCAATGTAATTGGTGATGAGCGCAAAGATTTTCTTGCAGTGAGCGGTGAGCAGCTTAGCATACATTATTATGAAGGCACTCAATTCAAGGAATGGCTACGGCTTAAATTTGAAGCACCGCTGAGCCATATACAAGTGCTAATGGGCAAAGCAGAACCAATCATTGGTGTGGTAAGCAGCGCTAAGAAGCAGGTGTATCTGTTGCATCTGGATGGAGAACTGCACCCGAATGGTTTATTGGCGGGGCACTCGGCATTCTTCGTCGCGGATTTGATGGGGAATGGTCAGCAACTGCTGGTTGTAGCGAACGGCAGCAGTGTGTATGCGTATAAAATTGCACTTTGATAACCTACTGATTACCAGTTAATAGGCGTTTGATTATGCGCTACTAAATAAGCATTCGCTTTTGAAAAATGTCGGCAACCGAAAAAGCTACCGCCTGCTAATGGTGAAGGATGCGCGGCTTCCAATATCAGGTGTTTAGAGCTGTCAATCAGCACATTTTTTTTACGCGCAAAATTGCCCCAAAGCATAAATACAATGTGCTCGCGCTGCTCGGACAGGCTGCGAATGACGGCATCTGTGAAGTGCTGCCAGCCAATTTTTTGATGCGATTGCGGCCGATTACGCTCCACGGTTAGCATTGCATTCAATAAAAATACACCCTGCGTTGCCCAATCTGTGAGGTTGCCATCCGGGCGTATCGGTGTGCCAAGGTCTTCTTGCAATTCTTTATAAATATTTTGCAACGATGGTGGAATCTTTACACCTTGAGGCACAGAAAACGACAGCCCCATCGCCTCGCCTGGGTTATGATAGGGGTCTTGCCCCAATATGACAACTTTCACCTGATGAAAAGGCGTTATATTGAAAGCATTGAATATGAGCGACCCTGGTGGATAAATTGTTTTACCATGCTCTTTTTCCTGCCGCAGAAATGTCGCCAAGCTTTGAAAATGGGGTTGCGAAAATTCGGCTTGTAATACCGCCTTCCAACTGGCTTCTATTTTTATATCGCTCATATTGTTGTTATAAAAACTAAATATTGAGTACTAAAAACTAAATAAAAATCCCTCAATCATTAAACGCATTAAGGTTGGTATAATTGGCGTCGCCGAGGAGTTTCAACAAAGAAGCAACCAACAGTTCGCGGCGCGTCCAGAGTAGATCATGCGCACTACCCCGCGCAATAATTTTTTCCACCCAATCTGCATTGGTCAATTGCCGCTCGGCATACGCTGCATTAGAGGGGTAAATCAAATCATCCTGATCGCCTTGCAGAATAATGGTTGGGCTGGTAATGCGATGCCACAGCGGGCGCATGTATTCTAATTGTTGTCGGTGCGACAATTTCTCGTGATTCGCCACTTTCAGGGAGCCAGGTATGAGCCATTCTATTAGCCAGTGACTGGTCGGGTAGGTGATATCATACGTTTTTTCGGCGCCAGGCTCCACTGAAGCGGATTGCAGCAGCAGCCCATCCACCAAATGCGGGTAATCCATGGCCAGCCTTGCGGCAACCGTACCGCCATAGGATGAGCCATGTATAATAATTTTCTTATACGCATCTCGCTTTTCTTTTAAAACTTGTGCAATAAGTCGTGCCTGCTCCTTGACGGAAGTTTCTGGCCGACCGTACCCGGAGTAACCATAGCCCGGCCGATCCACTGCTAAAAGTCGCGCTCGGCGAAGTAAGGCGCTGTCCGTCAATAAGTTACGCCAAAACGCGGAAGAACTTGGCGCACCATGTATAAATACAATGAGCGGCAGCGAATCGCCCCCTACCTCCACATACCGCAAGCGACGTTGCGCCTCCTTATAATAATACACATACGAACGGTAGCCCAGCTGATTGCGATTTAAAAGGCTCTGGAACTTACTGTCATTTTCGCGTAATGTAAGCGCATCATAAGTAAATAATAGAAAACCGGCGATAGCCAGCGAAAAGTAAAAGCGCTTGCGCTGCAATAAGTATAAAAAAGGAATTTTCACGACAAAAGATTTGTTTTAGTTTTTAACAGGCAAGCCATCCTAAAGGTTTTGAGTGCATGCAGTACACCAATTTTAAAATATAGATTGTTGCGCCGTATAGAAAAAACGTTTAAATTTGCAGCGCTTTCGCTAAAAAAATCCGGCCCCGTAGCTCAGCGGATAGAGCAACTGCCTTCTAAGCAGTCGGTCCCAGGTTCGAGTCCTGGCGGGGTCACTTGCTTTCCCAATCTGTTCACTTTGCTGTGGCGGCAGCTATTTCCTTACATTTCAATTCAGTACGGCTGGCCAGCATCATTTCAAAAAAACATTCGGATGTTGTGTGCATTTGTAGGCGACTACCCGTCTGACACCGCCTGCGCCAATAATAAGTACTTTAGATATTATATGATATTGATTTTATGATGCTTTTCGCCTTTCGCTACTTGCTCTTTGCAATGCGAGCAATTGATAATGAGTGTTTTAACTAAAAATATTCTATTGAAAAAATTATACTCATTTCAATAAAAATAAGGTATTTATTACTTTTTTTTAAAAATTGCAAAAGTATTTGATAACAAATAATAAATAGCAGCTGCGGCTGTTCTTTTCCACTCATCCGCCTT
>CALMSP010000274.1 GCA_937872405.1 uncultured Saprospiraceae bacterium | reverse complement strand
CGATGCCCCCGGTGGGGCGTGGCGGTTGCTGCCTTTGGAACGTAGCGGCGCTGGTGCAAAAATTGGCGTCGCGCACCGTAAGTTTGTAAACGCCAGGCGCAAGTTGAAGCAATCGAGTGGAGTCTTCTCGAAACAAGGTACCGCCGTATTGCCAAATCAGATTGTAGGGTGACGTACCACCATTCACGGTCACATCTATAGCGCCATTGGCTTCGCCAAAGCAGCGTATATCTTTGGTGACACCTGTGGCCGTAAGCGCCATAGCCGGTTCAGCTACAATAATGGCTGGAAAAATTACTCGGCAAGTGTCGGCATCGGTGATCGTGAGCGTATAAGACCCTGCGCTCAGGTTAGAAATATCTTCCGTTCGGCGTCCGTTGTTCCACTGATAAGAATAGGGCGGCTTGCCCCCGGTCAGCGTAATGTTGATAGCCCCAGTGGCGTCGCCTTTACATTTTACAGGTTGGATTTGCGGCGGCGTTGCAAATCGAATAAGCTCGTTGTTATTCATAACCACCACATTCGGAATACTATCCTGGCAGCCATTGGCGTCGGTGACGAAGCCGGTGTAGGTTCCGTTTGGCACGTTACGAAGGTCTTCGCTTGTGCTTATCACCGTACCGCTGCTGTTGAACCATTGATAGGTGTAAGGAGGTGTACCACCATATGTTGTTGCGAATATAGCGCCATCTGCACCGCCAAAACAACTGGGGCGATTGAATCGGTCAAAAATATAAGACAGGGGCAAAGGTTCGCGGATTTCCAGTTTCTTGGAAGCTACCACGCAGCCTGTGCTCAGATCGGTAATGGTGACGCTGTAATTAGAATTGAATGGCAGCCCGCCTACGGTTATTTCTCGTTCGGTGTTGGTGATAATGGTATTGTTGCTAAAATGAAAACGAAACGGTGCAGCACCTCCCGATACCTGTACCGTCATTTTACCATCATTAGCGCCAAAACAACTGATATTGCTGACGAAAAAAGTGTCAATACTAAGTGCTTTGCCTGCGTCGCGCATTTTGATAGAAGTGATAGCTTGCGTGCAGCTATTCGCATCCGTTACGGTTAACTGATAGTCGCCAGGCGGTACATTATTCAATACAGGAGCGGTTTCACCTTTATTCCATTCGTAGCGATATGGCGGTACGCCACCGCTTACCACCGCACGTAGCTCGTTAGAAAAGTTGGCGTCGCAGTCATCGCTGATGCGAATACGTACCTCTGTGTTGAGCGCCGGCGGAGCATTCAGCGTGAAAGTCGTATCAATTGGGCAGTCATTGGCATCGCGTACCAGCAAGCGGTAGCTGCCAGCAGTCAGATTGAAAAGGTTTTTCGTAGTAGCGCCAAGCCCCTGCCATTGATAGTTGTAAGGTTGAGTACCGCCCTCTACAGCGATTTCGATGAATCCGGTAGAATCACCTGCACAGATGATTTGCCCCAGCGATTCGGCGCGCAGCGTCAATGGGGGCGGACTTTGGATAACAATCGTATCTGATACAAATTGGCAACCTTTGGAATCGGTCAGCGTGAGTATGTAGTTACCATCGCGTAGATTAGAAAGGTCGGGCGTGCTGGCACCATGGGTCCAATCAAAACGCACCGGCGGGGAGCCTGCACTAAAAAAGTTGAGGGGGATAATACCATCCGCACTTTGAAAACAACTGGGCTGGAAAGCTGAAAAGGTTACATCAAAAGCCTGCGGAGCTTGTACCCTAATCGTTGTATCGTAAAGGCAACCCTGCCCGTCGCGGATAGTCACAAGGTAATCGCCAACTCCTGCGTTGGTCAACATGGCGGTCGTGTCGCCACGCGCCCAAGCATAAGCAAAGGGTGGGCTACCCAAAGGTTGCAACTGGATAAGGCCATTGGTAGCACCGATACATTCGGGCTGTGTAATCGCAACAGCCATATTGAGCGGGGAGTCGGCGCTTAGTTCGAAGGTTTGGGGTGTTGCCACGCAGCCATTGGCATCCGTCAGTGATACGGTGTAGCTGCCTACGCCCATACCTGTAAGATTCGCATTGGTGGCGCCAGTATTCCATTCAAAAAAATAAGGCGCGGTGCCACCGAGGGCTGCAGCTTGTAAAGTGCCAGTCAGGTCTCCTACACAGCGGGGGGGCGTTTTATCGGCTAAAGTGATTTGCAAAAGATCGGGTTGCGTAATATTCCAATCGCTGGTGCGGGTGCAGCCTTTGAAATCGGTGACCGTAAGGCGATAATTGCCGGGGGCTAAGTTGGGCAATACCGGAGACGAATTGCCTGTATTCCAAATATAACGGTAAGGCTCGGTACCACCCTGTACTTGCGCTTTCAGATAACCATCATGGTTGTTAAAGCAACTCACCATTTGTAAAGAATCAGTGGAAATCATAAGCGGTGCGGGAGCTTGCAGTACGATGCTGTCGGTATAAATGCAATTATTGGCATCGGTGATGGTTACGCGATACGTACCAGCGCTTAGCCCATTAATGTCTTTGCGTCGAGCACCCGTATTCCAAAGGAAGCTGTAATCGCGGGTTCCGCCGAATACGATCAGATCAATAGCACCGTTGTTGCTTTCAGCGCAGGATGGCAGGCTGATATTTTGCAATACCCGAATTGGCTCTGGCTCGCTTACAAGGATGTCCTCTAAAATGGTCTGACATAAGCCGTCGGTTACTGTTACTGCGTAGCGACCGCCAGGTAAATTTTGCAAATTGGCGGTGGTGTCGCCAGTATTCCAACTATAACGCGGATTGATGCCACTCACATTCAAGGTGATGTTGCCATTGGCGGCGCCTGCGCAACTGACATTCCTAATCTGCGGATTTTGGATCACCGCCGAAGGACCATTCACCAATACTTGCCGGAGGAAAAATTCGCAGGCTTGTTCGGAGGCATCACTAACTGTGATCTGATAAGCCCCCTGTTGCAAATTGGAAATCGTGTAAGCACCATTAATACTGCTTACGCTGCCACTGATGCCATTGCTGCTGCGCCAAGTATAAGTAAAAGGACTACGCCCATTGAGCGGTGTAATGGTTAAGCTGCCATCGCTACCACTGCAATTGCTCACGTTACGCACTTGTACGCGCACCGAATCAATGCTATTAGTAGTGGTCACCCGTACACTATCCGTTGATAAGCAGCCTTCGGCGTCGGTCACCAGTACAGAGTACACACTTAGCGCCCCACCATTGTTGGTGGCTTTCACATTAATGGTACTAACTACTTCCCCCGTATTCCAGAGATAATCGTAGCCGCCTGCCCCACCGGAGGCATTTACGGTGATTTGCTCTTCGTTGTCTTTGCAAATGGTTAACGAGTCACCCGGAAGAAAGCGCAAGATCGGGCCGGGTTTGGAAAACACCGTGAAGGCATTCTCATCGCGGCAGCCACTTGAGGTCACGCCAAGGTAGTAATAGGTGGTTGTAGCATCAGGATTTACTAAAGTTTGATTCAAACGGTTGCTCTCATTCGCAGGAGAAGCGCTGTGAAACGTGATATTGGCACCCGTAAAATGATCATCTTGAATAGGCACACTGGCTAAATCAAAGGATTGCCCTGGGCACAGTTCTGGGAATATGCTGTGGCTTAGGTTGGGATTAGGATTGACGACGATGCTTACAGCTGTGCGCGTAGCCGAGCGACAAGAAAAATCGGTTTCTTCGGCATAAAATGTGTATGTTATGGGAGCCGGGCTGTTATTAATGGGCAAATTAGGGAAAAAGCAGGTTCCAAATCCTACCAGGTCAATACCGTCGGGGGAGCCATACCAGAAAATCGGGCGGCCAAAGCCAGGCGTAGCGCATACAACAGCCTGGTCGCCAGAGCAAATTGTATCGCCGATAGCTAATGGCGGCGGTAAGAGCAGCGCATCCGAACCATCGCAGTTTTCATCTACGCCATTGCAAGGAATTTCGGGCGCTCCAGGGTAAATATTTGGATTATTGTCATTGCAATCGCCCCCTACTCGCGCATAGCCCGGAGGCAGGTCGTTTAGGCAACTCATAATCATTTGCGCACTATTGCCAAAGCCATCGCCGTCATTGTCAGCGAAGAATGGTACATCGGGTACGCCGAGGTCTTCCGAGCCATAGAATACAATTTGGTCCAGTGCTATATCGCCGCGTGATCCATTGCCACCAATGCCTACAAAACGAAAGCGCAGCACAGCGCCGTCGTTGAACTGACGAAGCGAGATGTATGCCTTGAGCCAACGGTCGCCTTGGTCGCCAGAACGTTCCCAAAGTGTGCTCCAGCTACCGCCACCATCCGCAGAAACCTGCAGCCGTAGGGTTCCGATGTTTAATCCGAACATGTGATAGTTAAAAGACAGATGGCAAGAGTCGCGCCCTTGCTTATCCAAACGCACACAATTCGACACCAAAAAAGTTCGGCGCCCATTATTGCAATTGGTTCCTGAGGCTTCCAAATACACATATTTGCCGCTGCCGCCACCAATGTCGCTGCGCGGGCCAGTGCCTGTGGTAGGCGTACTACCTTGAAACACCAACCAGTCGAAATCATCGCCAAGGGTTGTATTGCGCCAAAATGTACCCGGAAAATTGCACACGGCGCCACAAGTGGCGGCACAATTGGCATAGGCGTCAAATGTTTCTACAATGGTAGCCGGGCCAGGCTCGCAGCTGGTACGCACGCGCACCGGGCAAGCATTGAAGGAAAAACTGCCCTCCTGGATGCAGGCCCGACGCACATAAATCTCGTAATCGGTATCTGCTTGTAGCCCTTGCAAAAAGAAAGGCGCACAGGTACTTGTCCAGTCTGTGGTGCCCTGCCCCGCCGCCAAACCCGTACCAGGCGTGAATCCGGGCGGGCCGTATTCAATCACCACTTGACTGCAATTGTTGGGCTGCCAGCTCACAAACATCGAAGTACTGTCTTGACCACTGATGCTCACGGATTCGATGGGTTGGCAAAAACTGGGTTCAAATACCAATTCTATATACTCTAATGTACCGACGTCTTCGGCTACATCATCACAAATTTGTAAAATCCATCGCCCATTAGGGTTGGTGACTCCATCATTAAACAACAAAAAACTCTCTTCTGGCAAATAGGGCTGCTGCGTGAAGGGCGCTTCGGCATTTTTAATGGATACGCACGATGCCACCGACAGCACGGCCAAGGTACTGCACGTAAGGTCGTCAGGATTGCCGTAATGGTCATTGCCGCCACCATTATCAAAGGAAAGAACAATGGTCTTACCTGATGGCGAAATCAAACTAATGTCGAGGTCACCCACCCAAGTATGCCGAATGAGCAGCCGAACTTCTCGAAGATACACATCCACACCGAGGCGTGTACCAGGGGCATTCGTGACATTGATAGCAAAGCGATCGGGGTTATAAAAAACGCCATTCTCCGGGCAGCTGTTGTCGGTTAGTGGCAAGCCAAGCCCACACGCCGAAGGATTGCTTAATACTGCGTTTTGCGATGTAGCAACATGTCCACAACTCAAGATGATAAGAAACGACCAGTAGAAAGCGTGCAATAAGCTCTTCTTCATGTAGTGTAGTTTTAGGGCATAATGCTGATGAGCGCTTTGTCGAACGCGCTTATGTTGCGTCTTCGGATAACGCATTGTAAAAATACTACAATAATTGGCAGGATGGATTGCTCCGCCTACCAGAATTTTGGCTAATGGTAGCAAAATGAAAAATTTTAACCTGATAGCTACCAATGGTATGAATGCAACGCTATAATAGCTTCAACGGTATGCGATAAAAAAGATTTTAATGCGATATGTGATTTTATTTCGACTCAAGCCGTTGTTTGTTAGATTTTTACAAAAAAATTATTTTTAAAATATGATAATCCATTGCTGTGCCAATCTCCAGATAGGCTGCCTTGTTTTTGCGCATAAATTTTTTCAAATTGAGTACAACAAAAGCGCCTTTTTCCGTTTAATTGTAACTTTGCAATCCCTTGAACAATTCTCATAAAACACAAAAATAGTGAAAAAACAGGCTTTACTCGTCGTTATATTCGCCTTGCCATTGCTGCTCGGTGCCCAACAGCGCGGCTGGGAAGGCGGCGGCTGGATTGGTGCTTCCTACTATTTCGGCGATTTAAATACCAACTACGATCTGAGCATGCCAGGCCTGGCTGGCGGTGTTATCGGGCGTTTTAACTTCAATAACCGACTGGCGTTCAAGTTTGGTGGCAACATCGGAACGATCATGGGTAATGACGCGGTGTCAAAAAATCCGTTTGAGCGCGCCCGCAATCTGAGCTTCAAATCCTCTATCGTAGAAGGGCTGGCGCAGTTGGAATTCAATTTTCTACCCTACACGCACGGCAGTAGCGATGAGTTTTTTACGCCTTATCTTTTTGCGGGGCTGAATGTGTTTCATTTTAACCCCAAAACAGAACTCAATGGGGAATGGATAGAGCTGCGCCCCTTGGGTACGGAAGGGCAGTTCAAAGGAGAAGAATACTATGCTGTGAATGCTGGTTTGGTGTATGGCGGTGGCTTCAAGATAGACCTCAGCTACGAGTGGAGTATCAATATCGAAATCAGCGCCCGTGCCTTATTTACGGATTATCTGGATGACGTAAGCGGGTTCTATGCGAATCAAGATCAACTGCGGCGCTCGCGCGGCGAACTGGCAGCAACTTTAGCCGACCGATCTATCATTATTCCTGGCGTGAATGAGGGCCCACTTGGGCAGTCTGGCCGGCAGCGTGGCAGCAATTCCAGCAACGATTCCTACGTAATGATTGGCGTTGGCATCGTGTATTATTTTGGCGATTTGAAATGCCCAACATATGGCAATCGCCGGCGGAAATAATAAAAATCGCTAAAAAAATCCATTTAATACCTTGATTTTCAAATGTTTATGCTATTGATGTTGCGCTAAATAGTAGCAAGAAGCTATGCAATTCAAACCCATCCTGCCATTTTCCATCGTATAAGTAATTAAGTATGTCGTTCCCGTAGCATGTCTGCAAGGATACATGAAGCTCATTTTTAATAAAAAAAATGGTGCTGGGCTAAACCATCCAAGCTGTTTCGTTATTCAGTATTCTGTTCACAAAAACCAAAAAATTGCTCATGAAATTCCGAATGCTTTACACCCTATTTTTACTGATCTTTGGAGCGGCAATGCTGCTCAATAGCTCCGGCGGGCCAGGCTTCTTACAAAACACAGACCTGAGCGGTTCGCCCTTAGGTTCGAGCACTTGCGGCAATTGCCATATCGGCAATATGTTTAATCCGTCCATGAGCGCTCAGCTTTTGAAAAATGATCTACCAACGACCGAATATGAACCCGAAGAGGATTACACCCTGCGTTTGGTGGTCAATGCCACTACTGGCTCACCTGCGCGCTATGGCTTTCATACGGTTGCTTTACAAGGTGCTAACAATGCCAATGCGGGTACTTTTGATAGCCCACCTGCGGGGTTTCGCATTTCAACCGTCAATAACCGACGGTACGCAGAACACAGCTCGCCACGACCGGCTAATACACTGGAAATCAAGTGGAAAGCGCCCGCCGCTGGCTCTGGTACTGTGCGGTTTTATGCTGCGGGTATCGCCGCCAATGGCAATGGTAGTTCCTCTGGCGATGGTGCAGCCGTAGTGCCCCAGCCATTGGTCATCGCTGAGCGCATTGCCTCTAATCTGGGCGGGGTAAAGCGCTTGCCCATTACGATGACGGTATTCCCCAATCCGGTACAGGATGTACTGAACTTGCGTATTGAAGGTGATAAAAATGGACTGCACACCTTACAACTGTTGGATGTGCAAGGGCGGGAGTGGCTGCGTCGTGTAGTGCAGTTGCGCCCAGGTAGCCATGCAGAATCTCTACCTATTGAAGATTTGCCTGCCGGCTTGTACATACTGCGTTTGATGGATACAGCGCAAGGTACCTACAGTGTCAAAATGATCAAAAACTAAGTTTTAAAATTCTCATTATCAGCATTTTATACAAATGGTCTGTGAGGCAAATGTTGTTTCACAGATCATTCTTATGATGTTCAAACAGGATTTTATCAGCGTGCATGCGTCATTTTTCTTAAAATTGCCTAACTTCCCGTCGCACCAAACCCATTTTAAGCTAATCAAAAAAAAGGAATGTTAGGTATGAAAAAAGCACTATTCTGTTTGGTACTGTTGCTATTAGGCAGTACACCCGTGTCTCTGTGGGCACAAAAAGCGAAGAAAACAGCGCCGCCACCAAGCGCATTAGAACAGCGCCTCACCGCCTTGAAAAAGGAAGCCGCCGATAAAATAGATCGGCAAGCCAAGATGGCGCAGGTCATGGTAGATAAGGTATTCAGCTTTGCCGAACTGGGTTTCCAGGAAGTAGAAACGTCGCGCTATCTGACGGGCATTCTTCAAGAAAATGGCTTCGAGGTTGAATATGGTATCTCCGGCGTACCTACGGCTTGGTGGGCAAAGTGGGGTAGTGGCAAACCCGTCATTGCGCTGGGTAGCGATCTTGATTGTATTCCTAAGGCCTCGCAAAAACCTGGCGTGGCTTATCACGATCCGATTGTGCCAGGCGCGCCCGGTCACGGCGAAGGGCACAATGCAGGCATCCCGCTCAACATTTTGGCGGCGCTCACCGTAAAGGAAATCATGGAACGCGAGCAGATATCCGGCACGCTGGTCCTTTGGCCGGGGGTAGCGGAAGAATTGGTTGGCACGAAGGCTTATTTTACTCGCGACGGCTATTTCAATGATGTGGACTTGTGCATTTTTACGCATGTGGCGAACAATCTGAGCGTATCCTATGGGCAAGCTTGGGGCACAGGGCTTATCTCGGTCGAATATGAATTTGAAGGCGAGGCAGCGCATTCGGCTGGCGCACCTTGGCGTGGGCGCAGCGCATTGGATGCGGTGGAACTAATGAGTGTGGGGTGGCAATACCAGCGCGAACACTTGGATCCCCTTCAGCGCTCGCATCATGTGATTAAAAACGGCGGCGACCAGCCCAATGTGGTGCCTTCTAAGGCTTCTATTTGGTTCTATTTTCGGCATGTGGACTATCCGCGCATCATGGAATTGTATGAAAAAGGTAACCGTATCGCAGAAGGTGCGGCGATGATGACAGGCACCAAAGTGAAGCGCAAGGTGTTGGGTTCGGCATGGCCACGGCATTTTAATAAAGTGATCGCAGAAACCATGTACGAAAACATCAAGCAGGTAGGCTTGCCAGTTTGGAGCGAAACCGACCAGACTTTAGCCAAGGCCTTACAGCAGGAAGTGAATGCTCCCAACGATACGGCAGGGCTGGCCGTCAAATTGGATAGCCTCGGACTGCCTGTACGCACACCGGTGAGCGGCGGTTCGGATGATATTGGCGATATCTCTTGGAAATTGCCAACCGTAACGCTCGGTTTTCCATCCAATATTCCTGGCTTGCAGGGGCATCACTGGTCGAATGCCGTATCCATGGCAACACCTATTGCCCACAAAGGCGTGGTAGCTGGCGCTAAGGCCGAGGCGATGACCCTCTTGGATTTGCTGTTGAAACCAACTTTAGTAGAACAAGCCTGGGACTATTTTCGCAAAGAGCAGGGCATGAAGCAGCAATATATTCCAATGGTAACGGAAGATGATAGCCCAGCGATCTATCTGAATACAGATATTATGGAGGAGTTTCGCCCTAAATTGAAGCCGTTTTATTATGATGAAACAAAATACGACAGCTATCTTCAGCAATTAGGTATTGAATACCCAACGATTCGAAAATCAGGGGCGAATCCGAAAAAATAATAGCGCCCTTTTGAGTGTAAAAATATGATAATCAATTGATTAGATCAATAGGCGGAGCAGTAAACATGAATGGGTTTGCTGCTCCGCTTGCTGTATCGCGATATTTAAGAGAGCGTGGGAAAGCGCTGCGGCTCGGCTTCGTGCATAAGGTTATAAATCACTTCAAACACATCCTCTGGATTGGGTTTGCTAAAATAATCACCATCCGAACCATAAGGCGGGCGATGCGCGTGTGCTGTGATCGTGCGGGGCGCTGAATCCAAGTAGCGATAGCCGCCTTGCACTTCCAGCACTTCTTGCAGCATGAAAGCGGTAGCGCCGCCGGGTACATCTTCATCCATAAAAACGATTCGATTCGTTTCTTTTAATGAATCCACAATGCGGTGTTCTAAATCGAATGGCAATAAGGATTGTACATCAATCAGCGTCACGCGGATGCCATGTTTTTTTAGCATTTTTAAGCCTTCCATCGCTACGCGCACGCAGGAGCCGTAGGTCACAAGCGTCACATCCGAACCGGTTTCTAATATTTCCGGTACACCAAGCGGTACGGTATATTCGCCAATATTAGCAGGTAACTTTTCTTTGAGGCGATAGCCATTCAAACATTCTATGATAAGCGCCGGATCATCACTCTGTAGCATTGTATTATAGAACCCTGCCGCTTGTGTCATGTTACGAGGCACTAATATGTAAATGCCTCTTAATGAATGCAGTAGCATACCCATTGGCGATCCAGCATGCCAGATGCCCTCCAACCGATGCCCCCGCGTGCGGATAAGCGCTGGTGCCTGTTGAATGCCGTTGCTGCGGTAGCGCAAGGTAGCCAGATCGTCGGTAAGCGGCGACATAGCATACACCAAATAATCCAAATATTGTATTTCGGCAATAGGCCGTAGCCCACGCATAGCCATGCCAATTGCCTGCCCTACAATCGTCCACTCGCGGATGCCTGTATCGAAAACGCGCGCTTCGCCGTATTTTTGTTGCAAGCCAGCAAAACCCTGGTTCACATCGCCAATTTGACCTACATCTTCCCCAAAAGCCAGCACATTCGGATGGGTTTCAAAAATTTTATCAAAAAAAGTGTTCATAATTTCGAAGCCATTGCGCAGCGGCGCGTCGTCGTTATAGACAGGAGGCACCACCGGCACACGCAGTGCGGAGTAGGGAGACTGGCTATACAAATGCGTATGATAACGCTGGTCGCCCAAGGCTTGCATTTGCTTTATCCACTGCCCAAGCGCTTCGCGGGCAGCACAAGTAATGCCTGCCGAATCAAACCAAGCGCGCCGAGCGTTTTGCAATATTTCACTCAGCACAGGCGATATAAGCGCTTTGAGTTCCTGTTGCCACTGATCAATACCAGGAAAATCAGCAGCAAGCTGGTTGTAAATGGCTTGCAATTCGCGCATTCTGGCTTGTGTGGGATTGTTGTAAGCCACCCAGGCACGATCGCGGGCTTCTTTAACCTGCTTTTTGGCCCGACTCCGGATGGCGGCGCACGTATCCGCATCGGCAATGCCGTTTGTAATCATCCAGCGTTCCATTTGCACAATGCAGTCGTGCTCGCGTTCCCATTGTAGTCGCGCCTTGGATTTGTAGCGCTCATGCGAACCCGACGTAGAATGCCCCAAGGGTTGGGTCACTTCTTGAATATGAAGTAAAGCCGGCGCATGCGAGGTGCGCATTGCTTCTACAACAGACGTGTATAATTGTACCAAACCCAGATAATTCCAGCCTTTTTCGGTGTAAATATCAATGCCTGCCTCCTTCTCATTGCGTCGGAATCCTTCTAATACCTCAGAAATACTACCCTTTGTAGTCTGATATTCAACGGGTACAGAGATGCCATATCCATCATCCCATACAGAAATGGCCAACGGCACCTGCAAAACACCGGCAGCATTGACGGTTTCCCAAAAGGCGCCCTCAGAGGTACTGGCATCACCAATTGTGCAGAAGCATACTTCGCGCCCATGGTTGGAGAAAGGGGGATCAGGGATCAGGTGCTCGAGTTCTCGGTATTTTTTGGAGGCCAAAGCCAGCCCAAGTGCACGCGCCATCTGACCGGCAGTGGGCGATATGCCGGAGGTATTATTGATGCGATCTTTAAGCGGCAGCCACGTACCATTTTCGTCAAAAAAAGGGGTAGCAAAATGGCAATTCATCTGGCGGCCGCCGGAGTGCGGATCGTTGTCTGAATCAGCATATAATTGTGAAAAAAACTCCTCCACCGTGGAGATACCAATAGCAAAAGCAAAGGTCTGGTCGCGGTAATAACCCGCCCTAAAATCACCATTTTGGAATGCCTTTGCCATAGCTACCTGAGCCACTTCTTTGCCATCGCCAAAGATGCCAAACTTAGCCTTGCCAGTTAGCACTTCCTTACGCCCCATGATACTGGCTTCCCGACTAATGCAGCACAGCTCAAAGTCATGCAGCACTTCATCCGCAGTCAAATTAACGGATTGCAAAAAATCGAATGCAGTGTACTTTTTTTCAGTTGCAGAATTTTTTACCATTTCTATTGAGTTGAATCCGGTTTTTATTTGGAAGGATGCACATAAAAAATCAAATGATCAAAATTTAATTTCACTTGGGCGGGGCGCTCTTTTTGGCAAAAGTAAGGATTTTTTCACGTATTTGTGCATTTTAAATACAAAAGATACGAACAATTGTTCGCCTCAATTGAGTACTCGAATGACCAGTTGCTTGCCCATTAACGATTCATTAACCATTTGACAGCGCTGCACATTTGTTTTTTTGCATAGAATTCCCCTATTTTTGTTGCGAACATTTTTAACAAAAAAGAAACGCATAATGAAAAAATTAGCTTCCATTGTTGCAATCTTGGCCTTATCACTTACCATGGTAGTGGCTCAAACCAAAAATGCAAAGGATGTAAAGGCACAAACACCTGCGCCGAAAGAGCAGACCGTGACTGGGCCGGGTATGGTATTCGAAGCGGAAACCATAGATTATGGCACGATCCAGCAGTATGCGGATGGTGAGCGCGTATTCAAATTTAAAAATAATGGTTCCGAACCGCTTATTATCAAAAATGCTACCGGTAGCTGTGGCTGCACGGTGCCAACTTTTACCAATAAGCCGATCATGCCTGGTGAAACTGGCGAAATCAAAGTGAAGTATGCTACAGACCGCTTGGGTAAGTTCAACAAAACGGTAACTGTGACCAGCAACGCTACGCCAGACACAAAGGTGCTTACTATTAAAGGAGACGTGTTGAAGAAGGAAGAACCGGCGGGCGTACCGAACGGCGAAAAAGGAATTTTCAACAAGAATTAATGGCATATTGCCGCTGCTAAAAGCCTCTTGCATCAACACATGCAAGGGGTTTTTCATTTTTTTATAAGCACTTGCGCCAAAATGAGGTAGTGAGTCAAAACGGTGGATGAGATTTCGTAGTCTAAAAAGTAAAATAATGAATGTGATCCACTGCTAAAAATGAATACAAGCTATCGTTTTACAAATTTCGGATTAACGACTACTAAAAAAAAGAACCCTTGCGGAAGTTGCTTCGGCAAGGGCCTCTAACCCAAACAAATAAACACAAAAACTACTTAAAGGCATGATACAAATGTATGGGTTGTTTTTGCTTTGTTCAATAAATAAAATGTGTGAATTGTGACATTGTATTTTTTAGTAGATTACAGTTATAAATTGTTAAAATCTTTTTATAATAAAGGGTTTTAAGTGTAATTTTTTCTTTTTATTGTTTTTTTTGTGACATATTTCTGTATTCTATTTAGGTGACGAAAGGCAGGAATTGGTGGATATTTAGTAAAAAGGCTTTATACAAGAATATATGGAACATGACAAATACCTATGTCAAAGTGAATAGTATTTTCTGCATACTTGGTAGAATCTCTGATTTTCATTGATTTGAAGATAGGAAAACGTTACAATCTAAAGTAAAGTATTATGCATTGCGTATCATGGAAATGGGTAGTGAGCAAACAAATGGAAGGAAGCAATAGACAGTGGAGAAAAAAAGGATCCTTGCGAAAGTTACCTTGGCAAGGATCTCTAACCCAAACAAATAAACACAAAAACTACTTAAAGGCAATGCAAAGGTAGCTGAAAAAGGTGTCTATTAAATTTTTTTTTATCATATCAGTGACATGATAAATGTATTTATATTTTTTCTATTAGCCGAAGATAATCTTTGATTACATGCAGGAAAACTGAGCGATCTGGTGCTGTTTGTAGAATAGGCACCCACTCCTGATTGATGGTTCGTAGTTCTATTTTGTGACCTGCTTGTAAGGCATCAAATAACCAATTTGCCAGCGCAAGTTGTGCGTATGGATCGCGCCCGGCGTGGGTGTAGATGCCGGAAGATTCTTGGGTAGTGGATTTTCTAAATAGGAGCGTATCCGGAAATTGCTCGCAAGCGTGGCATTCCAGCAAAATGTAGGCTTCATCCTGCATCCAATTGTCTGCAATAATAGGTTGAAGCGGGTAGGGTTTGTGTTTTTTTAAGTTGTAGAGGTCAATACGGGTGCTGGGTTGCGTGGATTGCTGGTAGTAATAGCTGCGCATATTTTTAAAATAGAGGCGGGAAGGCTGCGTCGTTCTGAACTTTGGGTCGGGTTGACTTGGTTGCTTAGGTGTCGTTGAATGCACGCAACTACAAAGTAGAGCAATACTTGCAACAGTTAGAAGAAATTTCATATTTTACGGCTTTAAAAATGCTGACAACATAACAATATGCGGTTTGTAAAGTTTTTAAGCGCACTCATCGTCACCACGCTGCTGGTCGTTTTGTTTAGCTGGCATCATCCTTTTGGCTCCCAACTACCACCGATTGGGCAGTTTTTTAGTCCATTTACGGGTTTTTGGCAAAACGCCGAACGTACAGCACTGCCTACTTCGAGCACTATAACGGTACCCGGTTTGGCGGGCGAAGTGGAGATTTTTTTTGATGATCGGCTCGTTCCGCACATCTTTGCATCGGATATTGCTTCTGCTATGTATGCTCAGGGCTACATCACTGCAAAATACCGGCTTTGGCAAATGGATATTGGGATGCGGCAAGTGAGTGGCCGCCTATCCGAAGTGCTGGGGGCGCGTACCTTAGAGTTGGATACTCGCCAGCGTCGTATGGGTTTGGTGTATGCTGCGCAGAACGCCGTAGTAGCTATTGAGCGCTCACCCGAAGAAAAAACGATCTTCGATGCCTACACTGCCGGGGTAAATGCTTGGATCAGTTCGCTCAAACCGAAAGATTATCCGTTGGAATTCAAGCTATTAAACTATAAACCAGAGGCGTGGTCGGCGCTCAAAAGTGCTTTATATTTTAAAAATATGGCACAGACGCTTTGTATTGGTAATGATGATTTAGAATCTACTACAACACGAGCCATGTTGGGGGCTGAACTGTTTGATTTTTTGTATCCCGACTATAATCCGAAACAATCACCGATCATTCCTGCTGGCACGAACTGGAATTTTGAACCTTTACAAATTGCTCAAGATACGGCAAAGCCCGCTATGATCAGCGAACGCATCCAGCACCGTAGCCTACCTCGGCCACCCCGTTTTATTGGTAGCAACAACTGGGCCGTAAGTGGCAGCAAGACCTCCGAAGGGTATCCTATACTCTGCAACGACCCGCACTTGCGCCTTACACTTCCTTCTATTTGGTATGAAATGCAGCTACACACGCCCCAATTTAATACCTATGGCGTATCGCTGCCGGGCTTACCTGGCATTATTATTGGTTTTAATGAGCATATCGCTTGGGGAGTCACCAACGTCGGACACGATGTAGTGGACTGGTACAAGATAACTTGGGCAAATGATGAGCGTACCCGCTACCTATTGGACGATGCCGCCAGAGAGGTGACCATTCGCAAAGAAGAAATCAAAGTGCGTGGCAAAGCCAAACCCGTGATAGAAGAAGTAAAATATACAGTGTGGGGCCCTGTGGTGTATGAATCAGCTACATCACCTTACCAGGATATGGCAATGCGTTGGGTGGCGCACGATACACCCGAAGCGCGTGATTTTTATGACATGGGAACCTTCCTGAGGCTCATGGCGGCTAAGGGCTATGAGGATTATTCAATCGCATTGACTGGCTACGACAGCCCCGCTCAGAATTTTGTCTTCGCCGATAAAACCGGGGCTATTGCACTCAAGGTAAATGGCAAATTTCCATTAAAAAAGAAAGGGCAGGGCCGCTTCGTACAAGATGGCAGCTACTCTGGTAATGCCTGGAAGGGCTTCATCCCGAAATCACAGGTGCCGCAAACGTATAACCCGCAGCGGGGTTTCGTGTCTTCTGCCAATCAACACTCTACGGATCCATCTTATCCCTATTATTACAATGGTGGCTTCGACGATTATCGCGGTCGCTACATCAATCGGCGACTGGAACAAATGCAACAGGTCACCGTGCAGGACATGATGGACTTGCAAAATGATAATTTTACCATCAAAGCAGAAGAAGCATTGCCGCAACTGCTGCGTCACCTACAGCCCACAGAACTTGGTAAAGCCGAGCAAGAACAACTCGAACAGCTACGCCGCTGGGATTATCGGTTTTCTAAAGAGGCTGTTGCGCCGGTACTATTTGAAATGTGGTTCGCGGAAGCCTATCAGCGCACCTTCGAGGAGTTGTTGCAATACCGCGACTCTATGTCCTTGATTTATCCTGAAAGTTGGATGTTTATCGAACTGCTCACGACGTACCCTGACCATATCTTATTCGATGACATAAACACCAAAGACCGTCAGGAAAAGGCAAGCGATATCGTGACCGCTGCTTTTCGCAAAACCTGCGCCGACTTACAGGAGCAACACCCTGAAGGTATTGCTTGGGCTAAGTACAAAGCCACTAAAATCGGGCATTTGGGGCGCATTAATGCTTTTGACTTTCCATTTGTAGATGTTGGTGGGTATCGGGATGCGCCCAATGCCATCAAGTCTGACCATGGGCCATCTTGGCGTATGGTCGTGCAACTTGGCCCAGAAGTAAAGGCCTGGGGGGTGTATCCTGGGGGGCAATCCGGCAATCCTGGCAGTAAATATTATGATAATATGATACAACAATGGGCGGAAGGTCAATACAATGAGTTGTTTTTTATGAAAGATAAAAACGACCGCCGGCAGCCTATTCGTACCGGATGGCAACTCCGCGGACATTAAAGCCACCATGCTTTCATAACAATTTGAAAATCAGACCTATGCGTGTAAGTTTATTCATTTTATTTACCATTATTGCAGGGTTTATTGCCCAATTGTTTATGCCCTGGTGGAGTATTGTAATCATTGCCGGCATCCTAAGTTTCATCTTTGATATCAAAGTGGGCGCAAGTTTCTGGGCAGGCTTTGTCGCTTCGGCTTTGCTGTGGGGCGGGTACGCCTGCTGGCTCAATTCAGGCAACGAAGGCATCCTGGCAGCACGTATCGGCGCGCTCATTGGCGATATCGGCAGCACCGGTTTATTAGTTGCTACGGCTATTATCGGCGGCTTTTTCGGGGCACTTGGTGCATTGATCGGTAGCCTGGGGCGTGTGCTCTTACAGCCTGCTTGAAGTGGAAGTGTCTGTTCATCCTGCAAACCCGAACACTGGTCTATTAGAATTGCCATTCGCATTTGATGCCACTAATTTGCTTAAAAAATTAAGCAATGAAAAGAACCTGTTCACATCATCGTTATGGGCACAAGCGACATGAACAAAGCGAACCCGAAAAGTTCCATCGCCATCTGCGTACATACATCGGCGTCATTGGCGGTATGGCACTCGCCAACCTCTTCTGGGGCGCGCACATCCATTTCCAATCAGTGGCCTTCTGGTGGGGTATTGGATTAGCCATACACTACCTCAATGTATTTGGCTGGGAAAGCCTGCGCACCGCCGAACGCTTTGATCCTACCGATACAAGCCACCAAGCCTCTGATGAATACACCACCGAAGACGAATTAGTAGAATTGCAAAAGCCTCGGCGCGCTTGGCGCGAAAAAGATTTGGTTTGAATGCAATAAAAGAAATATCTTCAGCCTGAAAATATAATTTTTGGCGGCATGACAAACAAAAACAAGCTGGAAGAAGCTATTCGTAAGCGTCTGAAAAAAAGACGTTCATTTTACAGCCATTTAGGCTCATACGTAGCGGTAGGCCTATTCTTCGTCTTACTCAATGCAGCTACGTCCTATGGTGTTTGGTGGTTCTACTATCCAATGCTGGGTTGGGGTATCGGTCTCCTGACACATTATTTCTCTGTATTCGGCATTCCGGGTATCGGCATATATGACGACGCTTGGGAGGAGACGACCCTGCAAGAAGAACTGGAGCGGCTGGGGCTTAAGAAAAAGGAGGATACCTCCACCATAGATACAGAAGCACTGGAGCTACCAGAATTGCAAAAAGAAACCCGACAAAAAAAGGATTGGGACGAATCCGAGCTGGTGTGAATCCAACCGCATGACGTGATGCCTCAATTTGGCCCCAAAATGGCAAAACGGCTTTTTTTATTACCAAACTTTTATGATATCCTTACCTTGTGAGGAATTGTGCTATTGCGTTCCTTTTCTTAAAATCAATTATCTTTCATGATTTTTATGAATAAAAATGCCCCTCTTGCTTTATGATGGAATAAAATAGCAGGTCTGTTTTGCAAAAACAAAATATCACTATATTTACGCCTTCATTTTTAAAACCGTTCCAATTATCCGACTTTGGCAGACAGCTTAATCATCATTCCTACCTACAACGAGCGGGAAAACATCGAAAAAATCATAGAAACGGTGTTCTCTTTGCCGAAGGTATTCCACATATTGGTCGTAGATGATGGCTCGCCCGACGGCACAGCTAATATCGTTAAGCAGTTGCACAAAAACTGGACAGAACGGCTTTTCCTGCTCGAGCGCTCCGGCAAGCAAGGGCTGGGCACTGCCTACATCGCTGGCTTTAAATGGGGCTTACAGCATCATTACCAATATTTTTTTGAAATGGACGCCGATTTCTCGCATAATCCATACGATCTGCCCCGGCTTTATGAGGCTTTTGGGCACGTACCCGCCGATGTGGTAGTTGGGTCGCGCTATGTGAAAGGCGGCAGACTTGCCAATTGGCCCCTCGACCGCATTTTACTTTCTTATGGCGCTTCGCTCTATGTGCGCCTTATCACCTGGATGCCCGTGAAAGACCCTACTGCCGGCTTTGTAGGCTACCGCCGCAATGTGCTGGAAACCATTGATTTAGATAAAATACGCTTCGTCGGATACGCTTTTCAGATTGAAATGAAATATGCCGCCCGGCTACTGGGTTTTAAAATTGCCGAAGTACCCATCGTTTTTACCGACCGTTTAGAAGGCAATTCTAAAATGTCACGCGGCATTGTGCGTGAAGCCATCTGGGGCGTCTTGCAGATGCGTTGGAATAGTTTTTTCGATTCTTATGCGCTGGAATTTACAGATTAGAGCCTCCTGGCCGACCTCGCTATCTTCCATATTGTTGTGCTATGTACATCCTTCAACAACTTCTAATGCCTATTCGGGAACTTTTTAGCGCGCCGCATTGTATGTAATATGAAAATGGCGATATAAATCTTTTTTGGCAAAAAGTCAAGTTTTCAATTAAATAATGCAACTTTTGTGACTATTACGACGTATATTCGTCAAAATAATAAAGCTCCCAAAATCCCGAACATATGCGGCAATTAAAAATTACCAACAAGATCACGACCCGCGAGAGCCTCGCGCTTGATAAATATCTGACTGATATTGGCCGGATCCCCATGCTCAATGCCGATGAAGAGGCAGAACTGGCGCGCCGGATCAAAGAAGGTGACCAAGCAGCATTGGAAAAACTTACGGAATCCAATCTCCGATTCGTGGTGTCGGTGGCCAAGCAGTATCAAAATCAAGGGCTTTCGCTGAGCGACTTGATCAATGAAGGCAATGTGGGGCTGATGAAAGCCGCGAAGCGTTTCGACGAAACGAAGGGCTTCAAATTTATCTCCTACGCCGTATGGTGGATTCGACAGTCCATCTTGCAGGCCATCGTGGAGCATTCGCGCATCGTGCGCCTGCCGCTCAACAAAGTTGGCTCGTACAACAAAGTAAACGAAGCGTTCATTACATTCGTACAGGAGTTTGAGCGCGAACCAACCAATGAAGAACTGGCCGAACTGCTCGATATGACCCCAAAAGAAGTAGCAAATATGCTCAAAGGAAATGGCCGACATGTATCGGTGGATGCCCCCATCGGCGGAGAAGATGGCGATTCTACTATGCTGGACGTGATTTCCAGCGAGGACGACCTCAGCCCTGATAGTGGACTCATGGAGCAGTCGCTGCGCGAAGAAGTGCAGCAAGGGCTGTCTATCCTATCGCCCCGCGAAGTAGAGGTGCTATCTGCTTACTATGGTTTGAATGGGTACAAGCCCCTCACATTAGAAGAAATTGGCGAATTGTACGATCTAACCCGCGAACGGGTGCGCCAGATCAAAGAACGCGCTATCCGTCGCCTGCGCAAATCTTACAATCGCAATGCGTTGCGCTCGTATCTTGGCTAAAGCATACAGCCCGACAAACAAAACACAACCGAATCCGCCTTTCTGCTGAAGGGTGGATTCTTCTTTTTTGTGGACTTCGGGTTCGGGTCGGAATAATTTTTTATTTTGGCAAAAAATGGTTTTGCTAATAATTCTGTACCCGTTAAAAATGATTTGCTTATGCGTTCGTTTTCTACGCTGCTGTTTCTCGCGCTGCTCCTTGCCATAGCTTGTACCTCCAAGACGACCTCGGCGGATACCGATGCGATGGCGCTGACTACCAATGTGGATGCGGCCCAACTGCGCGCTGCGCCAGGGCCCGATGGTAAGGTGCTGCTTAGCTTGCCGTTTGGCGCTGTGCTGTACGACTTGGGCGAAGTGAGTGATTTTACTACTCGAATCAATCTGCGCGGCATTTGGTTTGACGAACCCTGGCTGAAGGTACGAACCAAAGATGGTCAAATCGGCTGGATATATGGTGGTGCTTTGCGTTTCCAGATGGACGAGAACTCCGCCACGGCCCGCCTGCTCATGCAAAAGCGTTTGCAAACGATCTTCGGGGCAGCGCTGGAAGATAGTATTCGCAGTTATCGTTTAGCTTTCCAGACCATTCAGACGGCTGAAGATTTTGCTAACGTCTTTCGGCAAGGTACGAAGCTACGCGATACGATGACCAATATTATGCAAGAGCGTATTCTAATACAAGATTACGATGCCTTACCCGATATGTTTTGGCTTACCGAAGCCATGCCCGGCATGGTGCCGCAGTTGGTAGCCGAAGGCACATCCTACTTCTTATTTTGGAATTTTGCTACTCTACAAACTATTGCCCAACGCACTGCCAACACCGCCGATGATGGCTTCGTGGCATTCAATATTACCCTTTTCCCAGAAGATAGTATTGAATATTTCTTTCCGGCTTGGTTTATGCAAACTTGGGACTATGGCGGTAGCAGCCTACTGGGGCGCGGCGTACATTACAACACCTTACAACAGATAGCACAACAACTGCGGCAGAGCGACCTTTTTGCCAGAGAACTCAAGCGATTGAAGGTACGTTTGCTCAACGATATGACCGAATCGAATGTTACTTATTGGGAAAGCCAAGAAAAAATACTGGCAGAGTTAGATCATATCTTGAGCGCTGATTTTCAAATATTGGACAATGCGGACCGCATCGCGCTGCAAACTCGTCGCCAGCAATTTAATGACCCACAACAGTTTGGTATTCAGGTGAATATGCAGTCAGGAACGTATGAGTGATTATCGGAATGATTAGCAGTGGAGCGTCTTAGTCGAAAAACTTTCAACTGTTGTCGGAAGTCATTTTTATTTTCTGACGGGCTCTTTATTTTTGGGCAACCGATTCGGTTTTTTTATGTAAATTTAATACAAAAACACGAAGTGTAAATAAAAACATAATGGTTTCATTCACTTTTATAATGATGGCTATCATAGCAGGTGGTTTTTTACTACTCACGCGGGTACTGCCACATGTGCAACCTGGATACAAGCGTATTATAGCCGATCTGAAACTAATGCGCGCCGATATGGACAAATGGCTGAAAGACGAATTGGTGCCCATTGATCGGGAAGAGTTGGAATTGGTTTCGCTGCAACAGCTTCACCAAAGCGTCAAAAAAGGCACTACGCTGCGCGCCAAAGGGGTTTTTACAACTATTTATCATGAACCGGTGCTGGCTTATAGCTACAAAAGCTACATCGCTTCGGGCAAAAGTGCCTTGGTGTACGCCCGCACGGCTACACACGAGTATGCTTATTGGTTGCGCGATAAGGAAATACAGGTATTAATTGATGGCAAATTGATGGGTACCCTCAATAAAGAAGGCGTGCTGTACAATGATCAGAACCGCATGATTGCCCGTATTAATCGCACCCAAGAAGACTTAGCGCCAGTAATCGTGGGCGAGCGCGAAGTAGCCAGCGTCGTAAAAACGCAGGTGCAACGCCGAGAAATGCTCAGCCCGCGGGCTTTCCAATTTGTAAAATCAGATATTACCCAAGAAGAAGAAAAAATTTTTCTGGCGCTTGCAACCCTCGAACTGGTGGAGCAATCTGTACCAGTAAAAAGTACTCGATAAAACTTGAAATTGGTAAACCAAAAATCTGTTTCGGCATGAAAAAGATCATAAGCATTGCTTGTTTGAGCTTGGTTTTGTCTGTCAACGCAACTGCGCAGCACAATTCGGATGACCTTCGCCGCCAGATGCATGAATTACAACTGCGCATGCAGCAAATGGTAGAAACATGGAGTAAAAATTTCGGTGATAGCTGGCTGCGTCTTGATACAATGATTTTGCATGATTTTCAGTGGACACCCCAGGAATCGCCATTCGATACGTCGCTCGTACAGCGTTTCTGGATGGGTCAGCCTCCAGTTAAATGGGATACCCTCATGCTGCACGATTTCCGTAGCCTAAGCCCAGAGGATTTTCCAAGCAAACTCTTCTCAAGTGACTTGGTCGAGCGGCTCGAGCAAATGCTGCAGCGCTTCTTTGACAACAACAGTGATCTTATGCCTTTCGATCAATTTCAGGAATTTTTCCAACTACCAGAACGCCCAGCACCGCTACCTGCCCCAGATGGAGAGCAGCCCCGCAAAAAACGCAAAACAACCATTTTGTGAAACGAAATAAACTCCTTTACTTTGTCGCTTTGCAATCTGAACTTTTTAACTCTCAGGCTGTTTTACTCTCACAAATTCAAAAGCGACGAAGATGCTACCCATGCTTTCTAAAAAAATCAGTTTGATTATTTATCGCTTCCGCGAGCGTGGACTGGAAGTATTCCTGACCAACGACCCCGATGACGCTACCCAATGGCGCATACCGGAAGGCGAGGTAAGCCAATCCGTAGCGGAGGATCGCATGATTGAACTCGACCCCGTAGAGCAAAGCAATGGCGCTACCAGAACAGCCTATGCCGTAGAAGGCGATTGGCATGATATTCCGTCGTTGAAGCGTATGTTATATGAAGACGCTGTACAACTCAAAGAAACGATCAAAGATATGGAAACCGGCACCTTTGTTGTATTGAAAGATGCTTTCAAAAAGGTCATGCCGCACCAGTATCAGTTTTTGAAAGAACTAAAAGACATCCTCACCGACCGCAATTCGGTGAAAGACCTGTAATACATAGGGGTTTCGGATAAAAATAGACAGTTCAAAATCCCTTTTCCGCACATTATCGAAAAAATACCTAATATTAGGTAAGCAGCGCTGGTTCGATTAGCTCCTTTCCAATAAAGATTAGCATCTGCTTTTTGATAGCTTCCCGACATTGATGGAATGCCAGTAGCTGTACATCCGGCGACACACCAGTGCCTTGAGATGGGTTGAACAAGGGCAGACTCATAAAATGAGCAGCTTGAATCGTTGACGGCAATTCTACAATAAGCTCCGACAGACTAATTACAAAATCAAAAAATTCATCGGCAAAAGTTGTAATTATTTTGGGATGTTGGGCGGAGATATCAATGCCATCTTCTTCCATTACCCGTATTGCCATTGGATGCAAATTCGGCGCTGCCTGCAAACCTGCACTAAAATACAAGGCTTTGTTTTCTGCATAGAAGCGAAGATATCCTTCCGCCATTTGACTTCGATGAGCGTTATCGTCGCCCAGAACGAGGACCCGTTTCATTTGTTTTGTCTGAGTTTACATAAATTTAACGTAAAGGTAACACATAATTTGCATGAGGGTTGCTTGATCCAACAAAAAATATCTTGGCATGTGTAATTGGGCATTGTTTATAATCAAGGAATTGGTGGCTTTGATCAACGTGAGGCGTCCTACCGCTCGAAGCGGTAGGACGCCTCACCGCCTCACGCAACCTCGCGCACCTGCGTGACTTTCTTTTTCCATCATCGTCTTAAACAGAAAAAATGTCATGCATCCGAATGCGCTTTATCATGTGTATAATCGCGGTAATAACCGACAAACTATTTTTTACAGCAGGGAGAATTATCTATTCTTTTTGCGCAAGATGCGTACCCACCTGCTGCCGGTTTGCGATTTTTTGGCGTACTGCCTGATGCCCAATCATTTTCACTTTTTAGTCAAAACCGACGAGCGAACGATAGCGCAAGTAGCCCAATCCAATCGGGAGATTGCGGTTACTGCTTTTAGTCGGGGATTAAAAACCATGCTAAGTAGTTACGCGCAGGCGATTCAACGCCAAGAGCAACTGACTGGCTCTCTTTTCCAACAAAAAACGAAACGGAAGCAGGTGAGCAGTGCGCTTATGCAGGAGGATTATACCTTGACCTGTTTTCGGTATATTTTACAAAATCCGCTCCGAGCAAATTTAGTGTCTCATTTGGAAGATTGGGAGTTTTCGTCTTATCTTGACTTGGTTGGCAAAAGAAACGGTTCGCTTTGCAATACAGCGCTTATTCACAAGGAATTGGCGTTGGATTGGACTAAGCTACAAGATAGCATTGGCATGCCGGTGAAGCAGGAGGAGGTAAAGAAAATTTGGTGAAGGGTTCGAAGGGGAGAAGGCGTCCTACGGCTCCAAGCCGTAGGACGCCTTCTCCCATGTTTGTACCGGAAGCGGGACTCGAACCCGCACAGGTTGCCCCGCACGCCCCTGAAACGTGTGCGTCTACCAATTCCGCCATTCCGGTAATTTGTAGTTTTGCTATTGCTGGTACCGAAGGTGGGACTCGAACCCACACGATGTTGCCATCACTGGATTTTGAGTCCAGCGCGTCTACCAGTTCCGCCACTTCGGCAATGGTGTTACCTATTTTTTTTTAAGCGACTGCAAATATATGGCAAAATGCTGAAAACTTGTAGTCATACATAAAAAAAATCCGTGCTAATTTAGATTTCTCTTATGCCAGATTGAGCTTAGTCAGACTTTCGCGTATGCGCAGCAAGTATCGCTTTTTTAGATAATAGTCTTTAATGGCAGAAAGTTCCTGAGCTGTAGCGGTGTCGTCGTCATAGGTAGCAAGTATGGCCGCCACTTCGGCATAAAGGGTATCTTCCTGCGCTTTCAGTTGGTATTGCAATGTTTCAAGGGCTTCGGCATCAGGCGCCATCTCCAGTTCCAGGAGCGCTTCGTTGAGTTCCATCATTTCCATCAAAAAATCGGGCGGAATGTCATTGTTGCCTTCTGCTGCCAGTACGCCTTTGTATTCGAGCAGGTATTTCATGCGCCGGTCGGGGTCAGCAAGTGTTTGGTACGCTTGGTTATTCAGCGTGGATAATTCCAGGGTTGCTGCTTGCTTTGCTTCTGACGCTAACGTATAAAAATCAGGATGATACTTCCTACTATTTTCATAGAAGCGACGCTTTAGCTCGCCTTCATCTATTTGAAATGCTGGCTTCAGATTAAAAAATTCAAAGTAATTCATAGTGCTCGGTCTCCACCAGTTTGTTTTCACCTGAAGAAATATGGCGCATCAAAGCTATAGAAATAGGTTGAATGCTATATATCCTTAACTTATTGCCCAAACCACCCTTTGATGGCGCTCCAAACGTCCAAGCCATTGGCATAGAGAATAAGCCCCAACACCAAAATGAAGCCAACAGTGGTAGCATATTCCAAAAATTTATCGCTGGGCTTGCGACCGCTCACCATTTCGTACAGCAAGAACATGACGTGCCCACCATCAAGTGCAGGTATGGGTAGCAGATTCATAAAAGCTAAAATGAGCGAGAGGATAGCCGTCATACGCCAGAAGCGCTCCCATTGCCACTCTGCGCCAAACATACCGCCGATAGAGCCTAAGCCGCCAAGGCTTTCGGATACTTTGATCTTGCCTCGAAACATCTGCCCAAAGGCTTTCATCTGATCGCCTAAGAAACCAATACCTTGCGTGACGCCCAGCGGTAGTGCCTCCAAAAGTTTATATTCCTGGCGTTGCAGGTCAAACGGCACTGGATACACACCAATGGTGCCATTGTCCGCCGTGACGATGTTGAACTGCAGCGTATCCGCGCCACTACGTAGCACCGTTACTTGCACTTCTTCACTTTTATGTTGGCGAATGGCAAAAAGAAACTGATGAAAATAGGGCGTTAGCGTATCATTGAGCGCCAGTATCCGGTCGCCAGGGAGCAATCCCGCTTTTTCTGCGGGTGCATTTTTACTAAAACCCTTCACCGTAAACTCCATACGTGGCCCAAATAGCGCCTTATCTTTGTTGTTGCGACTCGACAGGATGCTCACAAACTTTGGGTCAACTGGAAGCTGTAGCTCCTTGCCGTTGCGCTCCACCGTGATGGTTTTGGCATCATTGATAATAATTTCCCGCACCACCACACGGTCGTTAAACTTTTCAAATGGCTGATTACCAACAGCTAACACTTTATCGCCATCTTGCAAGCCCATCTCTATACCCAGAGAATCAACATAAATACCATGCTTGACATTCGCCGCTGGCAGGTACTGTTCTCCCCAAATCCAGAGCACCATGCTATACAGCAGGAAGCCGAGTATGAAATTGACTGTGACGCCGCCCAACATAATGATCAGGCGCTGCCAAGCTGGTTTAGAACGAAATTCCCAAGGCTGTGGCGGCTGCTTCATTTGCTCCGTATCCATGCTTTCATCAATCATGCCAGCTATTTTCACATAACCGCCCAGCGGCAGCCAGCCGATGCCGTACTCGGTTACATCTTTCCGCTCATCCGGGTAGGCTTTGTTTTTATTGAAAATACTAGCCACGTTCCATTGTCCGTCTATTTTTCTGGCTTTAACCAATGCGAACCAAGGATCAAAAAATAGATAGAATTTTTCTACCCTTGTATGAAACCAGCGCGCTGGCAGGAAGTGTCCTAATTCGTGTAATGTAACCAGAATCATCAAGCTAAGCATGAGTTGCCCAGCCATAATCAAAATATCCATGTAATAATGTTAATGATTGTAAATTTATGAATATCAATGTTTTGAAAAGTAATTTCTGTGCAGTATCGCTAATATAATACGAATTGCCCACTTTAAGCAGGAGCTTAAAATACCTACATAACGCTTTTTCTCAATATCTGTTTGACAAAACAGAATTTAAAGGTACTCTATTTTTAAAATTTGGTAATATTTTTTACGACGGTTGCCGCATTTTTATAGACCTTTGAAAGGTATGAATTTATTTTTTACTGCCGATATTCAAAATGGGGAAGCGCGGCTACACGAGGAGGAAGCCCGCCATTGTGTGCAAGTGCTACGAATGCAGCCCGGCGATCCAATTACGCTGGTAGATGGTAAAGGCGCATGGTACGAAGGGATGCTAACAGAAGCCACCAAAAAGGCTTGCCGCGTAGCTATTCAGCAACAACGCCAGCTTGCACCGCCGCCCGCGCGAGTACACATAGGCATAGCGCCTACCAAAAGCATAGAGCGCTTTGAATGGTTTTTGGAAAAAGCTACAGAAATTGGCGTAGATGTCATAACGCCCTTGTGGTGCGAGCGCTCCGAGCGCCGGCAGATTCGCGCCGACCGCTTAGAAAAAATATTGGTTGCTGCTATGAAACAATCGCTCAAGGCCATCCTACCGCAGCTGCGCGAACCAGTCTTTTTAAAAGATTTTATTGTTCAAAATGCAGATTATCAAAGGTTTATAGCGTGTTTGAATGTCCCAGCCTATCCGCATCTGAAGCAAGTGTACCAAGTAGGCGAGCCGGCATTAGTGCTCATTGGGCCCGAGGGTGATTTTTCGCCCACCGAAATTCGTCACGCATTAGAGCAGGGCTGGCAGGGGGTGAGTCTGGGCGCGAGCAGGCTACGCACAGAGACCGCAGGTGTGGTTGCCTGTCATATATTACAATTATTGAGTGAGTAAAAGGCTGAAAAATAGAGATTTAAACAAGAGGGATAAAAAAAATCAAGATTTTTATGAAACTATAAATCGTATCATTATCCCCAGAGCAAGTTTTTACCGCTTTTCAAATAGCGGCGAATGTTCAGCCAAAATGCAGCAAAAAAGTACAACAAGAGTGGCGACCCCAGGGTGATAAAGGAAATATAAATGAAATATAGCCTGACAGTAGCGGAAGCAATGCCCATCTTCTCACCGAGATAGCTGCATACGCCGAAAGCGGATTTTTCGAGTAGGTGCTTGAACTGTTTCATCATAAAAAACCTTGTTGAGCAGCTTTGGAAATGAATAATTGCGAATTGCCAAATTAATGAACCAATAATTTTGCTATTTTGCATAGCAAATAATATTTTCAGCAATTGCATTGTTCAAGAACAACAAAAACGGAAAAAAGATTTGCATTGGGCGTTTTTTTTAGCATTTACTGCTTTGCCACTTTTCAAAAAAAAACGGTACTGTATGAGGATGCTTAAATGGCGTTTGCCACTTTTAGCAAAAGCAAATGCCACGGCGCAGGGTTGGGTCAAGGTACTGTTGTTGGCTTGCAAAATATTGATTTTCAGTTCATTGCAAGCGCAAGAAATACCCCGAGTTATTAATTTTGACAAAGATCAGTACCAGGCACACAATCAGAATTGGGCTATCGCTCAGACGCCGCAGCAGTTGATGTTATTTGGCAACTCCGCTGGTTTATTAGAATTTAATGGCTCTGCTTGGGCGACTTGGCCGCTGCCGCATCAGCAGACGGTCCGAGCCGTAGCCTGCGATGCTAAAGGTACTATTTTTACGGGTGCTTTTGGAGAATTCGGTTATTG
The DNA here is from genome assembly GCA_937872405.1 of uncultured Saprospiraceae bacterium. GTDB lineage: Bacteria > Bacteroidota > Bacteroidia > Chitinophagales > Saprospiraceae > JADJNW01. The sequence goes on along the minus strand of CALMSP010000274.1, from coordinate 1,644 downwards.
GACTCGGCAGAACAATCAACTAACGTATCATTCGCTTTCCGCTGGCCTGCCCGACAGTATTGCCAGTCGCGAAGAATTCTGGCACATTTTCATCAAAAATGATTTGGTCTTTTTTCAATCTTTTTCGGTTATCTATTACTTTGATTATCAGCGTGTAAGAAGGCTTGCGCCGCCTGGTAACATCATGTTTATGCAACAAATTGGTGAGCGGCTGCTACTGCCAGTGATTGGGCGGGGTATTTTTGAGCTACAACACAACAATGGATTTGAATTTGTGTCGGGTAGTGAAATGCTCGCTGACAAAGCAATTGTGTGCCTATTGCCTTTTGGAAAAGACGGATTTTTAGCGGGTACCGCTAACGATGGCATATTTGAATATGATGGCGATCGCTTCCAAAGGTGGTCAAGCGAGGTGCAAAAGGCATTGAAAATCAATCAGTTAAACAAGGCTGTTCGGCTGCGCGACGGGCGTTTTGCATTTGGTACCATTCTCAACGGGGTTTATATTGTGAGCGCCGAGGGCGAGTTGTTGCATCATATTAATCAACGGAATGGATTGCAAAATAACACGGTATTAGCGTTGCACGAAGATCGGGCGCACAATCTCTGGATTGGGTTGGATAAAGGTATAGACTTACTCGAGTTGAGCAGCCCATTGACGCTTTTCCGCGACAAAAATGGCGTTGTTGGAACAGTGTACGCCGCCGTATTGTTTGATAATCAGCTATTTGTGGGGTCTAATCAGGGTGTGTATGTGCGCCCCTGGCCAACGCAACCAGCTACGGAGATGCCTTTCCGGCTTATACCAGGCACACAAGGGCAGGTATGGCAACTGCAAATATTTGATAATCAAATGATTATTGGCCATAATAATGGCACTTTTTGCTTCGAGCCAGGAGGCAAGCTACGTAAAATTTCGGATGTGACAGGTGGTTGGGTAACGCTGCGGCATCCTCGGCAACCCGATGTGCTGCTGCAGCGAACTTATACTGGGCTAACGATTTTTCGGAAAGACAAGCAAGGGCGGTGGGAGTTGGCGCATCGGATAGCGGGTTTTAATGAACCGATCAAAAAGATGGTTTTTGATGATGCTGGTTACGTTTGGGTGGTCAATCCAAATCGAGGTTTGTACCGGTTGCAATTGGATGCGGCATTGGAGAATATTCAGTCGTTGTATGCCTTTTCGCAAGCTGACGGGCTATCATCAGAGTATAAAATTGATTTGAAGCAAGTAGGCGATCGTATTTTGATCAAATCAGGCGCAACGTTTTTAGTGTTTAATCCTCAGACACTTCGGCTGGAGCCGGCTGCTGATATGCCCTATCTTATAGCACCGAATAATCAGCATTTCGAGCTAAAACAAGGGTTGTACGATGACTATTTCCAGATATACAACGACAAAGTTGCTGTGTGGTCGGCGGGGCAGCACACCGTGTTCAATTTGTCCTTAGCCCCTGATTTTGAGAGTATTATCTTATTGGATAGTCACACGTATCTGTTGGGGATGGATGATGGCTATGCCTTGCTCAATCGAGGGGCATTAGCTAACGCTGCTATGCATCTGAAGCCGCCACCACTGCTTATTACGGGCGTGCAGGTGTTTGACTCGCGTCGTCGGGACACCAGTTTTGTGGCTGCGCTCAG
>CALMSP010000273.1 GCA_937872405.1 uncultured Saprospiraceae bacterium | reverse complement strand
GCTACGCCTCATTGTCCATTTTTCAAAATCATCATACATTCTGCCTCACTACCTTCGCAAAAGCCCATAGTGGGAGGCTAAAAAGCAAAACGCTTTACGACGAAAAGGCATGATATGGAAAAGATAGAAATGGAAATACTGGCATTAGCGAATAGTGAATCTCAACCCAGTAGCTTTGTGGTCATCTTGAAAGAGCGGCACCACAACCGGCGTTTGCCTATTGTTATTGGGAGTGCGGAGGCGCAGTCTATCGCTATGGCTTTACAGGATATCACGCCTAATCGGCCGCTCACGCACGACCTGATGAAGGCTTCGCTGCTGGCATTGGAGGTTACCTTACTGGAGATTGTGATCGCCGATCTGGTGGACGGGGTCTTTTTTGCAAAATTAGTGTACCTCAAGCCCGACGGTGCTATTTTGGAGATAGATTCGCGCACATCGGATGCGCTGGCGTTGGCGTTGCGCTTTAGCTGTCCGATATTTGCTAATGAGCGTGTGCTCGATGAGGCGGCTATTGCGGTGGAAGAACCAAGCGACGATTTTTTTGCAGCGCAACCGGTACCGGATTCGCCGCTTTCGGCTTATTCTACTGCTGATCTGAAGCAAATGCTCGAAGATGCGCTGGCTGGGGAAAATTATGAGCGTGCTGCTGAAATTCGGGATGAACTGAAACGCCGAACTGATCGCTAAGTTATAGTGGTTAGGTGATAGGTGATGGACCTACACTCACGTCACACCCCTATCACCCTATCACAACCCAATCTGCCCTAACTCCACCCCTTCCGCATACGCCACCCGGATACCGTTTTCGCTCAAGGCGCGCTTCACCCGACGGTGTGCCTCAAAATAGACGTCCCAGTAATCCTCTGTGCTGGCATAAGGGCGCATGGCCACTGTCACGCTATGTGAATCAAAATCCTCAATTCCAACAAAAGGCGCTGGCGTATCCAGTACTTTGGGTGTACCTTTCAATGCATCCAATATAATCTCGCGCACGAGCTCAAAATTTTCTTCGTAAGGAATGGCAATCTGTAGATCCACTCGTAGGTACTGCTGCGCCGACAGATTGGTAATGATGCCGCTAATCGCCATTGCATTCGGAATAATGATCGTCCGATTATCCAAGGCCAGCATAATGGTGTTAAGCATTTGAATTTCCTTGACATGCCCAGTTTGCCCTTCTACCCCAATCAGATCGCCTACTTTGTAGGGCCGAAAAATTAGGAGTAAAATGCCAGCCGCAAAATTGCTCAGGCTACCCTGTAGCGCAATGCCAATCGCAAAACCCGCTGCCGCTAGCATTGCCACGAAAGAAGTGGTCTCGATGCCTACGATGCCGGCTACACTGAAAATAAGCAACACCTTGAGCAAAATACCCAGCATAGAAGCCAAAAAAGGGCGAATATCATCGCCGACTCCACTTTTTTGCATCGCTCGACTCATCCAAGCTGATATTCTGTTGATTATGCTCAGCCCCACAAATAGCACCAACAGCGCCAGCACCAGCTTGGGCGCATATTGAACAACCATGCTGGTTAGTTCTTCTACATACTTGTTGAATTGTTCCATCTTTGTTTTGAAATGTTTTGTGACCAAATATTACTGCAAATGTAATTCAGGAAATGATGCCCACACTGCATTGGGTGTTACTTTTTTAAAAAGATAGCATTCTATTACAAAATGAATGCTAACCGAATCACCATTATGAAAAATGCCCTGATCTTATTATGTTTTACGCCATTTTACTTACTTTCGCAGAATCTTGTTATGAACCCTGGATTTGAAGAATGGCAACCTGGGATCCAATTGATACCCTGCAAACCTACTGCTATGTCCGAACGTTTTAACGTCATGCTGAAAGACTGGAAAACGTTCTCGTATTCTACGCCCGATATTCTATCGTACACACCGGAAGCCGCCGCTTGTCATACGCCTATTCCACAGGAAGGCATCACATCCGTTGGACTTATTATGTATCTTCCTCAATTTGATACAAAACAATCTACTGATTATCATGAGTTTATACAAGGAAAATTGAGCAAACCGCTCACACCGGGGCAAAATTATCGCGTGCAATTCTGGCTCTATCAGCATGATAGTTTAGCCACGCATCATATTCGTTATATTTATGGAAAGTTCGCCCCTGTACGTCCGATGCTGGTAAATAATATTGGCGTTTATTTTAGTATGTATGATATGTCGGGCACTTCTGTCGAAAAAGCGTTTCAACTCAAACCGCAACTGTATATGACAGATATAGCTGCTCCGCCTGCTGGCGAATGGCAGTTATTTAGCTGGGATTTTATACCAGATAAACCTTATCGTTATTTTACAATCGGCAATTTTTTTACCGACGTTAAAACATTAGTAAATAAACCCGAAGTTGCGGCCGAAGCCGAAGCAAATGCTTACAACAATGGTAAATATGTTGGCACTTACCGTACGATAAAACGCATCGCTTATTATGCTATTGACGCCGTGTACATCGGACGCGCGGAGGGGTTGTTACCTATCGTAACAAGCACAAAACCTTACACTTTTCGCAATGTGCAATTCGCTACCGGTAAATGGGAATTGTTGCCTGGTGCAGAGCAGGAACTACATGCGCTGGCGGATTTTATAAAACGCAACTCAAATAAGCGCTTTGAAATAAGCGGACATACCGATAACACAGGCGATGCAGCAGCTAATCAAGTGCTATCGGAAAAGCGGGCCCAAACCGTACATGATTATTTATTACAACAAAATATACAACCTAATCAATTGATTTTCAAAGGATACGGAGCCGATCGGCCCGTAGGAGATAATAACACCAGCGATGGGCGACAACAAAATCGCCGAGTAGAATGCATCATGCTGCCGGAAAAGGATTGATTATTTGCGAAGTAATGATTCACAAAAACGAACATTTAAAAGCAACCGTTGCAATTTTATAAATACGACTTACTATTGTTGTAATTCATTAATTTTCAGTATTTTATCAACACATCAACACATCAACACATTAACACATCAACACATTAACACATTAACACATTAACACATTAACACATTAACACATTAACTTAAAATGATAAAAAATGTAACAATGGCGGAAGGCGGGCCGATTTTTTCGCGCATCGTAGCCGGCGTGATGAATTGGGGTATTTGGGGGCGACAGCTGAGTACGCAAGAAATGCTTCGACTGATGACGCAGTGTTTAGAATTAGGTGTCAGCACTTTTGATCATGCTGATATTTATGGACATTACACAACGGAAGCAGAATTTGGTGCAGCCTTGCGTTTGCAACCCAATTTGCGAGCTGATATGCAGTTGGTTAGTAAATGTGGTATCAAATTAGTAACACCCAATCGGCCGCATCATCATATCAAATCATACGATACCAGTATGGAGCATATCATTTGGTCGGCGGAGCAGTCGCTGAAAAATCTGCATACCGATTATCTCGATTTGCTATTGCTGCATCGCCCAGATGTGCTGCTGCATCCTCATGACGTGGCGGAGGCCTTTACCCGCTTGCGCCAAGAAGGCAAGGTGCGGCATTTTGGGGTATCCAATTTTACGCCATCACAATTTGAATTATTACATACCTATTTTCCGCTGATTACCAATCAAGTAGAAGCTAATATGATACATTTGGAACCATTTCATGATGGTACTTTTGATCAGTGTTTGCGGTATCGCCTTTGCCCGATGGTGTGGTCGCCGTTAGGAGGTGGGGCGCTGTTTCGTGCCGCTGCTGATGAGCGCATTTCACGTATTCTGAATACAGCCCAAACCCTCGCCAACAAACGTACAGGTGCCACGCCTGATCAAATACTACTGGCTTGGTTGCTGCGGCATCCTGCCAAATTGTTGCCAGTGCTGGGGACTATCAATATCGAACGCATAGCAGCGGCCGTAGCGGCGTTGCACATCCAGCTTACCCGCGAAGAGTGGCACGAACTGTGGAGTGCTTCGATTGGGAAAGAGGTAGATTGATGGCAGTATGTTACTGAAAATCAATTGTTTATAATCAAATAATTTGAACGCCTGTATTCCAGTAGGGTGCCAGAGTGTCGTGCAGTGGGTTAAGTTCGGTGATGAGCAGGTCAATCTGACTCACATCACACACCTTAATTTTCTGTATCGAATTGAGTTTTTCGGCAATCGTGCACAGCACCACTTTCCCCGAGGCTTGGATCATTGCTTTTTTTACCGTGACCACCTCCCAGTCCGATTCTGTAATACCAGCTATGGCATCAATACCATTTGTACCGATAAAACAAATATCGGGGCGCACTTCCGCCAGCTTACCAATCACTTCGCCGCCCACGCTGATGCGGGCGCTTTTGGATAGCTGACCGCCGAGAAAAATGGTATCGCTATTAGGATGCTCCAGCAATTGCATAGCCGTGGAAAGGCTCACTGTTAGAAAGGTGATTTTCAGATGTGGCGGCACTAACCGAGCAATTTCCAGATTGGTAGAACCGCCGCTGATAAGCACCAGCATCCCGTCTTTGAGCAGCTCTACTGCCTTACGGGCAATGATAATTTTTTCCCGATGGGCATAAATATCCTGCTCATGGTAGGAATAAGCACTATACGATTTGGATAGCGCACCGCCGCGCACCTTGATAACCTGGTTGGAATTGGCAAGTTCTTGCAAATCCCGCCGAACGGTATCTTCTGATACATCAAGCTTTTGACTTAAATCCGAGATTAATACCTTGTTATGAATGTTGATTTCTCTTAATATCATGGACATCCGTTCTTCTTTTAACATGGCAATCTGGCATTTTCTGGCAGGTGAAAAAATTTATTGAAACAAATCAAGGAAAAAAATTGCAAAAAACCGCAAAAATTTGCAAATTTGTTTGCAGAAAACGGAATCTCCCCGAAACCGCCCTAAAAATAAGACGTTAATCGAAGCGGCGTCATGCAAATGGTTGACACGCCGAATACAATTATAATCCCATCAACAATCAGCTGATTCAGACGCATAAACCATCATTTTATGATGCTTCAGGCATTATAAACTACAAAAATAGTAGCATTTTTATGTATCACAATCATTTGGAAAAAATACCCGCGCAGGTATATGCCACATCGGGCGAGGCTTCGCGCTCTGTAGCGCAAGAAATGGCCAATTTGATTCGCCAAAAGGCGGCATCTGGTAAGCGCTGTGTGCTCGGATTGGCTACTGGCTCTACCCCAACCACCGTGTACGCCGAATTGGTCAGGATGCACCGCGAAGAGGGTTTGAGCTTCCGCAACGTCGTTACTTTCAATTTGGATGAGTACTATCCGATGCAACCGAATCAGTTGCAAAGCTATGTACGGTTTATGAATGAAAACATTTTCGATCATGTGGATATGCCGCGCGAAAATATTCATATACCTGATGGTACGCAACCCCGCGCCACGGTGGATGCTTACTGCCGCGAATACGAGGAAAAAATCAAGAATTTTGGCGGCTTAGACTTGCAAATACTGGGCATTGGGCGTACCGGGCATATCGGTTTTAACGAGCCTGGCTCTGGGCAGGAGTCGCGCACGCGCCTCATCACACTCGATCACATTACCATCACAGATGCTGCCAGTGATTTTTTTGGCGAAGAGAATGTACCGCGCAAAGCGATCACCATGGGAGTAGGGACGATTCTGGCCGCAGAGCGCATTATATTAATGGCATGGGGCGAAGGTAAAGCCCCCATCATACGCAGAACGTTGGAAGGCCCCATTACAGATGAAGTACCCGCTACGTATTTGCAGAAGCATCCGAACACAACGGTCGTATTAGTTGAGGCTGCTGCAGCCGAACTCGCCCGTTACAAGACCCCTTGGATTGTGGGTCATTGCGATTGGGATGATGTGCT